>NZ_JBHTKK010000002.1:0-413604 GCF_042675985.1 Oceanobacillus locisalsi
GCAACAAAAGATAAAACAATTTATCAGTTACTACAATGAACATTTGGCTAAACCATTCCGTTGGACGAAGGAAGCTAAAACCTTACAAATTTAATGTGGGGTATTTACTTCAGCCGCGTGGCACTAGCTATCGCAGCAACAGATCTGGATAACTTATTTTGGAGCAAAAACTATGGAGTGAAAAAAGATTCAGAAGCCAGAGACAGAGAGCTGGAGGTTCTTCTTTCAGAAAATACCTGGATTATAGAAGGTGTTTACTATGCTTGGTTGGATAATAGTTTTGAACAAGCGGATCAAATTATTGTGTTACATACAAATCTGTACGTAAGGCAAATGCGGATAATTATCCGTTTCTTAAAAAGAAAGCTTGGTGTTCTGCCAACGAAAAAAGAGCGTTTGAAAGATCTCATACAGTTATTAAAATGGAATACGAAATATGATACAAATAATTTAGCAATAGCACGAAAGAAGATAGAAACTTATGAAGAAAAGGTGATTGATATATACAGTAAAAGGGGATTGAATCAGTTTCTGAAAGGTATTGGAAGAAATGTGCCATAAAAATAGAACTGCATTAAAACCCCTCTGCAATCTTTTACAGAGGGAGAATTTTAGTCTGCTTTCAAAAGCGAATACATATCCATATCAATCAATTCACCCTTCACCTTTTCATACTGCCGCAATGTTCCTTCAAAGGTAAACCCTATTTTTTGCAGTACTTTCACCGAATTCATATTTGCAGGCTCGACTTTCGCCTCTATCCGATTTATTCCTGAACGATAAAAAGCTTCATGAATCAGCGCCTGAATTGCTTCAGGGGCATATCCATTTCCCCAATGTGCTTTCGCAATATCATAGCCAATTTCAACTCGGGCATTTTCAGAGTCGATAGAGTTAAAGCCGCAGCTGCCAATAATTTCTTGTGAACCCAAGTCTATCACACTATATCGGATTGCTTGATTTGTTTCAGCTAATTCATTTAACGTGTTGATCATTTCAGTAGCCTGTGATTCATGGGTGAAAGCAGAAATGTTCATGAATGCTACAACAGCCGGATCTGACCAGATAGCGAATAGTGCAGAGGCATCCGCTGGTCGTATTTTCCGCAAACAGAGTCTTTTCGTAAATAATTCTTCCTTCAATACTTTCACCTCCAATATTCAAATAAAAATGGCTGGTTTGTCGGCTTTGAAGAAGACGATGCTGACATATTATTGGTCATGATGGTGGAAGATGTGAAGGATCGCGGGGGCAGTGGTTATGTGATTTCGAAGGCGAAAAATATTGTTGAGTATATACAGTAGAGCATAGAAAGAAACTATATTCACCTGAAACTGGAAAACCAAGATTCAGGTGAATATGTGTTTGATAGATGTTACTCTTCGCCCTCGAATATGTCTTCAACTTTTTCATCATCCGATCCGTCTTCGTTATCATTTTCCTCTGCATTTCCTGATTCTGATTCCTGTTCATTATCATTATCATTTTCTTCTTCTTGTGTTGGCTCTTGATTTTCCTGTTCTTCATTATCATCACTCTGACAGGCTCCGAGAATAAGCATCAATGAAACTCCTAAGGCTGCAAGGTAAGATTTTTTCAACCTCATGATGTATCACTCCTTCTAATGTATGCTCATACCCGATTTTAACAAAGAAAATCAGAAAAATTCATTTTGTTAATAAATTGTAAAGGGATTCAGGTACAAGACAATGATGATTTTGATAAACGAAACATACAGCTGCTTAAGAAAAGAAGGAGTCAGGGCCGCTTCTCCCAAGGCTCTACTGTCCCAATAATTTTTACTTCCCGATCATACGCCACAGCGTCAATTATTCCATGGCTGATTTCTTGGTTTGTTAACCATCTGGAATGTTCTTTGCCTAAAATAAACCCCAGCTGAATTTGTCTATACTGGCAACCTGGATAGATCTTTGCAGCAGCATTTTTCATTTGATTTAAGTTAGAGTTGCTTCCTAATACGTGATAGAGTTTCCAGGATGGACTTTTCTTGGCAACTTCATAACTGATAATATCCAACGCATTGTTGGAATTAGAATGAATCCACGCAATGACTAAATCGATTGGACCGTTTTGAATGATGGCTGCCTTAATTTTTTCTTTCAGCGCCGCACTATCTCTGTAGTCAACGAATAACGGGTTGATAGAAGAATCCGGATTCGACTTATTCATCACCCTATCCATTTTAGCCTCATTGCGCGCGACAATGGAGACTTTTGAACTGTCAGCAAGCCATAAGGATGCTCCAGATATCATTCCCGTTCCACCAATAATTAAGGCATGTACAGGGAGTCCTTTTATTTTGTTATTGATGGTTTCCAGCCATGGATGCTTCCCGTTAAATTGCTGACTTAATGAATGATACAGCCACTTTATTTCACGCTTTTTCAGAACAGGAAGCAACCGCTCTAAATCTTTATTATCTTTCTCTCTGATAACAGAACTGCCGCCTTTATATAATAATTGTATCTCCGGTTTTATATAAGGGATACCATCGTTAGTGGTTATTCCAATCTCGTTGACAGGCCGTCTAATCTGGTTATCTCTTTTATAAATCCATTCGTTATCCTCTGTCTCTATCAGCATGATTTCAAATAACCAGCTTGTGCCATGCTTTTTTCTTACCCAGAGACTGTCAGATGTTCCGGTTCGTTTCTCTGAATCCTCCAGTTTTGTCAAAATGCCGTTATAAGCAATGAAAAATTCATAGCTATCATTCAGATACTTTTTTAATACAGAGAAATCTTTGCTGCTAATAAGAATATCCATGTCTTCATGTTTTCTTGTTTGCTTTCCGTAATGCAAATCGAGTGCCCAGCCGCCAGCAATCCACCATGAAATAGGAATGTCTTTCATTAAATGATTTATTTCTTCAACAGATAAGGTGTTCCAAGGATGATGCTGCAAAAAATCCCTCCTCTATAGATTTCTCTTTTATATCATTGTAGGTCTTTTGCAGTTTATTGTAAAAGCGTTTGCATAAGTAAATAAGAACAGCACATACATTTTCACTCGGACGGATATATGGCTATTTTCTGAAACGAATATCTGTGTTACGTTTAAAAGGAAAGGAGAAGGAAAGCAATGAACCTGGAGTTGGAAGAAGTATCAACAAAAGAAGCGTTCCAAAGGGAGAAAAAGAAACTGCGCTTATCGAGTATAAGATTTTTCTGTGTGTTTCTATTAGCCTGTCTGTTAATGATGGTTATTCGAAGTAATTATGCTCATGCAATAGATTATATCGGACCTTCTGTGTTGGGCGGTCTGATTTATTATTTTGGCAATTATGCCGGATTGAGAAAGTCTTACCGGAGAAACAGAGAAGCGAATGATCATTAAATTCTACTTCCCATTTTGTTTAGGGAAGAGTGGATCTATTTAACTTGAAAAGGAGGTTTTTCGATGGGGATTAGGATAGAAAAAGCGAATGATTTTGAATTACTTTCTGCGTTCCTTGCTGATATGAATAAACAAAAGAACCATCATATTGGATTTTGCGGAACAGATAAAGATGATATTTTACAAACGCTTAAAGAGGACCTTATAGATGAGAACGGAGAGATTTCCTTTTTTATAGCAAAAAATGATGCTGGGGTAGTTTTGGCTGCATGCGGGTTGGAAATCGAGAATGATGAAGCAGAGGTTTGGGGGCCTTTTAATACAACAGAGAGTATGGAGATTTCCGTTGAATTATGGAAACGCTTAAAAGCATTTTACCCAGATGTTCAGAAATATTCCTTTTTTATTAATAAGGAAAATATTAAGCAGCAGATATTTATGAAGGAGATCGATGCAGCAGAAAAAGGTCATCATTTAAATTTAATCGTAAAAAGAGATCGTTTTGAAATGCTTGATAAATTAAAAAGCAATTTGATGGAAGAAAATGATTTTCCCGCATTCCAAGAGCTGCATGATGCTATTTTTCCGGAAACATATTATGATGCAGAGACGATTCAAAGCAGATTAAATGATAATAATATATTGAGAATCTTAAAGGATAATCATGGAACATTTATTGGTTATGTTTATTTCGAGATCGATAAGGAACTTTCAGAAGCTTCATTGGAGTATTTTGGAATAGTGAACGGTTATCAAAATAAAGGATATGGAAGTCACTTGTTACAAGAAGCGTTGACAGCTATGTTTGCTTACCTTGAAATAGCTGAGATCCACCTAACTGTAGATGCTGAAAATCATCGTGCGAACCACGTTTATGAAAAGGTTGGATTTGAAAAAGGGGATATATTGATTAATTATGCACTTCAACGTTAGACGTATAAGCTATCTTATTAAGTTACGTGAAAATGGCAGGCTATCTGATAGGCATGGCAAATCGATTGATCGGGAAAATAGTAGATTTAGCAGGGAAGTATGTCAGTTTATACAAGTGCTGAACAAGGAGCCTTCAAAAAACGAGGCGATTTCTTATAAGAGAAAATTATATTTGAAAAAGATGTTCTTGTGTACGGCAGTTTAGCAAATAACATAATGATAGAATACAAGAACATCTTTCAATACTAATTTTCCATCCCCATCAATTCCTTCAGTTCTTCTTCATTCTGTATTAAATCCTCCAGCGTATATTCTTCCAGCACTTTAAAAAATTGAAACAACGCTTTATTTAAAACGTGTTTCAAAGAGCAGCCCGGCGAAATCACACAATGGTTGGTCTCTTTATCAAAGCATTCCAGCAGATTAAAATCACTCTCCAGAGAGCGTATGAGTAATCCAATATTTATATCCGAAGCAGGCTTCGCAAGACGAAATCCGCCATTTCTTCCTCTTACAGATGTCAGTAATCCTCTTTTTGTTAAATCATGCACCACTTTTCGCAGATGCTCTGGTGAGATGGAATATACATCAGATACTTCTTTAATGGTTGAAAGCTCTTCCTCTGACTTTAATCCTGCAAAAATCAAGACACGCAAAGAGAAATCTGTATATTTTTTTAGGTTCATGGTATCGCTCCATTTGTTAATTATTTCACATAATTGTAACATAAATTTGCTTATGACACATTGAATTCACATTATAACAGGCATAAAATAAAAGATGTAAACAAAATACATCTTTTATTTATTAAAATGAGACTGATAAACAAAGGAGCGTTTTATCATGGAGACCACAACAACTGAATTAGATCAAAAAACAATTGAAACGGTAAAGGCAACGGTTCCTGTTTTGCAGGAGCATGGGGAAGCAATTACAAGCCACTTTTATAAAATTATGTTAGAAAATCATCCAGAATTGAAAAATGTTTTTAACCAGACAAACCAACGAAAGGGAGGACAGCCAAAAGCATTGGCAAATACGGTGTATGCAGCCGCAGCAAATATCGAGCATTTAGAGGATATTTTGCCTCATGTGAAGCAGATAGCACATAAACATACCAGCTTAAATATCAAGCCAGAGCAATATCCAATCGTAGGAAAATATTTATTAATTGCGATTAAAGATGTTCTTGGAGAAGCTGCTACCGATGACATTATTAATGCATGGGAAAAAGCTTACGGTGTCATTGCTGATGTTTTTATCAGTGTTGAAAAAGAAATGTATGAAGAAAAACAAAATGCCCCGGGAGACTGGGTTGGATTTCGTGATTTTAAAGTCGTGAAGAAAATCCCTGAAAGTGAAGTCATTACTTCCTTTTATTTAAAACCAGCAGATAATGGCAAACTCCCAGCTTATCAACCTGGACAATATATCACGGTGAAAGCACAAATTGATGGAGAAGCCTATGATCATTTGCGTCAGTATAGTTTATCCACTGCGCCGGGACAGGATTTCTTGCGAATCAGTGTGAAAAGAGAAGATGAGCATAACCCGGAAGGTATTGTATCTAATTACCTCCATAATCAAGTGGAAGAAGGAGCGATTCTTCCAATCACTTCGCCTTCTGGGGATTTCGTATTAAATGAAACAGAACAAGAACCTTTAGTGTTGATTAGCGGAGGAGTTGGCTTAACGCCATTAATGAGTATGTTAGAAACCGCAATAGAAGAGCAGCCGGAGAGAGAAGTAATCTTTATTCACGCAGCAAGATCCCGGTCTTACCATGCGATGAAGGATAAAGTGGCGTCTATTGCTGAGTCTAATAAACAAGTAACCTATTATACGGTTTATGCGGATAGCACTGGTGCAGATGCGTGTGATAAAGAAGGAAGAATCGACTTTGATTGGTTGAAAACTGTGATTCCAACTGTAGATGCATCTTTTTATCTGTGTGGACCAAAAGGATTTATGAGTGCGATGGACGGTCATTTGAGAAGTATGAATGTGTCAGATGATGATATTCATTTTGAATTATTTGCACCGATGGATGAGATAGCGAATTAAACAACGGTAAGGCTGGTTGCGAAACCAGTCTTATTTTCATTTTCGAGCTAAATTTGTTTAAAAATATAATCCGTAAGAAGATAGACTATTAAAGAAACGCGTCCTTACTTGAACTAATCCAACCCGCCATACGTCTTTCCGATCCATACTGATTTTCGTACAGATAAATCATCTCTTCTATGGTATAGTCAGTTAAAATAGTAATTTTTCATAAGAAAATGTCAAATCCATCATGGATATCATTTCAAAGAAAAACATACAATTTATAAAGCAGATATGGAAGATACGCAATAGCTGCCTCAAGAAATGATGATACAACACTGCATGACCTTCATAAAACACGGGAAGTATTATAACATGAATTTTGAAATCCTTATAAAGGGTGGTATAAAACATGTATATCTTAGGAATAGATGGCGGAGGAACGAAAACCAACGCGTTATTATTTCATAAAACAGAGGGGCTTGTATGGGAAACAGAAGCAGAAGCTGCGAATCCGCACAGTACCAGTTTTACACATTCTGCAAAAGTTGTCAGCCGCATAATAAGTGAGGCATATGAACACAATCATTTATCGGAAAATACAGATTTATCGGTAGGTTTAGGCATAGCAGGCTTGGGAAGAAAAGCAGATCAGAAAAAATGGTTGGAATACTTTTGGAAGGCATCACCGCACAGGTTCTCCGGTAATGAAATCGTTGTGGAGCATGATGGAACCATTGCACTTTATTCAGAAACGTTTGGTGAAGATGGTATTGTGTCTATCTGTGGAACAGGAGCAATAACGCTTGGAATACATCAATCCAAGATAGCCCGCGTTGGCGGTTGGGGACATGTGATTGGAGGAGACCCGGGCAGCGGCTATGATTTAGGGTCACAAGCCTTGATAGCTGTATTCCATGAATTGGATGGGCTGGGACCGAAAACAGCGATGAGCGACCTTATTTTGGATGGAGAAGCGATTGAACGTATAGAAGAATTGATTCCTATCATCTATAACCATTTTGAAAAGCAGCGTGTAGCTGCATTTGCAAGCTATGTTTTTCAAGCAGCTGAAATGAAAGATGAGATTGCAATAAAAATTATTCAAGAAGCAGCTAAACAAATAGCGAATCGCGGACATGTATTGTTTGAGCGGTTGTTTCAAATAACGGATGGAACTGTTCCATTCGTATTAGCAGGAGGCATTTTTCAGAATGATTTCATTGTTAAACTAGTAAAAGCGGAACTATTTGCGATTCCTTTTATCAATGTTTTGAAATCGCAGCATCCACCAGTGATTGGAAGTATTGTTCTTGTTTTAAAACAACAGGGCTATTTGCCGGAAGAGGCCAAAAGAATGTTGTTAGATACAAGGAGAAGAGGTGCAATAAATGAAGAATTATGAACGGTATTTAGAGGGATTGGTTACAAAAGATGAAATTCCTGCAGCTGTTTACCTTGTTCAGCATCATCAGCAACAGAAAACGTTACGAAGTGCAGGTTCTTTTTTAAATAATAAGGGAGAGAGAATTCCTGTTACGATAGACACTTACTTTGACTTGGCTTCTTTAACAAAAATTATGTGTACACTACCAAGCATTCTATTTTTGCATGAACGAAAAGAGCTACATATAGACGATACGGTAAATAAATATATACCTGAATTTCCGCAAAAGCAGATAAGCATTCGTCATTTTTTACAGCATACCTCAGGTGTTTCCGCAGATTTATCCGTGAAAAACCGGTACCAGCAAAGAGACGTATGGAAGGAAATACTAAACTGTACAGCAGCTTATCCACCAGAGACCCAAGTATTATATAGTGATATCGGAATGATTGTTTTAGGGAAAGTTATAGAAGCAATAACGAACCAGCGGCTGGATGCCTTTGCGGATAAGGAACTATATCATCCTTGGGGGATGAAAGATACTGGCTTTCTTCCAGAAAAAATAGAGAAAAATAAAATTGCTGCTACGGAAAAAGTTTGTGGGAAATATGTTCATGGTGAGGTGCATGATGAAAAAGCTTATCATTTGGGCGGTGTTGGCGGTTCCGCAGGTTTATTTTCTAATATTTCGGATGTAGCGGTCTATGCCGATTATTGGCTGTATCCAGAAAAACAGTCCGTTCTAAGACCGGAGACAATGGCTTTAATCAAAGAAAATGTCATCCAAAATCGAGGTTTAGGTTTTGAAGTATTATGTGATAAAACGATTGGTACAACTTGTGGCTCTGCCTGGTCCCTCGGTTCTTTCGGGCATACTGGATTTACGGGAACAAGTTTTTGGATTGATCCGAAAGAAGAAATTGTTACAGTGTTGCTTACCAATATGGTTCACTATGGGAGACAACATCGCTTGTCTGAAATCAGAAAAAAGTTTCACACGATGGTTTATGAAACACTGGCAACCTAGAAAAATGCTTCCGACTAGTCGTTTGGAAGGAAAATTTTCCTAACTTGAAATCTTTTGATAAAATATGAACATAATAATGACATAGAGTAAGAGATGGGAAGATTTTTAGTAGATAAAATCATAAATAAGGGGAGACGGAATGCAGTTAAATAAAAGTAATCGGGAATTGGATTTACATTTAAACAGGGTAGAACTCAGAGTAACTTCCATCTATAAATTGCTTTATCAAATAAATGATTTAGTCCTCGGACTAATTTTCTTGATTGGAAGCTTTTTATTCTTTAGTGAAGACACAACATTTGCCGGCACCATATTATTTGTGATTGGAAGTATTCAGATGCTGATACGTCCGATTATTTCCATTACGCATGATTTTCATTTGTCCAAGGTGAAGAAGCGAAGTAAATACAACCATAGTTCATCTAAGTAAAGCTCCAGCCGTTTGGCAGCTGGAGCTTTTCAATATTTTAAAACCATTTTTTCATTTTAAAATAAACAATTAATCCAATACTCATAAGCAGCATAACCGCAAGCACCGTAAAGTAACCATAACTCCATTCCAGTTCTGGCATATTCCAGAAATTCATCCCGTAAATGCCGGTAATGAGTGATAAGGGAAGAAAAATAACAGAAACCAGTGTCAGGATTTTCATGATATTGTTTAAACGGTAGGAATTGAAAGAATCGTAATTATCACGGATATCTCCAGTCATCTCTTCAGCAGATTTAATCGTATGCATCTGTTTGATGATATGATCTTCAATATGGTGTATATATATTTTCTGTTTCTTTGTTTTTGTGAAACTGGTGTCTTCTTTCAAGTGTTGGATAAGTTCCTGCATTGGCATAGTGACGCGTTTCAGTTTAATAATCAAAGAACGTATTTGGAAAACATCCTCCATTAGCTTATTACCTGTTGTATCACTTACATGCCTGTCTTCAAAAGAAAATACTTCATCCTCGATATGATCAACATATTCAAAATAGCTATCAACGATAAAATCTAAAATAATAAAAGCGACATCTTCAGGTGTAATAGTCTGGGAAGAGGAACGTTTCTGAATAGCTGCTTCCATATCGCCTAATTTCCTCAAATTGTCCTGATGGTAGGTTACAAGAATACGGCCTTTCATAAAAAGATTAACTGCTTGTGCGCGATAATCTTTTGGGTGTATTAAATGACAGACTAAAAATTGATACTCCGGGTATTTTTTCAATTTTGGCCGTGACACCGTTTTGACAGTATCTTCAATAGCCAGCGGATCGAAATGAAATTGGGAAGCCAGCAATTTGCTTTCCTCTGCACTCGCATTTACAAAATCGTACCATATAAAACGCGCATCATTTGGAACAGCAGTATCATTCTCAGCTCGTTTCCATTCTTTTGCATTTGTCTGGTAGTGGATGGTTATTGGCATCATGCAGCTCCTTTTTATTGCCTTTGTTCACATTTATTATTTTATCATATCAATTTTTTTCTTCGCTTGCGAGCAATTATATGTTTCCATCCTACTTTACGAATGATAAATAAACCCTAAAATGAAAAAGAATGCTTCTACTTTTAAATGAAATTATGTTACATTTAGAGTAGGAAAAATAGCATGAAGAGGAGAGAGAATTTTGGAGTTAGGGCAAAAACTTAAATTTTTACGAAATAAGCAGCATTCTACCCAGCATGAGATTGTTGAAGGTATTTGCTCTGTATCTTATTACAGCAAGATTGAGACTGGTCATGTCGTTCCTAATGAAGAGATTCTACACCTGCTGGCTGAAAGGCTTGGTGTAACGTTTGAGGATTTAGTTCAAATTGATGAAGCGGTGAATGATAAAGTTATTCAAAGAGTGGAAGATATGTATCAATTGATTAAGGAAAACATGCCCGCAGCCGAAGAAGCTTACCAATCCTTTTTAAAAGAATTTGAAAAATCTTCAGACCCTGGAATTAAACTGCTTATCAGTTTAATAGAGTTACGATTTGCATTAAAGGTATCCTCGTTAGAAGAAGTTGAAGAAAAATTTCAAGAAGCAGAATCTTTGCAAGATTACAGTAATATGAAAATCATGCCTTTATTTAATCGAGTTTGCGGTTTATATTATTATAAAATTGGGGATTACGATGCAGCTTTAGAGTTGTATTTAGGTCTTGCAAATGCTTTGAATTTTCCATATAAAGCAGATATTCATTATGAAATATCATTGACATACAATCGCAAAAATAATATATATAAATCTATTCAACATTTAGAGACAGCTTTAAATAAGTATTTACAGGAAATGAACTATGATCAATGCACTGTATGTTATTTCCTGTTGGGCATTAATTATTTTAAGATGGGAAATTATGATGAAGCGATTGATTATTATTACCGTGTTGAGAAGGTCATTGGGAGTAATAGCGACTTGCAGCGAAAAGTATATCATAATCTAGGACTTGCCTATGAAGAGAAGAAAGATGTAAACAAGGCTATTTATTATTACCAAGAGAGCCTTTCTGCATCAACGGAAGAAAAGCATGGTGTGAAAACAATATATACATTAGCAGAATTATATTTGCGCATAGAAAAGAAAGAAGAAGCAGGCCCGTACATTACAAAAGGAGCAGCCTTAGCTGAAAAATATAGTATGGAAGAATATAGGATTAAATTTTATGTTCTGCAATTACAGTTAAATGGAGAATGTGTTGCAACATATCTGGAAACGGTTGCGATTCCTTTTTTTGAAGAAAAAAAGGATAGAGAATTTCTGATGCACTATAATGTGATGTTATCTGACTACTATTCTCAAAATAAGCAATATAAACAAGCTTATTTTAAGATAAAAAATGTTTTAGATATGAAGGGAGGGATTCGATGAAGAAATTACTTATTGCTGGATTAGTAGTATTCGCACTTTTCGGTGTAACGACGAGTGTCAGCGCTGGTATTGAAATTGAGTATCCTGATTCAACACTTAGCATTGACCCTGAAGATGTGTAAGCAGGATGGACGTGAGGGTGAAAAGTTATCTTGTGCCATGAAGTTGGCGGAAGATAACTTTTTATTTTGTTGTAAACGAGCCTGGCAGGATATATGATATAAGAGGGTAACTCCCAAAGTACATTGTAGTCAGGAGCGTTCTGCGTCTGAAGAGGATGATGAGAAAGAAAAATCCGATTTTACTTATAAGGAGCTTAGTATGTATCCCAATAGTTACCTGAATGATACATCGTTTTTGGGAGCAAGATAGGATTGTGTTTATTTGGATTTCGTGGTAAGGTAATTATGTTCTGTTAAAAATCGTAACAATTACGTTTTAAAAAGATAAGGAGGTGCAGAAGTTGGATAGCTATTTAGATAAAAGACTACAGGAAAAATTGATAGATCGTTTTCTTACCGAGAAAGAGCGTTTGTTATATAGAAAAGTGATACATATGGAAGATGGGATTGCGGAAAGAGCGTTGACACCTGAACACTTTATGGACCTGCTTCAGATTGAATCTCCTCATAAATATATTGCTGAAGTGTTTGACTTATCCTTATCAGAACTCTTGGAAGTATTAAAAGAGATAGAAAAGAAAATAAGTATAAACGCCGAATATATCCAAGCAGAAATACGCTGGCTCGATTGTACGAACGTGGTTTCTGCTGAATTAAAAATGGACAAAAACAAAAGATTTTTTTATACAGAAGGATTGTCATAACGTGGAAAAGGAAATACAGATATAAATAATAATAGGTTGTGAAGTTCAACGAAAAAATTTTTCGATTATATCCGTAATGATTACGGTTATAAAATTATGAGGAAGGAGGGTTAAGTATGTATCAATGGATAGTGATTGGAGGAGGAATCCAAGGAAGCTGTGTGGCTTCACGTTTGCTGGAAGCGGAAAAAGTAGAAAAAGAAGACTTGTTGATTATTGATCCGCATTCACAGCCATTGGAAAGATGGAGAACGATAACAAATAAGATTGAGATGAAGCATTTGCGTTCTCCTTTCGTCCATCATTTAGATGCCGATCCATACAGTTTAAAAAAATATTCTTCTGCATACAATTATGCCTCTGGATTTAAAGGACAATATCAACGGCCGCGTTTAGATATGTTTAATCAGCATAGTTTGGATTTATTAGAGAAAACAGGCGTCATGACGTGTTGGCTGCGAGGTGAGGTGTCCGGACTTTCTCGAAAGGCATCCGGATGGCAAGTTTACATGGCGGATGGGCGTTACTTTGTTAGTGAGCATGTAGTGCTTGCGATGGGAGTGAATCACATCTCTCATTATCCATCATGGGCTGAAAAATATAAAGGAAGTGCGTTAGTGAGACATGTATTTGAAATGGATGACAGACTTCCAGAGACTGGGGATGTGATTGTTGTCGGAGGCGGAATGACAGCGGCACATCTTGCTTATGCACTCACACAAAAAGAATCGATTGATACGGTCACGATGGTGAAGCGGCATCCGTTACGTATTCATCATTTTGACAGTGATCCGGGATGGCTGGGACCGAAATATATGAATAAATACGATAAATTAACAAGCTACAAGGAAAGAAGGGAAGTTATCCAGAATGCAAGGAATCGCGGATCTGTTACCAGAGATTTATATTTGAAGCTGCTGAAGCAAGAAAGAGCGGGTAGACTAAATATGATAACAGATAATGTGGAATCAATAAAGGAACATACAGATGAAACGATACAGCTGCTTATGGAAAATAGCGAGAGCGTCGAAGGGCATACTATTCTTCTGGCGACCGGTCCGGCTGTTGCCATGCCTGGAAAAGAGTGGTTAGATCCAGTAATAAGTCAAATGCGTCTGCTTTGTGCACCCTGTGGATTTCCAATTGTGTCTAAGTCACTTGAATGGGGAGAAGGCCTATTTGTGGCTGGAGCATTAGCTGAATTGGAAATTGGTCCTGTTTCCAGAAATATAGCCGGCGCAAGAAAGGCTGCGGAACGGGTTTTGCAGTATGCATAAAATAAAAATAACGCATTAGAACCGTCTCCTGATAAATGATTAGATGAGGCGGATTTTTTGTTTTGCATAAAGATGGGGAAGTGGTATGTTATTTAAATTTTGTTTAAAAATAAAAGAATGTCATCCAATTCCTGCGTTCTCCTGATATGATGATGTATAGAGAAGTTATGATACATGATGAACGCTTATTGGTTAGAGAGGAATAAAGTCGGGTGATAAAGAGGTGAGAACAATTGGCATACATCCTGTACATCGAAGACGAAAAAGAAATCGGACAATGGGTGACAGAAGACCTGACAGGAAGAGGGCATGAAGTAGTTTGGCTGACCTCTGGAAATGAATTAGAAACCTATATAAACGATATAGACCTTGCCATATTAGATATTATGCTCCCGGGACTGGATGGTTTCTCTATTGGAAAACGCATCAAAAAAGCGAATCAAGAAACGCCGATTGTTATGTTATCCGCTCGTTCTGCGGTGGAGGACAAGATAGAAGGCTTAAGTTTTGCGGATGATTATGTAACAAAACCTTTTCATCCGGATGAGTTAGCTGCACGTGTGGATGCATTGCTCCGCCGTTTTCAAAAGAAAGAAGATGCGCTGGAAATTGGGCATTTGCACATCGATATGAAATCCTTGGTGATTATGAATAAAAATACAGAGGAGGAAATTTTACTGACAGGCAAGCAATTTCAACTGTTTCAATATTTCCTGCGTCATCTGAACCAAATTCTTACAAAAGAGCAGCTTTATGAAGGTGTATGGGGAGAACAGTATATGGAAGGGGATAAAACATTAATGGTGCATATCCGCTATCTGCGTGAAAAAATAGAAGCAAATCCGGCGAAACCGGTGATTATTGAGACGATTCGCGGGATTGGCTATCGGGTGAAAAAATGAAACGGTTTTTCAAATCCTTATTAGCAAAATATATCCTGATTATCCTCATTGCTATCTTTTTAATACAAGCAGCCTATTTCGCCTTTATTTTTGTTTTCTTTAATTTAGTGGATGATTCCAATACTCCCGAAGCAGGACAAGGTACACAAGATACATATGATGAGATAGAAGAAAAATGGCATCAGGAAGCCGGTCAAGTTGTATCGGCAGATGATGCCGCTGATTTATTTGCGGAGTGGCAGGAGACTTATCCGACCGCTTCCATGTTTCGGGTGGATGGAGACGGTGTTTTGGACGTGCAAAGAAATGTGCAGGAAAATTTACCAGATAGATGGGATATTACGTATACCGTACAATTTTTAAAAAATCATTATGAACATGACCCGTTTACAGTCGTTGCTTTTACCGGGGAAAATGAGAACGATGGTTTCGTTGTTTTTCAGCTGCCGCGGGAAGTGATGCAGACAAATGCACAACAACTTTTTAATCAGTATAGTTGGGCTGCTATTATATTGACCATCGTCGTCGTATTTTTATTTATTTTTCTTTCCTTATGGTTCTTCAAAAGAATTCGTAAACGCCTGGTGCATCTTCAAGAAGCAATGGAAATCCGGGATACGGATGGTTTGCCAATTCTTATTGAAGAAAAAAAGCAGGATGAGATTGGTGATTTAGAGAAGTCTTTTAATCGAATGGTGCGGGAATTAAGGGGAAGCAGGGCGCGTGAACAGGAAGAGGAGCAGCTGCGAAAGGAATTGATTGCTAATTTATCCCATGATTTACGGACGCCTTTAACTAAAATAAATGCACAAGCTTATACATTGCAGAAGATGGATTTGCCGGAAGAGGCAAAGCGTTCTCTAAGGTTGACTTCCGCATCGATTGAAGACGTGGATAAATTAATTGAAAATCTCCTGTCGTATACCTTGCTGATGGCGAGCAAATATAAGAAGGAATTAAAAGAAGTCGATATGCCGCGCTTCCTTCGTCAGTATTTGGCAGCCTGGTATCCAGTTTTTGAGAAGGAAGAATTTGAAGTTGATGTTAATATAGAGGGATTTGAAGAGAATACATGGGAAATCGATGCCTTATGGTTCAGCCGGATTTTGGATAATCTCCTGCAAAATGTACTGCGCCATGCGGCAGACGGCCAATATTTTGCTGTACGGACAGAGACGACGGAACAGTATGATGCGATTGTTATTGCAGATAAAGGAAGAGGAATGCAGACAGGAACAAAGCAAAAAGGAGAAGGGATTGGTCTTTCTATTGTTGATATGATGGTGAAAGGGATGGATTTGGATTGGGAGATTGATTCTACGGAACAAGGAACTGTGATAAGGATTATGAAAGTGAAAAGAACCGGTGTCTAGTCCATTAACTTTATTGAAAACGAGCTATGAAAAGAGACAGCTAATATAAACTGTCTCTTTTTTGTGTGTGTTATCTAATCAAACTAAAAAAATTCCTGTCTCTTTAATCAAATTTTAAACAAACCCCATACCACATTTTAACCTCACACCTCTATCCTTAAAAATAGAGGTGATAAACATGGAATATATCGTAGAAACAAAGCATTTAACAAAATCATTTGGAAAAGAAAAAGCAGTATCGAATTTGGAAATGAAGATACCAAAAGGGGAGATATACGGCTTTTTAGGGCCTAACGGAGCAGGAAAAACGACAACGATTCGTATGCTGTTAGGGTTAATGCGGCCGACTTCCGGCTCTGTTCAGTTATTCGGAAAGGATATGAAAAACAACCGGATAGATATTTTGAAAAATGTAGGGTCGTTAGTAGAAAATCCTTCTTATTATCCGCATTTAACTGCCAGAGAAAATTTGGAAGCAAATCGAAAAATTCTTCACGCGCCAAAGAAAAGAATTGATGAAGTGCTGAAGCTGGTGCGTCTGGACGAGGTTGGCAATAAAAAGGTAAAGGGATTTTCCCTCGGGATGAAGCAGCGTCTCGGGATTGCTGCTGCTATGCTGCATCAACCGGAGCTGCTAATTTTGGATGAACCGACGAATGGACTCGATCCATCCGGTATTATTGAAATGCGGGAACTGATTCAAAAGTTGCCGGAAGAATACGGCATGACGGTAGTAATATCCAGTCATTTATTATCTGAAATCGATCAGATGGCTACAAGAGTTGGGGTTGTGTCAAAAGGGAAAATGATTTTTCAAGATTCGATTGAATCCATGCGTAAAATTGCGCAAGCTTCTATCCAGGTGAAAGTAAATGATAATGAAGCAGCGTGGCGTTCGCTGCTTGCCAATGGACAAAAGGCAGATCTAGGAGAAGCATATGTTACGTTGCAGGCCGAAGATGATGAGCAGGTAGCAGCTTCCATCGACTATCTCGTCAAACAAGGCTTCTCCATTTACAGGGTGGAAGAGGAAAAACGGTCTTTAGAGAATATATTCCTGGAGATGACAAAGGAGGAACAGGCAGGATGATTCTTCCATTGATACAATCGGATTTTTTAAAGATAAAACGTAAGGGTATGTGGCTATTATGTCTAATCGGTCCTTTTGGCGTGGTGGCATTGCAGATGGTCAATTACGGGGTGCGAAAAGATTATCTGTTTGAGCAGATGGATGATCGCTGGCTTTACTATTTGATGAATATTAATACATTTACACCGCTGGCGATTGTTTTGGGAATTGTGATTTTAACGTCTTTTATGGCAAGTATTGAGGATGAAACCAATGCCTGGAAGCAGCTAGTTGCTTTGCCCGTATCCAAACGGGCGGTCTATCTATCGAAGTTTACGGTCATCAGCTGTATCTTATTTTTATCCTCTGTTCTTTTATTTCTGTTTGTGACCGGATACGGCATGACGCTTGGATTAGGAGAAGCTATCCCGTATTTACGGTTAATGGAGTATAGTTTTTTCCCTTTCTTTGCGGCGCTGCCGGTATTGGGGCTGCAGCTCTGGGTGGCTACAATCAGCAAGAACCAAGCTATCCCGGTAACTTTAGGCGTGATTGGTGTTATTTTAGCTTATTCTGCCCCGCTGTTACCGGATTGGGTGATTTGGAAATGGCCGGACCTATCGAATGAGTGGGGGTATTCCTATATCAATGCGCTATTAGGCATCGGATTCGGATTGGCGCTGTATGTGCTGGGGATGGTTGATTTTAAAAGAAGGGACGTTAAATAAATGATTTCCGTAATAAATTCAGAGTGGTATAAACTGCGAAAGTCAAAAGTATTATTCCTTCTATTAGCAGCACCGCTGGTTGGGATATTTATTGGATTAGCCAATTCATTTATCGCAATAGAAGGAATGAATGCGTGGTATGAAAAGTTGGTTACGATGAATTTTACTTATGCTATATTATTTCTGCCGCTGATTTCGGGTGTCCTAGCTGGGGTGATTTGCCGGTATGAACATCAGGAGGGTGGCTGGAAACAGTTACTGGCACTGCCAGTGACAAGGGGGAAGGTATTTCTTTCTAAATATCTGGTGTTGATTTTTTTGGTGCTTGCTATGCAATTAATGTATTTAGTCTCTATTTATTTAGTAGGTGTGATAGACGGAATCACAGATCCTTTTCCTATGGAGATTGTTTGGAAAACAATTATTGGAGGCTGGATGGCAACATTTCCGTTAATTGCTTTACAATTATGGGTTTCGATTGCTTTTAAAAGCTTTGCAGCTCCATTTGCTATCAATGTTATCTTTACATTGCCGACGATTTTAGTCATTAATTCGGAGCGATTTGGGCCATATTATCCTTGGGGACAGCCATTTTTAATGATGAATGTTGGTGGTAGTGCAGGAGATTTCTTTTTTGTTCCCTGGGATCAAATTTTAATGGTTATCGGCGGCAGTTTTCTATTGTTTTTCATTGGAGGTTATCTGTATTTCCAGAGAAAAGCGGTTTAATGAAAAGACAAAAGGGATGGCAGTCGTCTGCTGTTCCTTTTTCCATTATAATAGAGAATAACGTTTTATAAGAGAGGATATCCTAAAGTGCAAAATAGATATATTTATTGTGATACATTTGGTAATCCGAATGACGTATTAAAGATAGCAGAAAAAGAGATCGCTCCTCCTAAAACAGGAGAAGTGCTTGTACGCATGTTAGCCAGGCCGATTAATCCATCTGATTTGATTCCGGTTAGAGGAAGTTATGCTCATAGAATTCCGCTGCCGTATATTCCTGGCTATGAGGGGGTTGGAGTCGTAGTGGATGTTGGTGCTAATGTCAGTGCAGAGCTTATTGGTCATCGTGTCTTACCTTTACGCGGGGAGGGGACATGGCAGGATTTTGTCAGAACGCCGGCTGCATTTGCTGTGCCTGTGCCAGCAGCGATACATACAAATACTGCTGCACAACTATATATTAACCCTGTAACGGCGTGGGTGACTCTGACGGAGGTATTGCAGTTACGGCCGGGCAAGGTACTGTTAGTTAATGCCTGTGGGTCAGCCATTGGGCACTTGTATGCGCAATTAGCAAGCATTTTAAATTTACATTTGATTGCCGTGGTGAGAAATAGGAAACATAGACAGATGCTTTTAAATCTTGGTGCTTTGGAAGTAGTGGATACATCAAGCCAATCCCTTTTTGAAATTGTGATGGACAAAACAAATGGAATAGGTGCAGATGCAGCCATTGATTCATTGGGCGGAAGTGCAGGTTCTGAGTTAGCTGGCTGTTTGCGCAGTCAGGGATATTTTTTGAGTATTGGCTTACTCTCTGGACAGCAGATGGATTGGGGCACTTTTGCGGATAAAGTGACAATGAATATTTTCCATTTAAGGCATTGGAATAAGAAGGCAGGACAGGCGAAATGGCAGAGAACCTTCCAGCAAATCATCAAGCTTGTGGAGAAGAAAGAGCTGTTGCTTGGTTTTGAAAAAGCAAATTATGATTTGGCAGATTTAAAAAAGGCGCTTGATATAGCTGCGGATGGCAGAAAGGGCAAAGTAATCTTATCCAGCGGCTAAAGATATGTATATCCGATAAAATCCGTTTCTTTTTTATCGAGTGATTTATCCGGAAAGCTTCTATACTTGAAGTCAATGGAAGGGAGGAAAAGGAAATGCAAAGCAGCATGAACGAAGCGTTACAGTATATTGAGGAGCATCTGGATGCAGAAATTGATGAAAAAGAGATAGAAAAAATCACCGGCACCTCGATTTATCATTTCCGGCGCATGTTTTCTTTTCTGTCCGGGATGACGCTGACGGCTTATATTCGCAATCGGAGGCTTTCTAATGCAATGTTTGATCTGCTTCGGGAAGATGTTAATGTGACAGAAACTGCTTTTAAATACGGTTACAACTCTGTTGATGGTTTTTCCCGCGCATTCCGGGAATGGGCAGGGTGCAAACCTTCTGACGTGAAACAGCAGCAAAAGCAGAACCTGAAAGCTTTTCCAAAACTCACTTTCCAATTAACCATTCAAGGAGGAGCAGAAATGAATTATCGAATTGTAGAAAAAGAAGCGTTTAAAATCATTGGTGTCAGTAAAAAGGTACCAATGCAATTTGAAGGGGTTAATGCAGAAATTGAAGAACTGGCGCAACATATTACCGAGTCCCAAAAAGAAAAGATGCACCAACACACTAATATAGAGCCTAATCAGGTGATTAATGCTTCCTATAACTTTGATGACGGAAGAATGATAGAAGAAGGTTATTTGGAGCATATGATTGGCGTATTGACAGATGAGGCAGGACCTTTTGAAGGACTGGACGTAGTAGAAGTGCCTGCTCATACGTGGGCTGTTTTCTCTTCCCAAGGGCCATTCCCGCAAACAATGCAGGAAACATGGGCGAAGATAGCAGCAGAATGGCTTCCTTCCTCAGACTATGAATTAGTAAAGGCACCAGAAATCTCTTTTGTGGAAGATGATCGTGATTTAGATAATGTGTATAGTGAGATTTGGATGGCTGTGCAGAAAAAAGGGTAGAAAGAATCTTTATACGAAAAACGAGGTGCTGATTTAGAGCGCCTCGTTTTTCGTATAAGGGATATGTATTCACACCTCATAATCAGGAAATAGCAACAAATGATGCTAAAATGGAAGCATTATAGAATCATTATGCCTAAAGATAAGTCTATGATAAACTTTACATATATATAATGAACAGGGAGCTGGTAGGAATGATTAAGCATATTGTACAGTGGAATCACGGCGAACATTTCAGTGAAGCAGAGAAAAAGGCAAATGCGGAGAGAATAAAAAGCGAGTTGGAGAGTTTGAAAGAGGAAATAGATGGCGTTATTTCTATTCAAGTCATTATTAATCCTATGGAGACAAGCGATCGTGATATTATTTTAGATAGTGAATTTGAAACAGAAGAGGCACTGCAGCAATATCAAATCCACCCAGAGCATGTTCGTGTATCTAGCTTTGTAAAAGAATGTGTACAGGATCGTGTTTGTGTCGATTATCAAATAAAATGATGATAGAAACAGCGTAGAAAGAAGTTCTATGCTGTTTTTACTTAGGAAGGTATATATGCAATTAATCCATAAGAGGAAGGATGCAGTTCGATGAGTGATAAATGGCTGACGTGGGCAAAGCAAATTCAGTCGATAGCCCAGGCTGGATTAACTTTTACGAATGACATGTATGATAGGGAAAGATATGAACAGCTGCGCACATTGAGTATTGAGATAATGAATGCATATACCGACTTGGAATTTGAATCTATCCGTGATTTGTTTGCGCGTGAAACGGGTTACCAGACGCCAAAAGTGGATGTGCGGGGTGTGATTTTTAAAGATGACCGCATTTTGATGGTACGTGAAAAGCATGATGATGCATGGGCATTGCCAGGCGGTTTCTGTGATATAGGTGAATCGCCAAGAGAAAATGTTATCAAGGAGATTCAAGAAGAATCGGGGTTTCATGTTCAACCGACTAAGCTGCTGGCAGTTTTTGATACCAATAAACACGCGCATCCCCCGCAGCCTTATCAATATTATAAATTATGCATCCAATGTGCGATTATAAGTGGAGCAGGCAGCTTAGGTATGGAGACAAAAGGAATTGGCTTTTTTGCGGAAGATAATCTTCCTAATCTTTCGTTAAACCGGAATACAGAAACACAAATCAAACGTTTATTTGAATTTTTTAGGGATCCTGAAAAATCAACTTTTTTTGATTGATATACGCTTCTTGAAGAGGATCAATCGTTATTCTAACCAGATTTCTTGTAAAACAAGAAAATGTCCTTTAGAATAGGGATGTTTTTATCGCAGTGTAACTGACTATAAGACTCCACTTTAAGAAACGAATGAAAATTATATTTCTAAGTGGAAGATCCAAAAGCCAGTAACGGCCCGATTCGTTCAACTAACCTTCATTGGGGGATAAAAGCCCCCAATGAAGGAAGTTTCACTTTATCACGGAGAACCGTCCATAAAACTCCCGCTGGGTGAAGTTTCGTTTTATAGTATGGAGATAGTGTAACTAGTTGATATAAACAACAAACAAAAAGGAGCATAGCAATGGATCGGTCAAAATTAAGCTCGGAAAGTAATCGTTTTATAGAAAAACTGCGGCTATATTTATTTTCTCAAGGTATCGAACAATCAGATATTGAGGAAGTTGCTGATAATCTGGCGCAGAAACTCTATGAAATGGAACAAAATAATGAACCGATTGAACCAATCACGGAACAATCACCGCAGGAATATTTAGATGAACTCAAAAAAGCAGTAAATGAAACCAAGAATCCATCTCTCTCCTGGTTGATACCTTACCTTCTTATCGGTGCGATTGTTTTTATGGTATTTGGAGATGTTTTGCGCGGTGTGTTATATGGAGAAATCGTAGCTTACAGTCTTTTCCGGATTGGAAGTACGGTTGTGATTGGCGTACTGTTTATCCTCGGTGCGCTGTTGGCAGTAAGGTATACTTCAAAAAATGAGGTAACGGGGACAAAAGAATATCAGATTTTCGCTATTCCAGCTGTTATCAGCATGCTTCTGTTTATAGCGGCTTATATAATGGATGGTTATGTGGAAACGTCTCTCGTTACTGTCCAATTCACAGGCAATATCATTTTATTAGGAATTGGTACCGTGATTGCGATATTGTTGTCTATATGGGCGAAAACATGGATATTGCCAGTTATTTTAATCGCTTGGAATTTCCCGCCCCTGATTCTAGAAAACACCCCGCTTGGAGTGAATATGCAAGCGTTCCTGGGCATTGTTTTGACGGTGTTGATTGTTGGAGCGTATATTTATTTGGAGTTTCAGGAAGAAAAATAGAAATGGAAGCAAACTTTTTAACGTAATGAGAGAAAAAATGACATAAGACAAGAGGTGTTTGTATTGAAAGGTTATTTGGCAAATGGGTTATTTTCATTGGGAGACCGTTATGTGAATGAGCAACTGGCAAAAGCAGTACGTGAGGCGGTTCCGGAGATTGATTTATATGTACCGCAGGAAAATGCGGCTATTAATGATAAGGCAGCTTATGCAAACAGCGAGATTATTGCAGAAGCGGATTTATCCAAATTGGAAGAAAGCGATATTTTAATAGCCGTGCTGGATGGGGTGGAAGTAGACTCCGGTGTAGCGGCTGAAATTGGCGCTTTTTCCATGCTTCACCGCCCTATCGTCGGTGTATTTACAGATACACGTCAGCAGGGAAGAGACAATCAAACAAAGATCGATGCGCTCATCGAAGACGGGTTAGAAAATCAATTTGTTTATCGCAATCTATTTTTAGTCGGATTAGTGAAACGCAATGGTGTGATTACCTCTTCTTTGGAGGAAGCAGTGGAAGCTGTTTTGGAAATAAGAGATAAACGGATATAAAGGTCTGAAGAGAAAATCAAAGTGGTCATTCGAGTTTAGGAAGGAATGAATGTGATTTTCTCTTTTTATTGTAAAAGAAAGTATTTATTCAAGCGTACCATTTTAAAAAATGCACTTCTCGGGGTATACTAAGCCAATAATACAATTTAAGGAGTACATCATGAAAGAAACAAAACCGTCTTTGACCTTACGTATATTAAATTTTATTGAAGAAAAGGGAAATAAGCTCCCTCATCCAGTAACCATCTTTATTATTTTTACGCTGGTTGTTATTGCTGTCTCACATCTGTTATATATGACTGGAATAAGTGTTCAATTTGAAGGTGTCAATGAGGAAACAGGTCAAATTGAGGAGTTAACTGTATCTGCTGTCAGTCTGCTTACGTCAGATGGGATTGCCCATATGTTTTCCAGTGTGGTTGAAAATTTCACGTCTTTCGTTGCCTTAGGACCAGTATTAGTTGCCATGCTTGGTGTCGGTGTAGCGGAGAAAACAGGCTATATCAGTGCGATGATGACAAATACTGTAACAAAAGCACCGCGGAAACTAGTGACACCTATCGTTGTGTTAATGGGGATTCTCTCCAATGCGGCAGCTTCGGTCGGCTATGTTGTACTGGTGCCGCTTGGAGCAATTATTTTTCTTGGATTTAAACGTCATCCTTTAGCGGGTTTATCTGCTGCTTTTGCTGGCGTTGCCGGGGGCTATTCAGCTAATCTGATTTTGGGGACCAATGATCCGCTGCTCAGCGGAATTTCCACCGAAGCGGCTGCTATTTTGAATCCTGACTATATTGTGAATGCAACGGATAACTGGTTCTTTATGTTTGTATCGACTTTTCTCATTGTAATTTTGGGAACGCTGATAACGGATAAAATTGTTGAGCCGAAATTGGGGACGTACCGGTCCGAGGATACCAATAAGGAAGCGAATGAGCTTTCAAAACAAGAGAAAAAAGGGCTGTATGCTGCCAACGGATCCGCTCTGCTGACAATTGCTGTGATTGCGCTGCTGGTGCTTCCTGAAAATGGACCATTGCGCGGAGAAGATGGTGGATTTATACAGTCTCCGTTTATGAGCAGTATTATCTTTATTATGATGCTGATTTTCCTTATACCGGGGATTGTTTATGGGATTGCTACAAAAACAGTGCGAAATGATAAGGATATTGCTGGATTGATGGCATCTTCTTTAGAGACAATGGCTGGATTTATTGTTTTGATTTTCTTTGCAGCACAGTTCGTTGCTTTATTTAATTATACGAATCTGGGTACGATTATTGCAGTAAAGGGCGCCGATTTCCTGCAATCTATCCACTTGACGGGAGCACCGCTGCTAGTTGCTCTAATTATCATTACAGCATTAATTAATCTCTTTATCGCTGCGGATTCCGCTAAATGGGCAATTATGGCACCTGTCTTTATTCCGATGTTTATGCAGATGGGTATTTCTCCAGAGGTAACACAGGTTGCTTATCGGATTGGGGATTCTGCAACCAATATTATTTCACCGTTGATGCCATTCTTTCCGTTAGTAGTGGCATTTGCGCAGCGATATGGAAAAGAAAACGGAGTCGGCACGGTCATTTCTCTGATGTTGCCACATTCCGTAATTATATTAATTTCATGGATTATCTTTTTTGTTATCTGGTATGTACTGGGCATTCCGGTCGGGCCGGGAACAAACTTAAATTATTAAAAGAAAGGATGTATTCAAATGAAGGTTGTCACTACTTGGAATGGCGGACGCGCATTTACGGCTGTTGGTGACTCTGGCTATGAAGTAAATATGGATGCAACAGAAGAATCCGGCGGTGCCGGGAAAGGTGCAACACCGGCAGAGACATTGTTAAGTTCCCTAGCCGGATGTATCGGCATTGATGTAATCATGATATTACGTCCTCATTTAGATAAGATTACTAAAATTGAATTGGAAACAGAAGGGACACGAAAAGAGGAATTGCCTAAAGGTTTTACTGGTATGGAGATTACTTTTGTTGTTGATGGGGATATTGACAGTAAAAAAGTTTGGAGAGCGATTCGTCTTGGTGAAGAAAAATATTGTACCGTTTCTGATTCTCTCCAAGCGGATGTACAGTTTAGATTAATTTTAAACGGGAAAGAACAAGAAGCATAAAGAAAGAGCCGGAAATCTGCAAACTATAACTGGTTTGTATGCTTCCGGCTCTTTTGTTGTTTATTCTAAAACTAATTTCACTTTTTCTTTTGCTTTATTGTTCACCCGTGAGATCAAGAGAATGTTTCCCGGTTAAAGTTCTTGACAATACCTGTGCAGGGTATGATATAATAGGTTTAGAAAGTAAGAGGAGGGGCAAAAATGACTAACGAAACAATTCAAGTACAAGGTATGTCGTGTGATCATTGTGTGAAAGCTGTTGAGGGAGCTGTAGGCGGTTTAGATGGCGTAGATACAGTGAACGTGCATCTTCAGGAAGGAAATGTAGATGTTTCCTTTGATAATGAAAAAGTAAAAATGGACGAAATCACAGAAGCCATTGAAGATCAAGGCTATGATGTTGTTTAAATAAAAATGCCGTTATTTAAACTTTCCCAGACCGTGTGAAGGACTTTGCACGGTCCTCTTTTTAAATAGTTACATACCCTTAAAGGGTATAGGAGATGATTTGAATGGAAGCTAAAAAAGAAGTTACTTTGCCTATCGAAGGGATGACATGTGCAGCTTGTGCAACCCGAATTGAGAAGGGTTTGAAGCGGGTAGACGGTGTAGAAGATGCCAATGTGAATTTTGCGATTGAAAAATCAACGATTCACTATGATCCGGAGCAAACGACTGTAGAGGATTTTGAGAAGAAGATCGAACAGCTTGGTTACCAAGTACAGCATACAAAGCAGACTTTTGATGTCGAGGGAATGACGTGTGCAGCTTGCGCTAATCGAATCGAGAAACGTTTAAATAAAATGGATGGCGTAGCAGAAGCTAATGTGAATTTTGCGTTGGAGAATGTTGCAGTAGAATATAATGAAGACCAAGTAACTTCCCGGGATATGATGGATGTTGTGAAGAAGCTTGGTTATGCACTTAAGCCTCAAGTGTCCAAGGAAGAGACATCAAACCGGAAGGAAGAGGAAATTCGTCACCAAACCGGAAAATTTATCTTTTCTGCAATTTTAACATTTCCTTTATTATGGACGATGGTGACGCATTTTTCCTTTACATCGTTTATTTATTCACCGGATATGTTGATGAACCCATGGGTGCAATTAGCTTTGGCAACACCTGTCCAGTTTATTGCGGGGAAGCAGTTTTATGTAGGCGCGTATAAAGCGTTAAGAAATAAAAGTGCGAATATGGATGTGCTCGTTGCCTTAGGAACATCCGTAGCATATTTGTATAGTATTTTCCTGGGGATAGAATGGCAAATACAAGGTGCAGTCGGAATGCCTGAACTTTATTTCGAAGCTGCTGCAGTGATTATTACGCTGGTATTGCTCGGAAAATTATTCGAAGTGCGCGCCAAAGGCCGTACAGGTCAGGCGATTAAAAAGTTGTTAGATATGCAGGCAAAAACTGCCCGTGTGATCCGTAACGGTGAAGAAATGGAAATCGCTATTGAAGAGGTAGCTGTCGGCGACAACATTATTGTTCGTCCGGGAGAAAAAATACCGGTGGACGGAGCGATTATAAAAGGAAAATCAGCTGTAGATGAATCAATGATTACCGGAGAAAGTATTCCAATTGATAAAAACATCGGGGATACGGCGATTGGATCAACGATTAACAAAAATGGCATGCTGACAGTAGAAGCGACAAAAATTGGGGAAGATACTGCGCTTGCGCAAATTGTAAAGGTAGTGGAAGAAGCACAGGGAAGCAAAGCGGATATTCAGCGTGTAGCAGACCGTGTATCTGGTATCTTTGTTCCTGTCGTTGTTGGTATTGCAGTGATGACATTCCTTGCATGGTATATTTTTGTCGCTCCCGGAGACTTACGTGCAGCATTAGTACCTGCAATTACGGTGCTGGTTATTGCTTGTCCTTGTGCGCTTGGGTTGGCGACACCAACGTCTGTTATGGCTGGTTCCGGCAGAGCTGCGGAATTAGGTGTACTATTTAAAGGTGGAGAGTATTTAGAGAATACTCGATCCATTGAAACGATAGTATTAGATAAAACAGGAACGGTAACAAAAGGCGAACCTGCCCTGACAGATGTTATTCCTCAAGGCAGCGTTACAAAAGAAAACGTGTTGAAAATGGCTGCTTCTGCTGAAAAGCATTCTGAACATCCGCTTGCAGAAGCCATTGTCAAAGGCGCAGAAGAACAACATATTGATTTAATCGAAACAAACGATTTTGAATCAGTACCTGGCGCCGGTATCCAAGTGACATGGGAGGGAGAACCTCTCTATATTGGAACCAGAAAACTGATGAAGCAGCAAAACATTGATATCAGCAATATTGAAGAAGCCATGACAGAATTGGAAGCTGCCGGTAAGACAGCAATGCTTGTCGGTTTTCAAGGCGAGCTTTCAGGGATTATTGCAGTTGCCGATACCGTAAAAGAAACATCAAAAGCGGCTATTGAACGTTTACACGAACAAGAGCTGGAAGTCATTCTGCTGACAGGAGATAATGAACGGACAGCTCAGGCGATTGCAAAAGAGGTCGGTGTTGATCGTGTCATTGCAGAAGTCTTGCCGGATCAAAAAGCAGATGAGATCAAGCGGCTTCAACAGGAAGGCAAAAAAGTAGCGATGGTGGGCGACGGTATTAACGATGCTCCCGCCCTGGCGATTGCCGATATTGGAATGGCAATTGGTACAGGAACCGATGTTGCGATAGAAGCAGCAGATGTGACATTGATGCGCGGTGATTTACACAGTGTAGCTGACAGTATTGAGCTAAGCACCAAAACCATGCGGAATATCAAGCAAAATCTATTTTTCGCCTTTGCCTATAATTCTGCATCCATTCCCGTTGCTGCGATTGGATTATTAGCTCCTTGGGTTGCCGGAGCAGCGATGGCATGCAGTTCGGTGTCTGTTGTGGTTAATGCGCTCAGACTTCAACGCTTGAAGCTGAAAAGGGAGGCGTAATCAATGCCGATTAAAAAATGGGTAAGTATAGGGATTGCTTATGTATGTGCTGTTGTGATTGCTTATAGTGTGATCACAGGGAATAATCCGTTTGAAAGCAATGATTTAGATCCGCATGATCATGCTGCGGTACAGGTGTTAGAAGCGGATTCGATTGGGGTTAAATAGAACATGTAAAAGAAGGGCTGTTGCACAATTAGAAAACGAATCGTGCAACAGCCCTTCTTTAATCAATCGTTAATATGAAGGAAAAACCATTCGGGCAACGGACCTCAACACAATAAAGGAAATACCAAAAATGAGTAGAAATTCTATAGATTGATAAACCCATCCCATAAAACTTGTTTGAACAACTAACCCTACCATCATCATGCTAATAATGAAGGCGGTTAATGCTAAGAACCAATTTTTATTGAGAAAAGACATTAATTATACCTTCTTTTGCATTGCGCTTAAGACGATGTCCAGCTTCCTCCATTAATATGAATAGCTTGTCCGGTCATATAAGAAGATTCTTTGGAGGCAAGCATCACATAAGGCCAAGCATGCTCTGACGGCTGACCGGGCCGCCCCATTAAATTATCCTGCCCAAATTGCTCCACTTTGTTTTCGTCAAATGAGGATGGAATAAGCGGCGTCCAAACAGGTCCTGGAGCAACAGTGTTCGCACGAATTCCTTTTTTAGCGAGACTTTGCGCAATACTTCTTGTGAAAGCAGTAATCGCTCCTTTTGTTGCCGAATAATCCATTAAAGTAGCATTTCCTTTATAAGCATTGATAGAAGACGTATTAATAATGGAGTCTCCATCCGTCATATGCGGAACTGCTGCTTTTGTCAGATAAAAATGCGAAAAGAAATTCACACGGAAGACGTCCTCAAACTGTTCAGTAGGGATATCTTCTACATTTTCATGTTCAAATTGTATGGCAGCATTATTAACTAAAATATTGATACCGCCAAATGCTTCCACTGTTTTTTCCACTAAATCAATACAATGGGACTCTTCTTTGATATCCCCTGGGAGAAGGAGACTTTGAACGCCTTCTGCTTCTACTAACTTCTTGGTTTCTTCCGCATCACCATGTTCATTTAAATAGGAAATTGCAACGTTTGCGCCTTCTTTTGCATATAAAATAGCAACTGCCCGGCCAATTCCGCTGTCACCACCGGTAATCAGCGCATTTTTTCCTTTTAATTTATCCGTGCCTGTATAATCCGTCGGCTGATGCGGGAGCGGGTTCATTTCTGACTCGATTCCCGGCTGCTTGTTTTGTGTTTGTCTGGGAGTGCTTCCTTTTTGCATGTTTGTTGGCTCCATGATGTGTTCCTCCTTATCCATTTTAATCATGTGACTATCAAAAGGTTTCCACTGACAAGCGTTTTATAAACATTGTCATGTAAAAAAAGCGTTTGAAAGGGATGGAGATAAGATATAGGTCTATGAAAATATGAGCTGAATAACACACGTCCTTTTAGCTGTATTTGTATAGCTATAGGAAGCAGCTTTCTCGTTTTCATAGGTGTGATTTGGGGAAAAGAACATTAATGAAAATAATTGGTAGAGCAATTGATAATAAACTTTAAAAATATTGCATCAATTTCTTAAAGAGTGGAGTGAAAGATATGAAATTATTTTGGAAGAAGGTAAAAAGATTTTTTACAATACCTTTTTTTACTCCGACGATTGATCGTTTTATCGTATTAGGATTTGCTTTTATTGGCGCTTTTACAGGCAGTTTTTCTCAAGGGGTTATCCCTCTTTGGCAGGTACTGCTGTATGTTTTTCTCTTTTTAGCTATTGTCATGCCGATTCTTAGAGTGATAGGAAATAAATGGAGAAAGAAAAGAGGGATAGAAGAAAAAGATATGAAGCCTAATAAACGCGTAGAGCGTATCCTGCTTAACACCCTTCTTGGTATTGCTATTGCTCTTTTAGTGTTTGTTCTTGTTTTAAATCTTTTAGCTGATTTTTTCAGTTGGATATGGGTTGGATTGCATGTATTTGTTGTCTTAATTGTTTATATTTCTCGTTTTATACATCTTAGAAGGTTAGAAAGGAGTTGATTTTAGATAGCGGGGAGAACAGTAATGTTTTTTCGTTTATATTACTGAAGCATTATCAGATAACCATGAAGTATACGGTTATTTTATCACAGTTTTTCTAATGGGATTCATTCTAGGAATTAATCTGGCTGGTAAAGTAAAAACTTCAGTCAACAGGAGAAAAATATCTCTTTACCTTGCTGACTGAAGTTTGAATTCTATATATATCTTAAGATTGTTCCCGTATCGATTTATCCGCCAACTGCATCACTGTCATATCATCCATTGGCGGATTATGCAGTCCGGCCCGGACATCGCGGTAATAGCGCTCAAAATTATTTGCTAGCTTAAGGCTTTGTGCGCCGACAACACGCATGGCAAAATCCACACCTTGAACCGCTTTGTTGGTGACAGACAGCTTCACTGCTCCTAATTCTGGTCCCATGGTGCTTCTAGTTTCTTCATCTCCACTATCCCATTTCGCGGCAACGGCATGCAGGAAATGATCGGATTCTAATAAAAGAAGCTCTAAATCACCGAGTTTCTGTTTAACATTCGGCAGTTCGGAAATTGTCCCCTTGATGCTGTTTGGCGAGTAAGTTGTTGCAAATGCGACAGCATCTTTCTGGGCAGCTTGCGCAATACCGAGATAACATGCAGGGACATGCAACAGCCATCCTGCTGGCTTTCTTTTTTGATTGGAAGTGACTTCAACAAGGTCCTCTTTTTCCAGATGGACCGCTTCTAAAACAAGATCATGGCTGCCGGAACCGCGCATGGCGATTGAATCCCATGTTTCCTCAACGTGGACGCCATCCAGGTCGTGTTTTACAAGGAAATTGCCAACGTCATCTGTTCCGTCAATAGATGCACTGACCACAAAATAAGTTAAAATGGGAGACAGCGTCGTAAAGTTTTTCCGTCCGGTAATAATCCATCCATCGTCTTTTTTTACAGCGGTTGTTTCCGGTTTGCCTCCACGGGTCGGGCTTCCTGTTGCAGGTTCGGTAGCAGCGCTGTTTAATAACGCGCCATTATCAACAACATCTTTAGCTACTTTCGCATAAACATCTTCTTTCCAGGGCTTGCTTTCACCCAGATATTTCATAAACCCCATATGCCAACCGATAGAAAGTCCAGTCGAGCCGTCTGCTTGTGCGATAATTTGCTGATAGGTAAGCAACTCATCAAGCGTGATACCGGCTCCGCCATATTCTTTTGGTACGGTGAGTGCCGGGTAGCCGATTTTTTGTAAGTCTTTAAAATTTTCATATGGAAAAGCGTCGTCGGGAAGTTGGCGAACACGTTCTCCAAAGGGTTCAACCGTTTGGGATAAAAGCTGGATACGTTCTTCTTTTGTTTGTAATTCCATTAAATGACTCATAACCATATTCCTCCTTATGAAAAACAAAGTATGTTAATCAGAATTATTTTGTTTCTATTATTTCATTATCAGATAAATAGTTCAATCATCTTCCATCTATGAAACAGGCTCATAATAAAACATAACCGTGTGCTTCCTTTAAGGCGGATGCTTAACAATTTGTGAAAATGGGGTAAACTAAAGGGAGAAGTTATAGAGCAAGGAGGGTGTATATTGAATCAGGAAAGGCACTTTACATTATTACCAGATGCGTTTTACCAATATCCTACCTTACAGTTGGCAGAAGAACTGCTTGGGTGTATTTTAGTGAAACAAACGGAGGAAGGAACAAGCTCTGGCTTTATTGTAGAGACAGAAGCATACCTGGGAAATGCTGATAGAGCGGCGCATGGATTTAAACGGAGAACGAAGCGGACGGAAATTCTCTATGCAGAAGCTGGGCTGACTTATACGCATCTTATTCATAATCATTGTTTGATTAATGTCGTCACTGCAGAGAAAGAAGTGCCGGAAAGCGTGTTAATCCGGGCAGTGGAACCTTATACAGGAATCGATCAGATGCTGGCTCGCCGTCCAGTGAAAAAGTTTCAAAATTTAACAAGCGGTCCGGGCAAGCTGTCACAGGCTTTAGATATTAATATGGGAGATTATGGACGGTCTCTCCAAGAGCCGCCGCTGTTTATTGCGGAAGGAAAAAAGCCGGAGAAAATAAAAACTGGTCCGCGAATTGGTATTGAGAACTCCGGAGAGGCGAAAGATTATCCCTATCGATTTTGGGCAGCCGGCAATAAATTTGTTTCTAAATAATCACTCCAATTCCCGTTATCATTTGTCGGATAACGGGAATTTGTATGTAGAAGACACAAATATATTGCTAGTAACGACAAAACTGAAAATGGATGGTTTGAGGAAAATATACACTTACATTATAATAATACTGGGGATTTATAACACATGACAGCTTTGAAATGATCGTTCATTCATTATAAAAGGGATACAGAAGACGTATTGTCTAAAAATATGCAAAGGAGCATGTACTATGAAACAAGTAGAGATTGCAGTAACAGGGATGGGGGCTGTCTCTCCATTTGGCATAGGAACATCCGCTTTTTGGGATAATGTCATTGCGAACCAGTCTGCGGTAAAAGAAATCACCGATGAAAATATAAGAAAATGGACAAAGGTAGGAGCGCGTGTACCTGATTTTGATGTGTCTGATTTTCTTTCTAAAAAGATTACCCGAAATACCGATTATTTTACACAGCTGGCTTTGATTACAGCAGATGAGGCATTAAAAGATGCAGGTCTCTTAAAAAGCGACGGAGAAACGTTTATTGATGATGTAGATCGAAACCGTTTCGGAACAGCGATTGGAACCGCTTTTGGAGGTATTCAGTCTTTAGAGCAGGCATCTGAAAAATTAGCGACAGAAAAGGCAAAAAGAGTCGGACCGCGTATGATTTCCAAGGCGATTCCAAACGCGGCGGCGAGTACAATCTCCATTCAGTATGGTTTTCGGGGACCGTCCAATACATATGTAACCGCTTGTGCTGCTTCAGCTAATGCGATTGGTGAATCAGCTTACTGGTTTTTCCGCGATGATGTCGATTATATTCTTGCTGGAGGCGTGGACAGCCTTTGGTCGAATGTATTCTTATCTGGATTAGGGGATGCCGGTGCATTGGCTATGAAAGGTCCGGAAGATTTTACAACATGGTCCCGCCCGTTTGATGAAGCGCGGACTGGGATGGTTATGGGAGAAGGAGCAGGCTTATTCGTCCTTGAACCGTTGGAGCGTGCCAAAGCAAGAGGGGCACATATTTATGCAACGTTAAAAGGCTATGGCGCTTCCAATGATGCGTATCATGATACGGCACCGGATCCAGAAGGAACAAGCGCAGCCCTGGCCATTGAGCGGGCACTCCGTTCAGCGCAAATGCAGCCGGAAGAGATTGATTATATTAATGCGCACGCAACCTCAACACAGGCTGGAGATATTGCGGAGACAAAAGCATTGAAAACGATATTTGGAGCGAATTTGGATCATATGCCGGTCAGCTCTATCAAAGGCAGCGTGGGTCATTTATTAGGAGCGGCTGGAGCCATTGAGAGTATTGCTTCGATTAAGGCAATCGAGACAGGGATGTTGCCAGCGACGCTTCATTCGGAAAATCGGGATGAAGAAGCGCCATTGGATATAGTTCCCAATGTCAGCCGCAAGCAGCCCATTCAAACTGCAATGAGTAATTCCTTTGGTTTTGGCGGACAAAATGGCATTGTCATTTGGCAGGCACCTCAAGGGTAACAGGAAAAAAGTTGAAACAAATGATGAAATGGAGAGATAACATGCTGGAAGAACAGCAAAGTAATGCAAGTGTTGAAGAGCGGCAAGCTGCACTGGAAAAAATGTATCCAAGTTGGGAGAAGCGAACAATTGCAACTCATTTTTATAGACAGAGCCAGCAATATAACGATTATCCTTTAATCATGATGCCGGATCGGGTTGTGACCTATGAAGCAATGTGGGGACAAGCCCGTGACTATGCAAAAGCAATGCTGGATTTAGGTGTGATGCCTGGAGATCATGTCGCTGTTCTAATGGAAAATGAACCGGAATATGTTGCATTATTTACAGCTGCCTCCATGGTCGGAGCGGTTGCAGTGCCGCTGAATACACAGCTTCAGAAGGATGAATTGATATATATGCTCCGTCAATCCGATTCCAACTGGCTGATTACCCATCAATATGCCGGGAAGCAAGATCATGCGGAAGTATTAAAGGATATTGTTTCTGAACTCCAAGAGGAAATAGAAAGTCCTTTCAAGCAAGCAGTTTGTATTCCGAATAAAGATGCAGAAGTACCGGACGTGTATATAACATGGGATGTATTTTTACAAGGAGCGGCAGCAGTGGGAGAAACGGAATTAAACAACCGCTGGAAAGAAACAGATAATCCGGACGCCACTGCTGCCATTATTTATACTTCCGGATCAACAGGGTTACCAAAAGGCGTGATGCTGACAGATGATATGATGCTCCGTTCTGGTTTTGCAACGTGCTTGACCAGAGGATATGAAGCAGGGAGACGGATTTATGCGCCCTTACCAATGTATCATGTTTATTTTCTGCAGGAAGGATTGTTTGCAGCCTCCTTTGTAGGGGGAGGTATGGTAACCTGTCATGCGTTTCAACCATTGCAGTCATTGGAATTGATGGAGAAATACCAGGTTCATGATTTTCTTGCTGTCCCATCGATGCTGGTTGCTTTATTGAACCGGCCGGAAGTGAAGCATACGAATCTCAGCCATCTTTATGCCTTGTTATGCTGTGCAGCTCCTTCACCAGTCCCGCTCTGGAAAAGAGCAGTAGATGAATTAGAAGTGACAGAAATTGGCACAGGATGTGGAGCGACAGAGGCGGCTTCTACTACGATGCTTACTGAAATTGGGGAATCATTGGAGATTATCTCCACAACGGTCGGAAAGGTGAAAACAGCCGGTGTTGCCGGACATCCGGAGTTTGGCGATAAAAGTGTTACGTATAAAGTAATTGACCCAGATACGAGAGAAACCTTGCCAAGTGGTTCTGCCGGGGAGTTAGCCGTACGAGGAAATGTGGTCACAGAAGGATATTATAAAAAGCCGGAAGAAACAGCTTTTGCCAAAGATGCGGAAGGCTATATCCGCAGCGGCGATTTAGGAACGATTGATGCGCAAGGTTCTATTCGTTTGTGGGGCAGAAGTAAGGATTTGTATAAAGTATCCGGAGAAACGGTTGTTCCCAAAGAAGTGGAGGATGTTATTTCCATGCATCCAGCGGTGAACCAAGTTTATATCGTTGGTGTGTCGGACCAATTAACAACTGAAACTGGAGCCGCGTTTGTGGAATTAAAACAAGGGGAAAACTGTACAAAGCAAGCTATCAGAACATTGTGCCGGGAACATGTAGCACGTTTTAAAGTGCCGCGTTATATCTGGTTTGTGGATGCAGCGGATTGGCCGCTGACGGGAACAGGAAAGATACAGAAATTTAAATTGCAGGATATGGCTGCGGAAAAATTAAAGAAATGATACGAGAGGGCATGCTTAACACATCCAGTTAAGCATGTCCTTTTTTTGATTTTACAAAAAATATTAAAAGCGTTTACAAGAAGAAAAAGACATGATAGGATACTTGTATACAAGTATTCGAATGAATACAGGCATGTTTTGAAAGCCTTTTATTAAGAAACATTAACATAAAGACAAAGTGCTTTTTGTAAAAGCTATTGGGATAAAACGAAATAAGCCAATAAAAGAAAAGCGAGGGATCAAGGTGGATCAGAAAAAATATATGCTCGGAGTCGATATCGGCACGACGAGTACAAAAGCCGTACTTTACCGGGAAACAGGCGAAATTATGGCGCAGAGCAGCCAAGGATATGAGATGCAGACGCCGGATGTCCGAACGGCAGAGCAAAATCCGGAAGACATTTATCAAGCAGTACGTTTTGTTATCTGGGAAACAGTGAAGGAATCAAAAATGGATACAGCGGACCTTTCCTTTATTTCTTTCAGCAGCGCGATGCACAGCCTGATTGCGATGGATGAAAATGATAAAGCGATTACCCCATGTATCACATGGGCAGATAACCGCAGTTCGCATTGGACAAATAAAATCAAAAATGAATGGAACGGCCATGATATTTATCTGCGGACAGGCACACCAATTCATCCGATGTCTCCATTAAGCAAAATCACATGGCTAGAGCAGGAGCATCCGGAAATAGCTGAGAAGACAAAGAAATACATCGGAATTAAAGAATATGTGTTTTATCAATTCTTCGGGGAATATGTGATGGATTATTCTCTTGGTTCTGCTACAGGAATGATGAATCTGGAAAAATTGAACTGGGATGAAGGAGCTCTTGAAGTAACAGACATTTCAACAGACAAGCTGCCGAGACTGGTTCCGACAACAGCAAGCTTTACCAATTGCCATCCGGAGATTGCCAAAGATTTAGGAATTAGACCAGACACGAAATTTATTATTGGTGCGAGCGATGGCGTGTTATCCAATATCGGTGTGAATGCAATTAAAGAAGGGGATGTGGCGATTACAATCGGTACGAGCGGAGCAATTCGTACAGTTATTCCCAAACCACGTACCGATCAAAAAGGACGTATTTTTTGTTATGCGCTAACAGAAAATCATTGGGTCATCGGCGGTCCGGTAAATAACGGCGGCATGGTGCTGCGCTGGATTCGTGATGAACTTGCTGCAAGCGAAGTGGAAACAGCAAAACGCTTAAACATAGATGCTTACGAAGTATTGACTGCAATCGCCAAACAGGTGGAGCCGGGTTCAAACGGCCTATTATTCCATCCATTTTTAGCTGGAGAGCGTGCACCACTTTGGAATGCAAATGTTCGCGGCTCATTTATTGGCCTGACGCTAAACCATAAAAAAGAGCATATGGTTCGTGCTGCTTTAGAAGGCGTTATTTTTAATTTATATACCGTTTTCCTGGCGTTGGTAGAAGTTATGAATGCTCCAGTGAAATCGATTAAGGCTACAGGCGGATTTTCAAAATCGGAGTTATGGCGGCAAATGATGGCTGATATCTTTGACCAGGACGTCATTGTTCCGAAAAGCTACGAATCTTCCTGTCTTGGGGCTTGTCTGCTTGGATTGTACGCAGAAGAAAAAATTGATTCCTTTGATATGGTGGAAGACTTGATTGGTTTTACCCATCAGCATGAGCCGAATCCGGAACATAGCCAGATGTATCAGGAATTAATGCCAATGTTTATCAATATCTCACGTTCATTGGAACAGGAGTATGAACAGATTGCGGCTTATCAGGAAAGAAGATCGCTGGAAAATAAAAAGCATGAAAATAGGAGTGAATAAAGATGGAAAATGTCTATCCGCTTATCATAGTAGCATTAGCAGTCGTTACGTTATTACTGCTTATTATGAAGTGGAACTTAAATACATTTATTGCATTGATTGTTGTTTCTTTATTAACGGCATTGGCATTGGGGATGTCAGTCGGGGATATTGTTGAAACGGTACAAGAAGGACTCGGAGGAACACTTGGCGATATCGCGCTTATCTTTGTTTTTGGTGCGATGTTAGGGAAGTTACTTGCAGATGCAGGCGGTGCACAACGTATTGCTTTAACATTGATTAATAAATTTGGTGAAAAGCGTATCCAATGGGCTGTTGTTATTGCCTCTTTCATCATTGGTATCGCATTATTCTTTGAAGTCGGTCTCGTATTATTAATTCCAATTGTGTATCAGATTGCAAAAGAAGTGAAGATGCCATTACTATACCTTGGTCTCCCGATGACAGCTGCATTATCCGTGACTCACGGATTCTTGCCGCCTCATCCCGGACCGACCGTAATTGCACAACAGTATGAAGCAAATATAGGTATGGTCCTTCTTATCGGTATTGTGATTGCGATTCCAACAGTGATTATTGCTGGACCTTTATTTACAAAAGTGGCACAGAAATTAGTTCCGGATGCTTTTGCAAGAATTGGTAATATTGGATCGCTGGGGACGAATAAGACATTTGAAGAAGAAGAAACACCCGGGTTTGGTATCAGTGCGTTGACTGCCCTTTCTCCCGTTATATTGATGGCGGTTACAACTGTTGTACAGCTGGTTCAAGATATTGGAGGATTTGCGAATAATTTATTCTTTGAAATCGTTGGCGTAATCGGAGACCCAATGATAGCGTTGCTTTTATCCTTATTATTTGCGATTTACACAATGGGCATTGCACGGAACATTCCAATGAAAACGTTGATGACTTCAGCAGAAGAGTCCGTCCGTGGTATTAGTGTTGTTCTTCTGGTAACTGCAGGAGGCGGTGCCTTAAAACAAGTATTGATAGACGGCGGCGTCGGTGATGCAGTGGCAAACATCTTTTCTAATACGAGTATGTCTCCGATACTGTTAGCTTGGATCATCGCGGCTATTTTGAGAATTTCATTAGGTTCTGCAACAGTTGCTGCTTTAACCACTGCCGGCATGGTTATTCCGTTAATTGAGGGAACAGATGTGAATCTAGCATTGATGGTTTTAGCTACAGGCGCTGGAAGCCTGATTGCTTCTCATGTGAATGACACAGGCTTTTGGATCTTTAAGGAATACTTTAATTTATCTATGAAAGAAACATTTGCGACATGGACATTGCTGGAAACAATTATATCTGTGTCCGGACTTGTATTTACCCTCTTAATCGGCTTGGTTATTTAAAATCTGGGTAAATGGATTGGCAGATGGGAAAGACTATCTTTAAACGGAATAAAACGATTAAATGAAATATGGGTGTGAAGGGTGTTCAAATTCTCTTGATCGGATAGAGCGTTTGAACACCTGTTTAAGGAAAGGGATGAAAAAATGAATGCAATTGGTATGTTTGGATTAGGCGTCATGGGAGCAAATCTTGCTTTGAATATGGCAAATCAAGGTGAAAAGGTGGCAGTTTATAATTATACATCTGATTTAACAGATGCTTTTCAAGAAAAGCATCCTCACGAGAATATAACAGCGTATTATGAGTTAGCGGATTTTATTCAATCATTGGAAAAGCCGAGAAAAATCTTTTTGATGGTAACAGCCGGAACAGTTGTAGATTCCGTTATTGAAAGTCTTGTACCTTTGTTGGATCAAGGCGATATTATAATGGATGGAGGAAATTCCAATTTCCAGGATTCGAACCGAAGATACCATGATTTGAAAGAAAAGGGTTTTCATTTTATCGGCGTTGGTGTTTCCGGAGGTGAAGAAGGAGCTTTGAATGGACCTGCACTCATGCCAAGCGGGGATAAAGCAGCCTATCAACACGTCGCTCCGATACTTGAAAAAATTGCAGCACAAGTAGATGGTAAACCGTGCTGTTCCTATCTTGGTAAAGAAGGTGCCGGACATTATGTAAAAATGGTGCATAACGGTATCGAATATGCAGATATGCAGCTGATTACAGAAGCCTATCAATTCCTGCGGGAAAGACTGGGGCTGGACGTTCATGAAATAGCCGCTATTTTTACAGAATGGAATAAAGGCGAATTGGAAAGCTATCTGATGGAGATCACAGCAGATATTTTAACACGTGTCGATGAAGAGACGAACCAGCCCATGGTGGACGTTATTTTAGATAAATCCGAACAAAAAGGAACTGGCAAATGGACCAGTCAAAACGCACTTGATATGGGTGTCCCTCTTACAATTGTGACAGAATCTGTATTTATGCGGTTCTTATCCAATGTGAAGGAAGAACGTATGACAGCAGAAAAAGAACTGGCAGGTCCTGATTCATTATTGGAACAAGCTGATAAGGATGAATGGATTGAATTGGTGCGGCAAGCATTATTTATGGGGAAAATAAGTACCTATGCGCAAGGATTTTATCAGTATAAACAAGCATCAGAACAGTATGGATGGGATTTGCAGCTCGATGACATTGCTTTGATTTTCCGCGGTGGATGTATTATCCGTGCCGGAATTTTAAATGAGATTAGTAGTGCTTTTCAAGCAGATAAAACATTATCCAATCTGTTCCTATCTCCATATTTCAAAACAATTTTGAATACCTATCAGAATGCGATGCGCAAAGTGGTAATCAAAGGAATGGAAACAGGATTAGCATTGCCTTGTTTCAATGCTTCGTTAGTATATTATGACGGTTATCGCTCTGGCAAAAGCGGTGCCAACTTAATTCAGGCGCAGCGTGATTACTTTGGCGCACATACCTTGGAGCGTATCGATAAAGAGGGGCATGTTCATATAGAATGGTAATATCTATCGGCAAACTTGTTTCTGTTGAGATTGGATATAAGACCAAGTATTTGCCGGTATTATTGGAAATGATTTATTTTCTTTAAATAAATGGATTATAGATGATTTCAATAAGTTAGAAGCTAGAAAGGGATGAAATATAAATGTGAACTTTCATCCCTTCATGCGCTATAGGAGTAAAATTCCGAAATTTCAATCATTTTTTCTGTGTGTAATATTACTGGTTGGAAATGAACTTGATTTTGCAAATTTATAAACTGCGAAATCCTCAATGATTCAACTTATAAACTTCATGCGCCATGGATTCCAAAATATAAAGAACAGGTACCTGTGTCGTAATATTCGCATTTTCAAACCACTCTTCCGTGACATAATACGGAATATTGATATCCGATATTTTGGCAATTGTGGAGTGTTTATTATTGGTTATGCTGATTATTTTATTTCCCTCTTGTTTCATCTGGTTAAGATGTGTAACGGCAAAATTCGTTTCCCCGGAGACGGATAAGGCAATGACGGTACTGTTATAACGCAGGCTGGAATGGACAGGAAAAAGCGGGTCTTTGATATACATTGCAAACTTACCCAGACTTGAAAAATATCTGGAGCCGTATTCGGCAAGAATTCCAGAGGTCCCAATGCCGATAAAAAGGACATTATCTGCTTTGCTTACAAGCTGCGCCGCATCTTTAATGGCTTCTTCGATATCTCCTTTTAATGTCCGGTCAAAAAATTCCGTGACAGCATGCTGCGTATCTTTTAAAATGGTTTTTCTATCTTCTTCCAGATGCATTTTCAGTTTCACTTTAAATTCGGAAAAGCCTTCACAATCAATTTTTCTGCAAAAACGCAGGATCGTTGCTGTCGATACATGGGTCTCATCAGCCAGTTCGCGTATGCGCATATAAGCAACTTTTTCGCTGTTTTTACTGATATAATTGTATAAAGAAGTCTCCAGCTCATTGAACGAAGCAATCATTTCTGATGTAAACATGGTGCACACCTCTTCTTCAGGTTAAAAATTCACCTAATTCTTTTCTTTACTTTAACACATGTCGTTACAACCATGTAACAAATTACTTCCGTGGTTACTTAAAACAGAAGTTCCGCTGTTTATTTATTTCCAGTTACTTCTTGATACAATAAAATTATAGGAAGGGTAACGAAATGAATTTCAATTTATTTGGAGGTGCACTGGAGATGACAAAAGGTATAAAAATCGCGACTATTGGCGGCGGATCAAGCTATACACCAGAATTAGTAGAAGGGTTTATAAAACGATACGATGAATTTCCATTAAGCGAACTTTGGTTAGTCGATGTGGAAGAGGGAAAGGAAAAGTTGGAAATCGTCGGGAATTTAGCGAAACGAATGATTGAAAATGCCGGGCTTCCAATTGATGTACATTTAACATTGAACCGCAGAGAGGCTCTCAAGGATGCTGATTTTGTAACAACGCAGTTTCGTGTTGGCGGTTTAGATGCCCGTGCCAAAGACGAACGTATTCCAGTGGAATATGGTGTGCTTGGCCAAGAAACAAATGGGCCGGGCGGATTGTTTAAAGGACTGCGTACGATACCGGTAATTTTAGGCATCACAAAGGATATGGAAGAACTTTGTCCGAATGCATGGCTGATTAACTTTACGAATCCTGCCGGCATGGTAACAGAAGCAATATTACGCTACTCTAATATTAACAAAGTAGTCGGTCTGTGCAATGTTCCCATCGGTATGGAAATGGGAGTTGCTAAATTATTAGATGTTGATCATTCCCGCATTCGCATTGATTTTGCAGGACTGAATCATATGGTGTACGGTTTGGATGTTTATCTAGATGGTGTCAGCGTCAAAGAAAAAGTCATTCAGAAATTATCTGATCCGGAAAATGCAAGCTTCGTGAAGAATATAGAGGGCATTGGCTGGGAACCTGCATTTATTCAAGCATTGAATGCGTTAACATGTCCGTATCATATGTACTATTACAAATCGAAGGAAATGTTAGATAAAACAATTGAAAGTTCGAAAACAGAAGGAACACGTGCGGAAGTCGTTCAAGCATTGGAAAAAGATCTATTTGAACTTTATAAAGATGAAAATTTAAATATTAAACCGCCGCAATTAGAAGAGCGGGGCGGAGCCTATTATTCGGATGCGGCAGTTCGTCTGATTACATCCATTTATAATGACAAACGGGATATTCAGCCGGTAAATACAAGAAACCGCGGGGCTATTGCCAGTATTCCAGATGAATCTGCGGTAGAAGTCAGTTGTGTGATTACTAAAGATGGTCCTGTTCCACTGGCTGTGGGAGATCTTCCTGTAGCTGCCCGCGGGCTGGTACAGCAAATTAAATCCTTTGAGCGTATTGCGGCAGAAGCGGCTGTAACCGGGGATTATAATCAAGCGGTACTTGCTTTAACGATTAATCCGCTGACTCCAAGTGATGCAATTGCGAAACAAATTATTGATGATATGATGGGGGCGCATCAAGCATATTTGCCTCAATTCTTTCTGGAAAAAGTAACGATGAATTAATAGTCTTATCAAGGTGCCGGGGTTTATTTGATAAAATAAATACCCGGTACTGCGTTAAAGCGGTTGAACACAAGGAGATAGGTATATGATTAAATTAGTATTAACGGATATGGATGGAACGTTCTTGAATTCCAATGGTGATTTTGACAGAGCGTTGTACAAGGATGTCAAAAAGCTGATGAAGGAACAGGATGTTGCTTTTGCGCCTGTCACTGGTAAACAATGTGAACGGGTAGAAAAACTGTTTGGCGAGGATGCTGAAGATTTATGGATTTTAGGAGACAGTGCTACTCGAATTAAGCATAATGGTGTATTTGTTTATGAATCATTGTTAAACAATGCATTAGGCTTGGAGATTATTCGCCTGTTGGAAGACATCAGCTTAGAACATACTATTATTGCATGTACAAGGGACGCTGCAATGGTTAAGGAGAATACTTCAGAGGAAGAAATGGTATTTGTTAACGGATCTTATGCACAAGTTAAAGAAGTTTCTGATTTTAATGAAATAAAGGATGACTTTATTAAAATAACGATTCATGATCCTTCTTTGAATTGCTTTGAAACAAAAGAGAAGCTGTTACCATTTTTTGAGTCGGCTTATATTGTAGCTTCGGATGCAGCGTGGATTGATATTGCGGATGCGAATGTTCATAAAGGAACAACAGTGGAACAATTGCAGCGCATGTTGCACGTTACGCCGGAAGAAACGCTTGCTTTTGGGGATGGTTACAATGATATCGAGCTTATGAATAGTGCGGCCTATAGTTTTGCTGTGCGTAATGCTGTTCCGGAATTAAAAGAGGCGGCGAATTTTATTACTCGTTCTAATGAAGAGAAGGCTGTTATGACAACAATCAGGAAATTGTTGTCATTGCAGCAAAATAGAGTTGATTAAGTAATAGTATGAACATGAACCGAAAGAAAGTTGGACAAAATAGTTGAAACTGAATATAAAAGGAAGAAAGCCGTTATAAATACGTTTATAACGGCTTTTCTCTTTCTTTAATAACTTTCATTTTGTACTACAATTAGTTTAGTTTAAGTAATATATTGTTTAGGACTTCTGATAATTGTATTTTATTGATTGTATCGTTTGTTTAATATTTAAAATTATTCATCTACTTTTTGCCACTTATAGTGGCATTTATTGTTCTTAAAATTAAGAAATACATATTGTATTCTAAGAATAGGTGATAGATCATGAGAATTGCAAATTTAGTGCGAATTATTTATAACAATAAGCAGCCGGTTAGCAAAAGCAGTTTAGTAGAGATGATGGAGTTATCGGAAAGGTCGATAAGAAAAATTATTCATGATTCTAATGATGTTGGTAAAAAGAATGGGTTTCATATTGAATTAATACGTGGAAAAGGATATATCCTGCATATTACAAACAAGAAATTATTTGAACAATTTTATACTGAGTCAAATGTCTATGGGGATGTATATAACCGCGAGCAAAGAATCAACATGATTATCGCCTATTTATTGCAAGAAAATGATTATGTAACGATTGAATCTATAGCTGAAACAATGGAGATTAGCCGTAACACAATTGTTAAAGATTTGAATTTAATACAAGAGAGGTTACAAACTTTTGATTTACAGTTAGAACGAAAGCCTCACTATGGAATACGAGTAAATGGATATGAAGGAAATTATAGGCGTGCTTTTTCTACTTTTGTTTTAGGGGAGTATTATTTGCTTCCTGCCAGTGACTTTAATGAATTTAGAAAATCTTTTAATTTTAGGGAAGTACGTAGTGTATTAAATGATGCATTAGAAGAAACAAATCTTACAATAAATGCGGTTGCCTTAGATAATTTAGTTAGGCATGTCCGAATTCTAGTATTTCGGTCATTACGTCATAACTTCTTATCTTCTGATCAGGAACTGCAGATAGAAACAGAAAAAGTTTATTGTCAGGTTGCTACTAAAATAAACGACTGGATTTATCAAAAATATGATATCCAGTTACCGGAATCAGAGGTTCAATTTCTAGCTGCGCATATATCAGGTAAGACTTCTATTGAAAAACTTGGGCAGATGGAGAAAGAGAAATTTTCTCATCAACTAAAATATATTTTACAAAAGCTTGATGATGAGTTTTTGACAGACTTTACAAGTGATTCAGTACTTGTAAACGATTTGTTGTTGCATATGCTTCCACTAATGAAACGATTGTATTATAAAATGCAACTTGAAAATCCGCTAATAGAAGAGATTTATAGTAAATATGCGAATGTATTCGTCATTGCATTCCGCTTTAGTGAACTGGTTGAAAAGGAATATGGTTTTGTTCTCTCAAGAGATGAAGCGGGTTATGTGGCTATTCATTTTGCTGCACATCTGGAACGAAGAAAGTCGATGTCACTGGAAAAATACAGAAGAATTGTTGTTATTTGTGAAACGGGCGGTGGAAGTTCTGAATTGCTTCGTTTAAAGTTAGAATCTGTTTTTCCAAGAGCGTTTATCATGGCTACTACGACTGATAATCTGAATCGATTCAGAGGTCAATTGCCGGAGTTGTTTTTAAGCACGATTCCAATGGAAGATAATTTTCAAGGTGTACCAATCATTCATATTAAACATTTTTTGGATGATGAAGAAATGAGGAGAATTAAGGAAGTCATTTCTTATGAAATAAATAGTCAAACAAAACAACAATCTATACCTTTAGTGAAAGAGTTATTTAAAGAAGAGTTATTTTTACGTACTTCTACTCAGAATTATTTGGATATTTTAAGGAGTTGTGCAAAAGACATTGTCAAAAAGGGGTATGCAGCGGAAGGATTTATTAATTCTGTCTTGGAAAGGGAGAAGAAGTTCACAACTGTTTATAAAAATGGCGTTGCTGGACCGCATGCTATGAAACTAGATGCAATAAAAGACTGTGTAAGTGTCATTATATTAGAAGAACCTATTGAGTGGCAAAATAAACGGATAGAAATAATTTTTTTAATTAATTTGAAACCAGGGCATTTGTTTCTTCACCGTGAAATCAGTCGTTTAATGCTTCAGTTGATTGAAAATGTGACATTGCGAAAAAGACTCATGCAAGCTAAGGATTATCGTGCATTTATGTCTGAAATTGAGGTACTTTTGTAAGCGGAAAGGAAGGATTTTATTGAAGAATGAACAAGAAATTATGCAGATTATTACTACTGGAGGAGATGCCCGCGCTAAATATTTAACAGCGTTACAAGAAGCTAGAAATAGAAATTGGAGAGAAGTGGACGAACTATTGGAACAAGCAGAAATCAGTTTGAATGAAGCACATAAAACCCAAACTAGTTTAATCCAACGTGAAATACGAGGAGAAGAAATAGAAACAAGTCTTCTAATGGTACATGCTCAAGATCATTTGATGAATGCAATTACAGTAAAAGACTTGGTATGTGAAATGATTCTATTTATAAAAGAAAAAGTGAATGAAGAGAGTGGGAGGATAAAATGATGAAAAAAATAATTTTAGCGTGTGCAGGCGGGTTCTCAACAAGTATGTTAGTTGAAAAAATGAAGGCGGCAGCAGCAGCCAAAGGATTAGAGGTTAGTGTCGATGCTTGCGCAGAATCAAAAGTCAATGATTATTTACCAGCAGATATTGTGATGCTTGGACCTCAAATGGGGCATAAAGAAAAGGAGATAAAGGAAGTTGTAGGGTTAGATATACCAGTTATGACAATTGACATGATGGATTATGGAATGATGGAAGGAGAAAAGGTGTTAAACCAAGCATTAGAATTAATGGACACAGAATAGGAGGTGTTTGATAATGAGTGAATCAAAAGTTTGGAGAGAGAGGATTCAAAAGTTTTCCGGAGCGATTCAAAGTAATAAGTATGTGAGTAGTATTTCAAATGGTTTGACATCTATTTTACCTGTTATTTTAGTCGGTGCAATTTTCACATTAATAAATACAATTAATATTCCTGCGTATCAAGATTTTTTAGATAGCATCGGCTTGAAAGCGCTAACAGAATTACCGTCAATATTAACCATTGATCTATTATCACTTTATGCAGTATTTTCTATCGCATATGCTGTCTCCACTCAATTTAAACGGGATGGCTTTTCCGCAGGTATCATTGCTTTAATGAGCTTCTTATTAGTAACTCCAGTTGGTTTATTAGAGGATGGTGCTACGAATGCGCTTAGTTTCCAATGGTTAGGTGCAACTGGTTTATTTGTTGCAATTCTAATAGGTATTACTGTCGGCAGACTCTATGTGCTAATTTTAGATAAAGAGTTTTATATAAAAATGCCTAAAGGTGTTCCGCCGACTATCGGAAAATCTTTTGCGGCATTAACACCTGCTTTTATTGTAGTATTTTTGATGTTAATTGTTCGAGGGATTTTTAATATTTCTTCTTTTGATAGCATTCATGATTTTATTTATTCAATGGTACAAGCTCCATTAGTCTCCCTTGGGGGAAGTTGGTGGGCGTATCTGATTGTGATTACAGTAATGAGTCTACTATGGTTTTTCGGTATTCATGGAACCATTGTTGTGATGGGGGTAATTCTACCAATTTGGACGGGTTTGCGTTTAGAAAACTTAGATGCTTTTTCTAATGGGGAACCGTTGCCACATATGATTCCCGGTGGGCCATTCTTCATGACCTATACGGCCATCGGTGGGACTGGGGCTACGATTGGATTAATTATTGCATTATTAATGGCGAAATCTAAACGGTATAAAACGTTAGGAAAATTAGCGGTTGCTCCGGGATTAACGGGTATTAATGAACCAATACTTTTTGGGCTTCCAGTTGTTTTAAATATACGTCTAATTATTCCGTTAATATTTACTCCAATAGTAGTTAGTGTTATTGCAATTATTGCTACTTATTCAGGGTTAGTCCCTCCATTAAGAGGGATTGGTGTTCCTCTTGGTACCCCAATATTTATAAATGGTTTTCTGGAAGGGGGATGGCGTGCATCCGTACTTCAAGCGGTACTCTTATTTATTAGCTTAGCAATGTATTATCCGTTCTTTAAAAGGTTGGATAAAGAAGCGTTGAAAGTGGAGTCTCAAGAGAAAAATGTAGAAGAGATGCCCAAAGCTTCGAATCAATAAATAGTCAAATAGAGGGGGTCTGGTGAAAATGAAATTTTTGCTGGATCTTCTTCTCTTTTCAGTTATTCGAACTGATTATTTTGGGAAATTTAAAGTGGTAATTATATATTAAAGAATAGAACTGTTTGTTTATCATATCAGTAACTCAAGTTCATGAAAAACTCCGGTATTTCGGGTTTTTCATGAAGAAAACATATGAATCTGAAGGATGCTCTCATTTTACTAACATAGTATTTAATACTAATTTCACTCTCCCCACTCCAACTCCGGTATCCACTGCGACATATGCTCTTGCATTTCAGCCATCACGTCATTCCGATTCTCCATTTGCTCGGCAGATGCTTGTTCTAATGGAATAACCTGTACATTTTTCATCGTCCCGTCATTTTCTTCAAACTCCACAAAGGTGGGCTGAAAAGCAGGTTCCTCGACATGTACATCATCACCTTCTTTCACCAGCTTGAATTCGAGAATACCGCCAATACGATTATAAAATTGATATTGCCCCGATAAGAAGTTTCCTAAAGAATAGGCGACTAACGTTTCGTTTCCATCTTTCCCTTCCAGCCATTCTGCTGGCTGCAGTACATGCGGATGATTGCCGATGACAACATCGACGCCAAGATCTGCGGCATATTGTGCTAAATCCTTTTGATCCTGATTCGGCATCCGTTCTTCTTCTTTGCCAAAATGGAAGCTGACAATGGTGGCATCCGCCAGCTTATTTGCTTTTTCGACTTCTTTTTTAATTTGCTGGCGATCAATCAAATTAACGAGATAAGGTTTTCCATCCGGTATAGGCATGCCATTTACTCCATATGTATAACTCAGAAAAGCAACAGAAATACCCTGATCCGTTTCCAGCACGCTTATGTCAGACTGGTCGTCGGCATTTTGGAAACTGCCTGTATAAGACATGCCGATTTTTTTATAATAGGCAATGGCATTTTGGATGCCTTCTTCTCCTTTGTCCAATGTATGATTATTTGCCATTGTAATCATATCTACACCAGCGTCCTGTAAAGCGTCCCCTATTTCAAACGGGCTGTTAAAATTGGGATAACCGGATAAGCCGATATCTTCTCCCCCCATGATGGTTTCTTGGTTGGCAACCGTGATATCTGATTCACTTAAATCATCTGCTACTTCAGCTAGCATTGGTTTAAAATCATAGGTATAGCCATTCCAGGCATCGTTATAAATGCGGTCATGAATTAAAATATCACCAATAGCAGAAACTGTAATTTCAGGTGTAATCCAATCGGTTTCTTTTACGGTGATGGATGTATATTTGGGAGAATGTTGTTCGGCTGTGTCATTACCTAGAAAGGCTGCACAGGATGTCAGTGTTAAAATGAAGAAAATAATGATAAAATATCGTAGATAACGCATATTAACCTCTGTTGTATAATTATTTTTGTGTGGTTATATGTTACCATATCTTTCATTTTATATAAATGAGGACTGCAGTCTTTGAAAACAACAGACGAGAGGTGAAGGTTTTTTGGTTTATTTTATTGCTTCCGTTCCATTTGTATTTTTGGTTCTATTTCTAATCAGTTATTTGCAGGATCGGCGTAAATTAATGAACGGTTTTCTATTTAATGGCTTTTTGTTAACATTCCTGTTTTTTTGCGCTTTCTTTTATATACGCATAGATGGGCCGTACCAGTATTTCTTGTTAATTATTCTGTTGCTGTTTCTTCTTGTGTTGCTGCCATTTGCGGTAATTGCTTTTATTGTTGGATTATTTTACAATGCCAAAGTATTGATGCAGAAGGAAGGAAAAAAGTTCCGAAATGCATTAACATTCATCATGGCTATAGGTATCCTTACATTAACAATGATAAGTATCGTTAATCCGTCGCGTTTTTTTCCGGATTATTTAGGGCCGCTTTTTGGTGGGGCTGGACTGGTGGTTACCTATGTGTTCTTACATATGTTTAACTTTCTGACGGCGTATATCCTGAATCAATGGCATTATCCGAGACGGAATCAGGATTTTATCATTGTGCTGGGAAGCGGATTAATCAACGACCGGGTACCTCCGCTGCTTGCAAGCAGAATTGATAGAGCAGTCAAGTTTTATCACCAGCAGAAGAAGAAGGCTGCTCCTCCGAAAATTATTTTTTCCGGCGGGCAAGGACCGGATGAGGGCATTCCTGAAGCAGAAGCAATGCAAACATACGCAATAGAAAAAGGAATTCCCATGGAAGATACGATAAAAGAAGACAGATCGGTCAGTACGTATGAAAATATGGTTTTTTCAAAAAAAATCATGGATGAAAAGAATGGACCGGGAGCATACCAGAGTATTTTTGCGACGAATAATTTTCATCTGTTCCGTGCGGGAATGTATGCAAGAAAAGCGGGATTGGACAGCCAAGGAATCGGTGCAAAAACAGCATGGTACTATTGGCCAAATGCAATGATTAGAGAGTACATTGCGGTTGTTGTGATGAGACGGCATCGTCATATGCTGGTTGTTGGAAGTATCATGAGCCTTTCCCTGTTGCTGACAATGATTGGCTATTTTTTCACCTGAATCATTAAATAATAAAAAAGAAATCCAAACATATCATCATTCTGATGAACGTTTGGATTTCTTTGATTATGTCAGCTTGACCCAGTCAGGAACGTCGATTCTGCTAAGAATGGTTATTTCATTTTCACGGGCATCGGTGTACGAGCTGACCTTTCTCAGCGTTTCATCCACTTGTCCTGGATGCGTCATCACTTCGATAGAAGAAACATTTTCTTTTTGAATAACGTCGAATAAATCATCCGTAACACCATCTTTATAAAATCCTGTCCATAGCTTATCCGTCCAGCATATATCTGGATGATCAGCCAAGGAATCAACTCGTCGCACAGGAACCTCATATTCTTGAGCAAGCTTGATAATAAGATTTTTCAAAGGCGGCCAACCGTGTACATGATGGTGGCTGTCAATGTGATCCAGAGGCAAGCCTGTTGCTAAGCAGGCCTCCAGTTGTGCACGCCATTCTAATTCCACTTCTTCCAGATTCGGAACCTCCATATCAAGAAAATTGCTAGTAAATCGAAAAGTTCCATCTGGATTCACAAGATTGGAAACAGAAGTATGGAGGGGCTTTCCCCATGTTAAGACAAGATGAATACCTATTTTTAAATCTGGATTTTCTGCTGCCTTTTCGACAGCATAGTTGGTGGCAAGGCCATTCATCATTATTGTAGTGGATGTTACACACCCATTTTGATGTGCCTCAATAATACCGTCTGTAACCCCTTTTGTCAGCCCGAAATCATCTGCATTTATTTCGACTCTCATCAAATCACTCCTACGTTGGTTCATTATTTGGAATAGCTGCGTTCAATCGAAAAGTTTGTTTTATCTCCCCGGAAGAAAGATCTGGAAAACTCGACTTTCTTTCCATTTTCATCTTCAGCCAATGTTTCCATATAAAAGCATGGAAGTCCTTGTTCACATTCTAAAAAAGTGCATATTTGTTCATCTGCAATCGCTATTTCAATATTCTCAGAAGTTTTTGCAATCCACACATCAAAGAATTCATTTAATGACTTATATAGGGAAATGCCGGCTTGTTCTTTCGTAATTCCAGGAGCAACCACCCATGGAACATAAGCGACTTCGTACTGCGTCGTATCTCCATTCGCTTTGCGGACACGTTCAATTCGTTGAATGGGATCTTGCAGCTTCACATTTAAATTCGTGGATAATAATTCATTGGCAGCAACAGCGGAAATATCCAATACCTCAATTTCCGGATGCTTTCCTTGGTCAGCTAATTGGTCGCTATATCGTCTGATTGTCTGGGATAAGGTTTGTTTTACTTTCTTGTCCGCTACAAATGTACCTCGTCCTTGCTGGCGTTCTAAATACCCCTCTAATGTAAGCTGGTTGAGAGCCGTGCGAACAGTGGTGCGGCTTACATTAAAATTTTTGCATAGTTCCAGTTCAGTAGGGATCTTCTCACCGGGCTTGTATCGGTTTGTCTTAATACGATGTAACAATTCCTCTTTGATATAAATGTGCAGTGATTGGTTTTTCTCCATAGGTTTCGTGCTCCTTTTGCGACACTTTTAAAAATCAAATCATACCTTTTTTAATACAAAAGAACAAAGGTGAAGCATTTCAAGGTTAAAAGACTAATATATCATTTTTGACTTTCATATTTCTATAAGGAGGTATTTTACAAATTGTCTGGAAGGTTTATCGTCTACAGATAGTGTACTAGATATTTGATAAAAACACAATTGTTACTACAAATTACTTTTATATTGTATAGACAAATAAAAAATTGTATGATACGTTTTATTTATAATTTTTTGCAATTCAATTAAAACGCTTACAAAAACACAACAATGGAGGAGCAATAAATCATGTCTTTAAAAATAGCAATCATCGGTGGAGGTTCCAGTTATACGCCAGAAATTTTAGAAGGATTTATTCAGAGACAAGCGACATTTCCAGTGACCGAAATTGTGCTGGTAGATGTGAAAGCAGGGGAAGAAAAGGTAGATACTATCTGTCAATTAGGTAACAGGATGATTGCGGAAGCAGGGGTCAATATACAATTAACTTGGACATTGGACCGAAGGAGTGCTTTACAAGGTGCAGATTTTGTCTCCACACAAATCCGGGTAGGCGGATTAGCTGCAAGGGCACATGATGAACGGATTCCGTTAAAACATGGGTTAATTGGTCAGGAAACAAATGGTGCAGGAGGAATAATGAAAGCGTTTCGAACGATTCCGGTATTAATGGAAATTGCCGAGGAAATGCAAGAACTTTGTCCCGACGCCTGGATGATTAATTTTACGAATCCGGCTGGGATTGTTACGGAGGCATTGCTTAACCATTCGGTCCATAAAAAAGTCATTGGCGTATGTAACATACCTTTTAATATGCGTCATTCTACGGCCGAATTATTGCAGGCAGCTCCAGAAGATGTATTGATTCGATTTATTGGCTTAAATCATTTTATATTTGGTGACAAAGTATATGTGAAAGGGGAGGATCGTACAGCAGATGTCTTTCAAAAATTACTTCAAAAGGAGCTTGATTACAATCCCGCCAATATTATGCCGTTAGATTGGTCGGAAACGTTTATCAAAGCAGTGAGGTTATTGCCAAATCCATATCATCAATACTATTTTCAAACTCCGTCCGTATTGGAAAAGGATAAGCAAGCCTATCAGGAAAATGGAACACGTGCAGAAGTTGTGCAAGCGCTGGAGGAATCGTTGTTTGCATTATACAAACAGGAAAGTCTACGAAAAAAGCCAGAGGAACTGGAACAACGCGGCGGAGCTTTTTACAGTCAGGTTGCATGCCAGTTAATGGATTCAATTTATAATCATAAAGAAGATATCCAAACGGTGAATACGTGGAATCATGGTGCGATACCGGAATTGCCTTATGATGCAGTGATTGAAGCAAATTGTGTGATTACAAAGCAAGGGCCAAAGCCTATTTCCATCGGTGAAATTCCTGCGCCGGTACGGGGGATGATTCAAAATATGAAAGCGATGGAAGAACTTGTGATTAAAGCTAGTATTTCTGGAGAGTATGAAGATGCCTATAATGCCTTTTTAGTAAATCCCTTGGTGCAAGATGAAAAGAAAGCAAAACTTGTGTTAGATGAACTGTTAGAAGCTCATAAAGATTATTTGCCACAGTATAATCGTATGTGATTTTTCCAAAAAAGAAAGGGAAAACGGGTGCTATATTTTTGATTAATTCAGGCTAGGATTTAGTGCAAAAACATTACTAAATAAGGTTTCATTCGACCACAACTTAACCTGTAGGGGGAAGAAAAATGAATCAAACATTTATACAGAAGTTCATTGAAATTGCCGGCCGTATTGGTTCTCAGCGTCATTTGGTTGCTGTTCGTGATGGTTTTGTAGCGATAATGCCTTTGATTATTATTGGGTCATTAGCAATATTAATAAATAATTTTCCTGCGTTTGGCACCTTTGATGTCGTCGCTATACTAAATAATATTTTTGGAGAAGGAAATTGGCAGACAGTCGGGGGTAGTATTTGGAACGCTACGTTTGCAGTAATCGGACTACTTATTTCATTTACTATCGCTTATAATTTAGCTAAGTCTTATGAAATCGACGGACTATCTGCGGGTTTAATATCCATCGCTTCCTATATTATACTTGTACCAGTGACGGAAGATTTCGGGCTGAATATGAATTGGCTGGGAGCGCAAGGACTTTTTGTAGCTATTATTGTAGGACTAATCGTAACGGAATTATTCCGTATGCTTCTGCAAGCCAATATTACCATCAAGATGCCTGATGGCGTACCTGAGGGAGTAACCCGTTCCTTTGCTGCGTTAATTCCGGCGATGATTATTCTTACATTAGTGGGTCTATTTCAGGCATTTATTACAGTGTTTGTTGGTATCAGTATATTTGAAGTTATTTTTAATGCAATACAAGAACCGCTGCAAGGACTTGGAAATACATTACCCGCGGCGATGGTTGTTTCTTTCTTAAATCATTTACTTTGGTTCTTCGGTTTGCATGGAACAAATATTATTGGGTCTGTGATTGAGCCGGTATATCTGCCTCTAATTGAGCAAAATGCAAACCTTTTCCAACAGGGGATGTCTGCGTTTGATGTACCGAACGTTGTGACCAAACCCTTTTTGGATTCCTTTGTCTTTATGGGAGGTTCAGGTACAACGATTGCGCTTTTAATAGCTATCTTTATTGTGATAAGAAGAGAGAAAAATCACCCATATCGGGAAGTTGCCAAAGTGTCTGCTCCAGCAGGATTATTTAATATTAATGAACCGGTCATTTTTGGTTTGCCGATTGTGTTAAATCCGATTTTCTTGATTCCGTTTATTCTTGTTCCGGTTACGTTAACGGTGCTTTCTTATATTGCATTATCTACTGGATTGGTACCGAAAACAGTAGCTATTCTGCCTTGGACAACACCGCCGATTTTAAGTGGTTATTTAGTAACCGGCGGCAGCGTCAGAGGAATTATTCTGCAGCTTATTAACTTGGCTGTGGCGGTGACGATTTATATACCATTTATTATGGCAGGTGTTCGTGCGATGAAAGAGAAGATGGGAGGTAAAATATGACGATGACAAAGGAAGAAGTGCAGATGCTTTCCTTTCAAATGATTTTACATGCAGGGAATGCGAGGTCAGATGCCATGGAAGCCTTGCTGCTGGCTAAAAAAGGACAGTTTGAGGAAGCTGCTGTAAAGATGGAGTCAGCGGGTGAGGCATTCACCGAAGCGCATCAGATGCAGGCGAATTTGCTTCATGAGGAGGCAAATGGTGAAACAACAGAACTTTCCGTTATCCTGATACATGCGCAAGACCATTTAATGAATGCGTTAACCGTAAAGGATTTGGCCATTGAAATGATCGATATGCATCAAAAAATCAATCACCTGGAGGGAAAATGATATGAAAATACGCTTAGTTTGTTCTGCAGGAATGTCTACGTCGATGCTTGTGAAAAAAATGAAAGAAGCGGCTGAAGCACAGCATGTAGAGGCGGATATTGAAGCGGTAGCAGAATCGCAGCTGAAAAATCATCTGGAAGGACTGCAAGTAGTGCTTATAGGTCCGCAAGTCCGTTATTTAGAAGGGAAAATCAAAGAAAACCTGGAGCCGCAGGGTGTGAAAGTCGCCGTAATTGACCAGATGGCATATGGCATGATGCAGGGCGATAAAGTTTTGCAGCAGGCAATGGATTTAGTTGGAGATAATTAAAACAACGATAAAATAGTCATTTCACGTTATATAGAAACAAAAAACTCGTATCTAGTGGAAGATACGAGTTTTTTTGTTTCTTAAATATCCTCTTAAAGATATTGTTTATAGAATGTTTCCAGCTTGTCAACTGCTTTTTCAACAGGTTCTGGCTGATCATATAAATCATAATGTGTTACGCCATCAAGCACGAGAATGTCCTTGTCGGCAGACGCTGCTTTTTCATAAAGTTCGTGCCCATCAGAGTAAGAGCCGAAGCTGCCTTTCACACTGCCGATAACAATTTGTAATGGTTGTGTAAGCAGTTGATCTGCTAAGTGAAAAGCATCGAAAGCAAGAACCTTTTCCATACTTGTGAATTTTAATTTGTTTGGAGAATTGGAACTCTGGCCTCTTGACGTTTTGTAGTAATCAATTGCTTCTTTAATGTCGATATCATCAATGCCGGCTTGTTCTCTTTCTTCTTGACTATTCGGAATCCACTGGGTGATCAGGGGATCTGCTCCGTTTGCTTCAGCGGTGCGCTGTTCACCGATTTGTTCCAATGTCTGAATTGGGTTTTGTTCTCGATACAATCTGCCGATATTTGCACTTGCAACGACACCGACTGCTTTGATACGTTTTTCTGTCATTGCTACATTGGCAGCATAACCCCCGCCAGCACAAACACCGAGTACACCGATACGTTCATTATCAACAACATCTAATGTTGTTAAATAATCTACAGCGGAACGAACATCTTCCACACGTGCAGACGGATCTTCTGTATAACGGGGTTCTCCACCACTCTCTCCTTGATAAGAAGCATCAAAGACAATCGTGATATAACCAAGCTCCGCAAATTTTTCTGCATAAATTCCCGCAGTTTGATCTTTACAGCTGCTTCCGGGGTGTACACAAACAAGAGCTGGTGTTGCTTTGCTAGTATTTTCAGGTGTGTTTAAAAACCCTGCTACATTGATGCTATTTGACGAAAACGTGATTGCTTTTTTATTGAAACGCATTGTATAAGGTCTCCTTTCAAAAATGAAATACAATTATGTTGCTTATTAACCTTGTGTGAACTAATATAAAGGGTATGCAAGCTACATTCAATAACCATCTGTGTAGGTGTGTATACTAATACCCATCTGTATAAATATGTGTCATAAAGGATGTGAAATGATGTCAGAAAAAATAGATAGAAGAATTGTGAAATCACAAAAAGCCATTCGCGAAGCTTTCCTTGATGCCCTTTTGGAGAAAGGTTTTGAAAATATTACCGTAAAAGATATTACGGAGCAGGCAGATTTAAGCAGGAAAACATTCTATTTACACTATATTGATAAATACGATCTGCTGGATAAGATTATGGATGAGCATTTAAAACAATTAAGAGAAATATGTGAGCAAAAGAAGGATAAAGGATTGGTAGAAGGGACAATTATCTGGTTTGCATATTTTGAGAAGCATAAAGCATTTTTTACTTCGTTATTTCAAAGTGCCAATACAGTCTCTTTTCGTCATCGTTTGCTTCACTTTGTGATGGGGGAAATAGATAAGAAACTGTCAGAATCATCTCTAAATCAACAAATAGACCGACAGATTGCTGTGAAATTTTTAGGTACTGCAGTGATGGGGGTATTAGAATCATATGTTTTAGAAGAGATTAGCGGCGATATGCAGCAGGTAGCTAAACAGGTTGGTGAAATGATAAGCACGCACTTATCGTACGGTTTTTGAACATGTCCGGATATTGATTGTTATTTTTAGCACACTATTCCCATCATGAGGTGACATTTTTATGAATAATGGATGATGGCAGATATATGTTACTAGGTAGATGGTATAATATATTTGTAGACAGAGCATATTTACGAGAAGGGGGAGAAGAACCCTTCCATTTTATGAAAGTAAACTCTGCCTTTCACAATTAATGAAAGAATGGGAGTGGAATTTTTATGAAAGCAGCCAGAATTTATGCGGAAAAAGATGTCCGTGTGGAGGATGTTGATGTAAAAGAAGTCGGAGCCAAAGACGTAAAGGTAGAAGTCGCTTGGGCAGGAATCTGTGGTTCAGATTTACACGCTTATTCTCACTTTGTCGGTATCCCTACAGAAGCGCACCCAATATCAAATAGACAAGTTCCGTTAACATTGGGACATGAGTTTAGCGGGACGGTAACAGAAGTTGGAAGCGATGTTACCTCATTTAAACCAGGTGATCGAGTTTGTATTGAGCCTAACCTTCGCTGCGGGGAATGTACAGAATGCCGTGAAGGAAATTATCATTTATGCAGAAACAGTAATGCTGCCTTTATTGGTCTTGCAGATGATGGCGGATTTGCAGAATACTGTGTATTCGAGGAACAACACTGTCATCGTATCCCGGATAATATGACATTGGAACAGGCAGCTCTTGTAGAGCCGACTGCAGTAACGTACCGCGGTGTCGAATTAGCAAATGTGAAAGCGGGCGATGCGGTATTGGTAACTGGAGCAGGTCCAATTGGGTTATTAACTGTGTTAACTGCACGGGCAGCCGGTGCAAGTAAGGTTTTTATCAGTGATGTTTCCAAAGAACGTTTAGCATTAGCAGAATCGTTTGGGTTTGTAACAACCTTAAATCCTGCGGAAGACGATGTGATTGGAAGAATCATGGAAGATACAAATGGAGACGGTGTTGATGTCGCTTTAGAATGCGCAGGTGTGCAGCCGACATTTGATACGTGTCTGGAAGCAATTAAACGCACAGGTACAGTTTGTGTGCTGGCTATTTTTGGTCAAAATCCGGAGATAAATGCATTTGCTTCTACCATTAAAGAAGCAAATATTAAATTCTCTCTTGCTTATTCGAATATCTACGATCGTGTTATCAATTTAATTGCAAGCGGACAAGTTCCAGCTGAAAAAGTAGTGACGAATAAAATAAATTTGGACAATATCGTAGAAGAAGGCTTTGAATTATTGCTTAATGATAAGAGCCAGTCTAAGGTTTTGGTTAGTGCAAAATAAAAGAATGATGGAAATGAAAGGCCCACAGGTGTATCGCATCTGTGGGCTTTATCGATTATTTTACTTCAATAGCTGGATTTTTTTGTAATAAATGCTGAATAAAAGTTTCCTTATCTTAATATATCCTTCTTCATCAATAGCAAATCAGCAATTACCTCAAGGAGCACGTCCATACGGGCAAGCTCTTTTTTTAATATCTTAAAGTGAAGGGAGGAAAGTCACATGGCGAAAATTTACTTGGACCCCGGACATGGCGGAAGTGATACAGGAGCGGCAGGGCAGGGATTACAGGAAAAAAGAGTAACGTTGGCGATTGCTTTGAAGATAAGAAATATCCTGAATAATCGTTATCAGGGGCATCAAATCCGGATGAGCCGTACAACCGACCGGACAGTGTCATTGTCTGCACGTACCAATGATGCAAATCAGTGGGGTGCCGATTACTATGTATCCGTTCATATTAATGCAGGGGGAGGCAGAGGGTACGAGGATTATATCTATACCAGCCTTTCTAACCGAGGAACAACAGGAAGATACCGGCAGATGATGCATGACGAGATTATGAAGCAGGTGAACTTTCAAAATCGAGGCAGAAAGCAGGCCAATTTTCATGTGTTGCGGGAAACAGCAATGCCAGCTGTTTTAACAGAAAATGGTTTTATCGACAATGCGGCGGATGCGGCAAAGTTAAAATCAGATTCCTTTTTAGAACAAATTGCGTTAGGTCATGCAAGAGGTATTGCGAAGGTACTTCAATTATCTTCTAAAAGCAGTTCCGGTTCTTCGGGTAATTCCAATAATAACCAAGGAAACGCTTCTAGTGGAGCAAATCAAACGAATTCCATTGTTGATTATTTGAAATCCATCGGAGAAGATTCCAGCTTTTCGAATCGTTCCAGGCTGGCCAGATCTTATGGTATTCAGAATTATACGGGGACTGCTGCGCAAAATACACGGTTATTAAGAGCAATTCGATCTGGAGGAACTTCTGGTAATACGTCTTCCAGTTCATCAGCCAAGCGAGTTCATCTACCAGCTTCTGCGTCTACATGGCGCACATATCGGTTAAATGTTACCCCTGTGAAGAAAAACAGTGACTGGAAGTTAACTCCAGCAGCATTTGGCGGCTTGACCTATGATATTTTGGCAGAGCCATACCCCAATGTGGTAACAATTCAAACAGGAAGAGGAAGACGTAATATTTATATTGGACCGGATACGAGTGCGCGCAGATTGTAAAGTGAAACGTCATTCAGCTCCTTAGCTGAATGACGTTTCGTTTTATCACTATTCTTCTTGGTCCAGGAAGTATTTTTTAGCAGGTACCAAATCATCATCTAATTCGTAAACAAGCGGTACGCCTGTAGGAATCGATACATCCGAGATATCCTCATCACTGATATTTTCAAGGTATTTCATCAGACCTCTTAAACTATTTCCGTGTGCTGCAATAATGACGCTTTTACCCGCTTTGACAACGGGTTTGATTTCTTCTTCCCAGTAAGGGATAACCCGCTCAATAGTGGTTTGTAAGCTTTCACCGAGAGGAATGTCTTTCTCTTGCAGTTCGTTATATTTCGCTTCATGACCTGGATAGCGCTCATCTTCTTTTTCTAACAGCGGAGGAGCTGTGTCGAAACTGCGGCGCCAGATATGCACCTGCTCATCGCCGTATTTTTCTGCTGTCTCCTGTTTGTTTAATCCTTGTAAAGCACCATAATGGCGTTCGTTTAACTTCCAGGATTTAAGAACAGGGATCCATAAGTTATCGGTTTCCTCTAATACATAATTTAGTGTCTTAATTGCTCTTTTTAAATAAGACGTATAAGCCACATCAAACTGGAACCCATGCTGTTGTAAGGCTTGTCCGGCATGTCTTGCATCGGCAGCGCCATGATCAGTTAAATCGACATCTGTCCAGCCGGTGAAGAGGTTGGATAAATTCCATTCACTCTGTCCATGTCTAATCAGTACAAGTTTCATATATCATCCCTCACAATCTTTATATATATATAACATACCACTGGACAGAGAATTTTACACGTCATGCAAGGTGATATTTCCTATAAAAGGATGTTCAAAAAAACCAATACGAATGGAGCGGTGAATTCTTTAGTTGACGTGCTTGTTCCGACGGGGCGGAGACGTCGCGTTCTTAACCGGTTTGGTTCTATTTAACGGACTTTTTGAAATTTTTTTGTTATTTTAACAGAACTAGAACCAATGAACGATTCAAAAACCGTTCATATATTAGTGATGGATAAAATGCATTTGCAGAAAGTGGAGAATGCAGATAAGCTAATAAAAAAAGATTTGGAGGTGATGCTGATGATAAAGTTAAATTCAATAGAAAAAATACGGAAACAATTTGATACGATCCTATTAGATGGCGCATTAGCTACGGAGCTGGAAAAGCTGGGCTGTAATCTGGAAGATCCTTTGTGGTCAGCCCGTGTGTTACTTGATGAGCCGGAAAAAATCAGAAAAGTTCACTATGCTTATTTTAAAGCGGGTGCTGATATTGGTATTACGGCAAGTTACCAAGCAAGTATAGAAGGCTTCAAACAGCGCGAAATCAGTGAAGAAGAAGCAAAAACGTTAATAAGAAAGACTGTAGAACTTACGCAGCAGGCGCGGTCTGATTATTGGCAGGAAAATGCGGATATGAATCGTCCCTATCCATTGGTTGCTGGATCTGTCGGGCCGTATGGAGCTTATCTTGCAGATGGTTCCGAGTATGTTGGAAATTACGGGGTTAGTGATCGGCTTTTATACGATTTTCATAGACCTCGCATAGAGGCACTCGTGGAAGCAGGTGCGGATTTATTAGCTGTTGAAACGATACCTTCCCTGCAAGAAGCGAAAGTGGTCAGTGAATTGCTGCAAGAATTTCCGGATATAGCAGCATGGGTGACATTTACGCTGAAAGATGCTGCACATATTAGTGAAGGGAATGCTTTAAAAGAATGCGCGGAGATTTTAAACGATTACAGTCAGATTGTTGCGCTGGGTGTGAACTGTGTGTCAACAGAATTGGTCCATGATGCTGTTCAGGAATTAAAAGAAAATACATCAAAACCTGTTATCATTTACCCGAACTCTGGTGAAGACTATGATCCAGAGACTAAGAATTGGTATGGAAGCAAGCCTATGCAAATAAATACAGCAGCTGCAGATTGGGCTGTAGCAGGGGCAACCATTATTGGCGGATGTTGCCGGACTGGGCCAGAAGATATTCGAGAAATTCGCAAAATGATACGAAAAAAGTAACCTATTTGAATATCCTCTCATAGCAGTTTTCTGCGGCTGCTATGAGAGCTAATCATCCGCTTTTTCATGACACCTCTTGACAGCAGGATAAATAAGCTGTATAGTTACCTAGGTTAATAATTACCCAAGTTAATCAAATACGGAGGTCAGCAAATGGAAGGATTATTTCGGCACTATATACGTGTACATCGCCTGTTAACCAAGCATTTAAATGATCTTTTGGAAAAATATCAGCTTTCTTATTCTTTGTGGCAAGTGATTATTTATCTGGAAGATAGCGGGAAGTCAACGCTTGTTGATATATCTAATTATTATCAAGTCGAAAAGCCAGGTATTACAAGACGTGTGCACCGACTGCAGGAGACAGGATTGATTAGAGAAGTTCCAAGTACAAACCGGCGAGAGAAAGTGATTGAACTGACCTCGGAAGGAAAGCGTGTGTATCAAGTGTGCAGAAAAGAAATCACCGCATTGGAACACAGTTTTACCCAAGGGTTAACAGAAGAAGATAAGCAAATTGCTTTTCAATTTTTAAGGAGAATTGAAAATAATATTGAACGTAAAGAAGGGTTTCGTAGTGAGTAATGAATCGAAGTTATGGACAAAAGATTTTATTATCGTGTCCGCTATTAATTTTTTATTGACGTTAGTTTTCTATCTGCTTGTTGTGGTAATGGGTGTTTACGCAGCAGAAGAATTTAATGCGTCTGCAAGCCAATCAGGGTTAGTCGTCGGTATATTTATTGTCGGGGCGCTTGTCGGACGTCTAGTTATCGGCCGTTATATTAATAAAATTGGTCAGAAAACGACTTTATTTATCGGAGTTATTATATTTATTTTAGCTACCTCGTTATATTTCTTTAATTTTGGAATTGGCTTTTTACTAATTAACCGATTTATCCATGGTATTGGACTTGGATTTGGAAGTACAGCAACCGGTACGATTGTGGCACAAATCATTCCCGCTGAACGAAAAGGCGAGGGAATCGGTTACTATAGTATGAGTGCGACGCTGTCCACTGCATTAGGGCCGTTTGTTGGTTTGTATATGAGTCAGCATACCAGTATGCAAGGTATCTTTCTGCTTTGTTTAGCCATCGCTATATTCAGTTTTCTAACCGCCTTCTTCGTGAGAGTGCCAGTTGTTCATGAAACCGAAGCTGAAAAAGAAGAGAAAGGATTCCAAATTTCACATTATGTAGAGCCTAGGGCTGTGCCAATTGCGATTATTACGCTTATTTTGGCTTTATGTTATTCCAGTGTGCTGTCCTTCCTCAACTCATATGCAATTGAGTTAGACCTTGTCAGTGTTGCCAGTGTATTCTTCCTTGTTTATTCGATTGCGGTATTGTTGTCTCGTCCATTTACAGGCCGCCTGATTGATTTAAAAGGTGCTAATATCGTGATGTACCCGGCATTTGTTCTGTTCACGATTGGTATGATTCTGTTAGGTTTTGCTGAGAGCGGGTTTACCATGTTATTAGCAGGAGTTCTAATCGGGCTTGGCTTTGGTAATATGCAATCCTGCACGCAGGCCATTGCAATCAAGATGACACCGACGCATCGTATGGGGTTAGCAACATCCACTTTCTTTATCTTCCTGGACGGCGGATTAGGATTTGGACCATATTTACTCGGATTTGTCACACCACTTACAGGATACAGCAGTCTTTATATTATATTAGGTATCGTTGTACTAGTAACGACCGGATTATATACCATGTTACACGGTAAAAAAGATTCTCAGGAGCAACAAACATTAGCATATTAACTAATAAAGAAACTTCATTCTGCGGATATTTTCTCTGCAGAATGAAGTTTCTTTGTAACTGATATATTCATATTATGAATTTAATCTCTTTTTCTTAAATTCAATGTATAATTATGTAAGGTTTTATAGTATAATGAACTCAAGAAACCTGTTTACTGCTATATAGAAATAAATCCTTACAGTTGTAGGGAGGTATTGTTGTTTCTTGCGTAGAAATTAGAAAATTCGGATATTATATCTGAATTTAAATAGATGGCTTGCATAACAACTGAAGAGGACAGGCTTTATTTCAAAGAATTATATCATCCAATCGTAAACATCGCAGACGTGTTATCACTTATAACATGGAACCATTCCATATATGAACAACATATAAAGATGGGGTTGAAGCGGTGTTTTTTTATATATCCATTTTCCGATACGAAAGAGGATGGACGGATTTGATTCTTATTAGCAGTAAGCCAGTGCGTTGTTTAATGTTGAAGGAGGCGTGTTTATGTCATTTCAAAACACCTATGAACAATGGAAAAAGGAAGAGTCTCTGGACAAAGAATTGAAAGCAGAGCTGGAAAGTTTATTAAACAATGAGGCGGAATTAGAAGACGCTTTCTCAAAACCTTTAGAATTTGGAACTGCTGGTATGCGTGGCATATTGGGGCCGGGAATTAACCGGATGAACATTTATACGGTGCGGCAAGCTACAGAGGGTTTGGCCCGGTTTATGGAAAGTACTTCAGGAGCGAGCAAATCGAGAGGAGTGGCGATTGCTTATGATTCCAGACACAAGTCACCTGAATTTGCGTTGGAAGCTGCTAAAACACTTGCAAATCATGGTATTCCATCCTACGTATTTGAATCATTACGGCCGACGCCAGAGCTGTCCTTTGCGGTGAGGCACTTGAATGCTTTGACAGGAATCATGATTACGGCATCGCATAACCCGGCAAACTACAATGGTTATAAAGTTTATGGCGAAAGCGGAGGACAGATGGCGCCAAAAGATGCGGATGCATTGACATCGTATGTACGCGCTGTAGAGAATCCATTGCAGATAGACGTATTGCCGGAAGATGAGGCAAAAGAAAAAGGATTGCTGCAAATTATTGGCGAAGAAGTAGATAATGCTTACTTACAGGAAATAGATACGGTAACGATTAATAGAGAACTGGTAAGAGAAGAAGGAAAAGATTTAAAGCTTGTTTTCACCCCGCTGCATGGTGCTGGGAAAATGCTCGGAGAAAAAGCACTGGAGCAAGCCGGCTTTACCGGATTTTCATTTGTTCCGGAACAAAGCGTTGCTGATCCGGATTTCACTACAGTTGAATCTCCAAATCCGGAAGAGCATTCCGCGTTTGAATATGCTATTGCAACAGGTGAAAAAGAGGGAGCGGATTTGCTGGTTGCAACTGATCCGGACGCCGATCGTATGGGCGTCGCTGTCAAAATGCCCGATGAAACATACAAAGTGCTCAGCGGGAACCAAATTGGGGCGTTAATGCAGGATTACATTTTAAAAGCACGGCAAGAAGCAAGGACATTGCCGGAAAATGCCGTGGTATTAAAATCTATTGTTTCCAGTGAACTTTCTACTGCTATTGCTGAAAAATACAACACCAAAATGGTGGATGTGCTTACGGGTTTTAAATTTATCGCTGAAAAAATTCAAGCATACCAGGAAGACGGCTCACAAACATTTTTATTTGGTTTTGAAGAGAGTTATGGCTACCTGGTAAAACCGTTTGTCAGAGATAAAGATGCGATTCAGGCTCTTGTGCTGATAGCGGAAGTAGCTGCTTACTACAAACAAAAAGGTGAAAACTTGTATGATGCACTGGGAGACATTTTTGAAGAATACGGATACTTCCAAGAAAAAACCATTTCTATAACGATGAGCGGCTTGGAAGGGTCAGCGAAAATAGCAGCCTTAATGAAGCAGCTGCGCGAAGAACCTCCGACAACTTTCGGCGGTGCAAATGTGGTTAGTACAGAGGATTATAAATTACAGGAAAAAGTATATGCAGACGGAACAGTGACAACGATGAATACTCCTTCCTCCGATGTATTAAAGTACTTCTTGGAAGATGATAGCTGGATAGCTGCACGTCCGTCCGGGACAGAACCTAAAATTAAATTCTATATCGGTGTAAAAGCTGGAAGTGACGAAGCGGCAGAAGAAAAAATCAAAGTTTATTCAGCAGCCATTTCTGAAATAACCAATGTAACCAACTGAAAATAACTTTAGGAACAAGTTTTAATGGGTGGTGAATGGAGAAATGCAAACAAACGAGTATTTGGAATTGGAAATAGAGGACGCAGTAAAAAGATTCCATACAGGTGAAAATTTTTACAGCCAGCATATTTTTGGATATCACCAGATCGAGCAGGACGGGGAGACAGGTTTTGTCTTCCGCGTCTGGGCTCCGAATGCACAACAGGTATGGCTGGTCGGAACGTTTAATGATTGGGACGAATCTTTGCCGATGCAAAAAAATGAATCCTATGGCTATTGGGAAGTGTTCACCGTGAAACCTGCCGAAAATGATTTATACAAATACAAAGTCCGGCAGGCAGATGGAAGGGAAGTTCACAAAATTGATCCATTTGCATTTGCATTCGAGAAAAGACCGGGTAATGCAGCTGTTATCCATCATGTCCAGGAGAAAAAATGGAAGGACGGCTTATGGTACGGAAGAAAAAAACGTTCTAATTATTTTAAGCGTCCCATAAATATTTATGAGGTACATGCCAGCTCCTGGAAACATCATGAGGATGGCACGCCTTATTCTTTTGCAGATTTAAAGAAAGAATTAATTCCTTACGTGAAGGAAATGGGGTACACCCATATTGAATTTATGCCATTAATGGAACACCCTCTTGGAGCTTCTTGGGGGTACCAATTGATAGGTTATTTTGCTTTAAGTTCTTATTACGGTAAACCAGAAGAATTTCAGGATTTTGTAGAGGAGTGCCATAGAAATAATATAGGCGTGTTTGTGGATTGGGTTCCCGGCCACTGTTGTATTAATGATGATGCTTTGCCGAAATATGACGGCACACCGCAATTTGAATACGAAAATCCGGACCGGGCAGCAAATATCCGCTGGGGATCGGTTAATTTTGACTTAGGCAAACCAGAAGTACAATCCTTTCTTATTTCCAGTGCGCTGTTCTGGTTAGAGATGTATCATATTGACGGTATTCGTGTGGATGCTGTGTCCAGTATGCTTTATTTAGATTATGATGATGGTCCTTGGGAACCGAATCATGAAGGTGGAAACCGGAACTATGAGGGCTACTATTTTCTGCAGAAACTGAATGCAGTTGTCAAACTGGCCCATCCAGAGGCAATTATGATTGCAGAAGAAAGTTCATCCGATACGCAGATTACCGGATTAGTTGAAACAGGTGCGCTAGGTTTTGACTATAAGTGGAATATGGGGTGGATGAATGATGTGCTTACATTCTATGAAATGGATCCAGTTTTTAGAAAAGATCATTTTAACTTAATTACCTTCTCTTTTATGTATATGATGCAGGAAAACTTTATTTTGCCCCTTTCTCACGATGAAGTTGTTCATGGGAAAAAGAGTTTGATGCATAAGATGTGGGGAGACAGATATAAACAATTTGCACAATTGCGTAATTTGTATACGTATAAGATGACACATCCAGGAAAAAAACTTTTGTTCATGGGCAGTGAGTGGGGACAATTCTTAGAATGGAAATATGATGAAGAATTAGAATGGCGTGATTTAGATGACACGCTTAACAAAAGCATGCAGCATTTTACTTCCAGTTTAAATACATTGTATAAAGAGCAACCGGCATTGTGGGAGCTGGAAGAAAGTTATGACACCATTTCCATTATTGATGCAGACAATCGAGACGAATCTGTCCTCAGTTTTATTCGAAAAAGTAAGAAGAAAAAAGATTTTCTGATTATTATTTTGAATATGACACCTGTAGAGCGTCATGATTTTCCTATTGGTGTCCCTTTTGAAGGGAGCTATAAAGAAATATGGAATACAGAAATGGAAGCATTTGGAGGGACCTGGGAAGTGCATAATCCGGATCAACTGACAGAGGAAGTTCGTTTTAAAGAGTATCCATATCGAATTAAAACCGTTGTACCGGCACTGGGCGCATTAATTTTACAGCCAGATACTATCAAAATACCGCGAACACGCCCATCTGCTAAGTAGTTTTTCATCATGGAATATATCCTTTTTAGCGGCTCTTAATCGGGTTGCTAGAAAGATATTATATAGAAACCAAGATTTACTTTTGCAATCCGTTTGGAAGAAGGAATCGAAAGGGGGAAAGGTGAAAGGCTGCTTTCACCGAATATATGAAAAATGAGATGCTAGCAATGATTCTTGCGGGAGGAAAGGGATCGCGATTAGGAAAACTGACAAAAAATATCGCAAAACCGGCCGCACCCTTTGGAGGAAGATATCGTATTATTGATTTTACCTTAAGTAACTGTGCCAATTCCGGTATAAAAAATGTAGGGGTGGTAACACAATACCAGCCGCTGGCGTTAAACAATCATGTCGATAATGGGACAAGCTGGGGGTTGGATGGAATCAATTCTGGCGTAACCATTTTGCAGCCCTATGCCGGGTCAGAAGGCGGTAAATGGTTTGAAGGGACAGCACATGCTATTTATCAGAACATTGCTTATATTGATGAGATGAACCCCGAATATTTGCTTGTATTATCCGGAGATCATATTTATAAGATGGATTATGAAGAAATGCTGGAGACGCATAAGGCGAATGATGCTGCTTTAACCGTCGCTGTGCTGGAGGTTCCTGAAAAAGAAGCATCCCGTTTTGGAATCATGAATACAGATGAGAATGACCGGATTATTGAATTTGAAGAAAAGCCGGAAAATCCGAAGAGTAATCTGGCATCCATGGGCATCTATATTTTTAACTGGGCCAGGTTGCGTGAGGTTCTGTTAAGCAGCTATTCGAAAGATGACCATATGCTGGATTTTGGGAAGCATGTTATTCCTTCTTACTTAGAAGGCGGAGAAAATGTATTTGTGTATCAGTTTTCTGGTTATTGGAAGGATGTCGGAACGATTGATTCACTCTGGGAAGCAAACATGGAGTTTATTAATCCGGAGATGAATTTGGATATTCGTGATAAAACATGGCGTGTATATTCCAGAAATACGATTTCGCCTCCAAATTTCTTAACGGATACAGCTTCTGTCACAGATTCTTTAATTGTAGACGGCTGTTATGTGGCAGGACATATTGAAAATAGTATTCTATCCAATGACGTACAGGTGAAAGAGGGTTCGAGTATTATTGATAGTTTCGTTATGCCGGGAGCAAGTATCGGAAAAAATGTGAGCATCCGCCGGGCAATTATTGGAGAAGATGCCGTTGTCGGTGATAATACGGTAATTGACGGCACAGATGAGGTTGGGGTAGTAGGCTATTCTGAAGTGATTGGAGTGACGAGAGATGAGGACTAATAAAATTTGTGCCATTTTAGGGAATATTCAACGCTATAATGCTTTACTTCCATTAACCAATGAGAGACCATTAGCAACCCTGCCGTTTGCCTGTAAATACAGATTGATTGATTTCCCGTTGTCCAGTATTGTGAACGCCAATATAAATACGGTATACATGATTTTTAATGAAGGGGAGACGCAATCTGTATTTGACCATATCGGCGGAGGAAAAGAATGGAACCTGGATGGTGTCCATAATCGTTTTTTTATCCATCTGTACCAGGACTTTTTGAAATTAAAGGCGCATAATCAGAGTTATTACCGCCCGCTGATCGATTATCTTGAAAAGTCTAAATCCGAATATACCGTATATATGAGCAGTAAAATGATTTGTAATATTGATTTGCGTGCTGTTTTAAAAATTCATCAGCAGCAAAACAATGAAATGACCATCGTTTACAAAAAGGTGGAATCAGAAAAAATCTGCCAGACAGATGCTGTATTATCCCTGACAGATAATGGCCAGATTACGGAAGTGCGCCCATATATGGAGCATCTGCAGACTGCGGAACAAGAGAATCTCTGCATGGATATTTATATTGTGCAGACAGACTGGCTGATTCGGGAACTAAAAGAAGGACAGCATGAAGGAATGCCTGCGGATATTCAGGATTTCCTGCGCAAAAAAATTCATACTGTCAAAAGTTCCAGCTATGAGCATACCGGTTATCTAAGTAATATATTTGATATTCATTCATACTATAACGCATCACTTGATATGTTGAATCAGCAAAAGTTTAGTTCCCTTTTATATTCGAACCAAAAAATATATACAAAATTAAAAAATGAAGTACCAACGTATTATTCAGAGTCTTCAGAAGTGAATAACAGCCAATTCGCAACCGGCTGCATTGTGGAAGGGAAAGTGCAAGGCTCCTCTATTTCCCGAGGCACCGTAATAGATAAAGGAACAGAAGTGATCGATTCGATTGTTATGCCAAGTGCAAAAATATGTACGGGGGCAAAGATAAAAAATGCCATTTTGGATAAGGAAGTTGTCGTCGATCCGGGCGTACAAATCATCGGAACTAAAGACAACCCAATTGTTATTGAAAAATATCAGCATGTGACCAATGATATGCTTGCTAACGGAGTAGCAGTCAGTGATTTAGAGAGATAAGAAGGAGGAAAAGTATGAAATTATTATTTGCCAGTGCGGAGTGTGCTCCTTTTTTCAAGACAGGCGGACTCGGAGATGTAATTGGTGCGCTCCCAAAAGAATTAGTAAAAAAAGATGTGGAAGCGGCAGTTGTTCTGCCGCTTCATAAAAGCATGCCGGATAAATATAGGGAGCGCCTCGAACATATAGCCTCTTTTTCTATTGATGTAGGATGGAGAAGCCAGTTTTGTGGCGTTGAACGCTTAGAATTAGACCAGGTCACCTACTATTTTATCGATAATTTATACTACTTTAACCGGGATGATCTATATGGTTTTTATGATGATGGCGAACGTTTTGCTTTCTTTCAATTGGCATTGATTGAAATGATGGAAGTGATTGATTACATTCCGGATATTATTCATGTGCATGATTTTCATACGGCGATGGTGCCATTTCTCTTGAAAGAAAAATATCATTGGGTAAAAGCTTATCAAGACATCCAAACGGTTTTAACGATTCATAATATTGAATTTCAAGGACGCTATCATCCGGAAGTGCTGTCTGATTTATTCGGAGTCGGCGACAGGAAATATCAAGACGGAACGATTCGCTTTGAGGATGACATTAATTTTCTGAAATCCGGTATTGTATATGCGGACAAAGTAAATACGGTCAGCCATTCTTATGCAAGAGAAATTCAAACCAGTGAATTTGGGAATGGTTTAGAAGGCATACTCAGACAAGAACGGCAAAAACTGTCCGGTATTGTAAATGGGATAGACTATGACATGAATGATCCAGAAACTGATCCGGCACTTAAACTTCCTTATTCTGCGGCGGACTTAACAGGTAAAAAAGCTTGTAAGAAAGAGCTGCAGGAAATAATGGGGCTTCCTGTGAAGGCGGATGTTCCGATTATTGCTGTAGTCAGCCGTTTGACCCACCAGAAAGGTTTTCACCTTGTCCTGGAAGAATTAGAGAACTTATTACAATATGACGTCCAATTTGTGCTGCTGGGAACTGGAGATCCTTCCTTAGAACATCCATTTCAGTTGGTTTCTGAGTGGTATCCGAATAAGTGTGCGGTAAATATTACATTTGATGTGACACTGGCACAAAAAATATATGCGGGTGCGGATATCTTTCTAATGCCTTCGAAATTTGAACCATGCGGATTATCACAGCTTATTTCGATGCGCTATGGCACGCTGCCGGTTATTCATGAAATAGGCGGTCTGAAAGATACAGTAGAACCATATAATCCCATTGAAAAAACAGGAACTGGGTTTGGCTTCTCTTTATTTACGCCATACTATATGATGGAAGCTTTGAAAAAAGCAGTGCATGTTTTCCAAGAGGAGCAGGATGTATGGGAGAACCTTGTGCAAACTGCGATGGTGCAAGATTTCAGCTGGGAACTTTCAAGTGATAAGTACCATTTGCTTTATAAAGAACTTTTATAAAGCAGCGTATGTGCAAAAAAGGTGCGATTTTAAATGGGCTAAAAACATATCAGCATCGGTTTAAGTGCGATAAGTGACTTTTCCAAGAAAAAAGCCAGAAGCAGGATTAGATTTTTGTTTTTGGGGTAGAAGTACTTAAAGTGTCACTTAGATAATGCAGAGAAGGAGCTTAATACATGGCTTTAGATAAAGAAACGTTTAAAAAAGAGTTAAGACAGAGGTTAAGAGAGAATTATGCGATGGAGCTGGAGGACGCGGCAAAACAGGAGATTTTTTATACGCTGGGAGCTTTGGTAAAAGCACGCTATGCAGATGCTTGGGGCGATACATGGAAGGAATATGTGGACAAAAAAAAGAAACAGGTTTATTATTTTTCGATTGAATTTCTGCCGGGGAGAATGCTGAAAAATAATCTATTAAATCTAGGTATGTTAGATACAGCGAGAGAAGCTTTGGCAGAGCTGGGAATAGATTTAGACAATCTGGCAGAAGTAGAAAAAGACATGGCATTAGGAAATGGCGGCCTTGGAAGATTGGCTTCTTGCTTTATGGATTCTATCGCTTCCTGTGGACTTCCGGGAAACGGAAACGGTATTCGTTATGATTATGGCCTTTTCAAACAACGTTTTGTGGATGGCTATCAGGTAGAACTCCCTGATGAATGGTTACAGGGCGGTAATATTTGGGAGATTCGCAGAGAAAGCAAGGCAGTAGAGGTCCGAGTCGGCGGACATGTTTATTTGGCTGACAATGGAAGAGGTAAATTGAAACCGATATATGAAAACGAGCAAATCCTTCGAGCTGTTCCTTATGATACTGGAATGGTCGGCTATGAAAACAATGTTGTGAACACATTGCGTTTGTGGTCTGTAGAAATTCCTGCTTCGGAAGAGGATAAATATCAAAGTATACAGGGACGCAGAGAGTTGGAAGATTTAACAGCGGTGCTGTATCCGGATGATTCCAATGAGCAGGGGCGGTTAATCCGGCTTACACAGGAGTATTTCTTTGTATCAGCAGGAATCCAAAGTATTATCCGCCATTATAAAAAACGGATACAGCAGCCGATTTCGAAGCTGAGCGAATATGTCTCCATTCATATCAACGATACCCATCCTGCTTTATGTGTTCCAGAGATGATGCGGATTTTAATTGATGAAGAAGAATTGTCCTGGGAGCAGGCTTGGGATGTTACGGTTAAAGTTATGAGTTACACTAACCATACCATTTTAGCAGAAGCATTGGAAAAATGGTCGATAGATCTGATGAAACGTACTTTGCCGCGTATGTATCAAATTATAGAAGAAATTGATGCGCGATATGTACACACTATGCAGGAATTACATCCGTATGACTTGGTAGAAAATACGCGGATTATTCGTGACGGGCAGGTGCATATGGCACACTTATCTATTATCGGAAGCCATAGTACCAATGGGGTGGCAAAATTGCACTCGGATTTATTAAAAACAGTTGTTCTGCATGATTTCTATATTATTTATCCAGATCGGTTTAATAATAAAACGAACGGGATCGCGCAGCGCAGATGGTCACAAATTGTGAATGAACCAATGTCACACGTGCTGGATGAAGCAATAGGCAAGACATGGCGAAAAGATCCAGGTGATTTGAAGTTGTTGATGAATTATCAATCGGATCAGACTGTTCTGGAAAAATTAGCGCAAGCCAAGAAAATGAACAAACAAGCATTGGCTGATTATATTTTGGAAACAACGGAAATTGATGTTTCCGCAGATGCTATCTTTGATGTACAAATTAAACGGCTGCATGCATATAAACGTCAGCTATTGAATTTATTGCATATTATCAAGCTGTATCAGGATTTAAAAGAGAATCCAGATTTAGATATGCAAAAACGCGTGTTTATTTTCGGAGCGAAGGCAGCACCAAGCTATCATTATGCGAAAGTAATTATTAAATGTATTAACGAAGCTGCACAGTTAATCAATAATGATCCCGACGTGAATGATCAGATAAAAATTGTTTTCTTGCCGAATTATAATGTCAGTTTAGCAGAGAAAATTATCCCGGCGGCAGATGTCAGTGAACAAATCTCGCTTGCATCGAAGGAAGCTTCCGGTACAAGTAATATGAAGCTGATGTTGAATGGCGCCATTACGCTCGCTACGTTGGATGGAGCTAATGTGGAAATCCGGGACGCAGTTGGTGATGATAATATTTATATCTTCGGACTCACAGAGAAAGAGGTTTATGCATATTATGAAAACCAGGAATATTCTGCCCAGAGAATGTATGATGAGAATCCGGTTATCCGTCGTGTGTTAAACGCATTTATTGATGGTACCATTCCAAACATTGTTTATGAAGGCAGAGAAATTTTTGATTCGCTCATTAAGTATAATGATGAATACTTCCTTCTGCGAGACTTTGATTCTTATGTGAAGGCACAGGAAGAAATAGATAAAGCTTACGGAGATCAAACTTTCTGGCAGCAAATGAGTTTGATTAATATCGCTAATGCCGGCAGGTTTTCTTCTGATGAGACTGTCCGTCGTTATGCGGAGGATATATGGAAGGTTGAGCCAAAAGATTCATTTGTGACAGAGGATGTTCAAAAAGTTCAACAAAAATGACACGGCGAATTTCTGCGTTGACGCATTTTTTCCGATACTCACGTATTAAAAGGCATAGAGGAACTTCTGTTAAAACCGTCCACGTCCTGTGGACAACACAGAAGTCATCACATCACGCGCAAGTCCGTTCGTAAAAAATGCATCGCCTTGAACTTCTTAGTCATTTTTATCAAACTTTTTGAACTTGTATTTAACAGAGAAAGGATAGGACTATGCCGCATGTTTATTATAATTCATGGTTAAGTGCGTATAAAAAACCGTTTGGAGCAGTTCGGCCTGAAGATCAGGTTTGCTTTCAGGTGGACGTCCATGAAAATCAAGTAATCGATGTACAATGCAGGATTCGAAAAGAAAATGGAACACAGGAGGAAAAAATCTATTCCATGAAAGATGCGGGGGATCATTGTTTCTCCTGTATCTATACGCCCCATGAAGGAAAAGGTCTTTATTTTTACTATTTTTCGATAACGTGGAAAGAAGATAACGGTGAGGAACTGACCGCATTTTGGGGGGCAAGCGAGGTAAAAGGAGAAGGGAAGCTGTATGAGGAGCAACACGAAGTTATTCCCTACCAGCTGACCTGCTTTGAAAAGAAAGAAAAAACCCCTGATTGGTATCGGGAGGCTGTCTTTTATCAGATTTTTCCCGATCGTTTTTATAATGGTAATCCAGATGGGAAAGTAAATGCCCCGAAGCGGAATAGTTTTATTTATGGAGATACCCGTGATACGCCATTGTATGTTCGCGGATTAAAAGGAGAAATTCTCCGCTGGGATTTCTATGGTGGAAATTTAGAAGGAATTCGACAGAAGATACCTTATCTAAAAACGTTAGGTATCAATGCCATCTATTTAAACCCAATTTTTCAAGCTGCAAGCAATCATCGTTATGATACAGCAAATTATATGAAAGTCGACCCGATGCTTGGCGATGAGACATTATTTCAGGAAATTATAGACAACCTGCATGCAGAAGGAATTCATGTTATTTTGGATGGCGTGTTCAGCCATGTAGGAAGGAACAGTGTCTATTTTAATTACGACGGCACTTATGGTGAAGATAAAGGAGCGTATCGAAACCGGAACAGCCGTTATTATCCTTGGTTTACATTCAGTGAATATCCTGATAAATATGCATCGTGGTGGGGCATTGATGATCTGCCGGAAGTGGATAAGTTCAATCAGGAATTTCAAGATTATATTTATCGAGAGGATGATAGTGTTCTTGATAAATGGAGTAAACTGGGTGTAGACGGCTGGCGTTTGGATGTTGCCGATGAACTTCCGGATGCATTCATAGCCGGCATTCGCCATAAGCTGAACCAATATCCAGAACAAGTGCTTATCGGGGAGGTTTGGGAGGATGCTTCCAATAAAATTTCCTATGATGAGCGAAGAGAATACATTTTAGGGAATCATCTGCATGGTGTGATGAATTATCCTTTCCGAAACACAGTGTTAGACTTGCTGCAATTGGAAAAATCCCCCAAAGAGCTTGCGCAGAGATTGACACAGCTGCATGAAAATTATCCGGAAGATATTTTCTTCAATAATCTGAATAATATTGGCACGCACGATACAAAACGAATTTATACATTTCTGGGAGAAGATAGGGAGAGATTGAAGCTTGCCCTAAGCTTTTTATTGATTGCTCCGGGTATCCCTTGCCTTTATTATGGCGATGAAGCTGGTTTGACTGGAGAGCAGGATCCGGATAACCGTAAATTTTTCCCCTGGGAAGATATAGATCAAGATATTTTTAAGCATTGTCAAAAATGGGTTACGGAAAGAAAACAAAATAACACATTAAAATATGGTGATTTTATTCTTTTCCATACGGAGGATGTATTGGGAATCCTTCGTTTTACAGATGAAGCATATACCATCTACGTGATGAATCCGCATGATGAAGCGAAATCTTGTCATTTTAACGATCTTCACTTTTTACGGGAGATACCGTTAACGGATGAAATGGTACAGGATATTTTTAAAGATATCATGATAGATGGAAAAAGTGATTTTTTTGTAACGGGGAAGAGGTAGAGGAATAGATAGAAGCCGGCTGTATAGATGTTATTCTTACAGCCGGCTTTGCTAATTACTCTTTTACTTGTTCAAATCCTTGTTCTTCCAAAGATTCTACAGCATCATCAAGTTTTAAATTTTCTTCTTCATTGTCTATAACTTCATCTAGCCCTGGAAGCTCAGAAAGGTCAGCGCCTGCGAAATCAATTGTAATTGTTTCAATAAATTGATCTTCTTCAAAATCGAGATTATATTCCAGACCTTCAATGCCTTGTAAAGGTTCGGCAGAAGGAACAAGGAGAGCTTCTGCTTCTTCTTGTGATTCAATGCCTTCGATACTGTCGTAGGAAGTGACACTCCGGCTGGACTGTTCGGTGATTTCGCCATCATCTGCAACAAAGGTTGTTTCAATCGAATTATTGCCTTCCTCTAATTGATACGTTACCGTTTCTTGATCAGAACTACATGCTGTTAAGATAAGAGAGAATATCAATAAGACAATCAGACCGGTTGCGATGAATCTATTTTTCTTTGCCATTTTCGTTTCTCCTATTCTTATGTAATTAAGGCAATCGTATCGGATTAAAACAGGAAAGTCAAAAGGAGAAGTAAGGAATAGAAGGAGAACATAATGAAAATGACTGCCGTTATAATTCAGACAATAAATCAACTGCAGCTATAATTATTTTTATGTTGCAAAAGAGAATCATTTATCAAACCATAAAAAGCAGAAAACCCGTATCTGTATGAAGGTACGGATTTTCTGTTTTATTATGACTGTTTCAAAATCTTTTTCTTATTATTAATATAGACAGCGTGCAGAATAATAGGAAAAGGCAAAGCAGCGTCAGCTCATTAAGAAGGCAGTTTAAGCTGTTCTTTGACAATCTGTTTGTGTCGATTTTATTGAAAAGTCCTTGTGTGAAGTTATTGTAAGTTATTTAAATAGAAGATGAAGTATTGGTAAGGATTCAGTAAAATCGCTCCATTCTTAAAAGAAGTATGTTTTAATGTAATGGAAAGAAGGGAGGAATCCTTTGGATTAACAAGACTCTCTGAATTGGGAAAAGTATACTCATATAGATGATTACCGGACTGGAAATCTTAGATTAACTTCATTTCAAGGAGGGGCTTATATTGACAAAAGTATTTGGACACCGCGGTATGATGGGAGTTTATCCAGAAAACACGCTGCTAGGCTTTGAGAAGGCGCTAGAAGCTGGTGTAGATGGGTTGGAAATAGATGTACACTTGACCAAAGATGGCGAATTTGTTGTGATGCATGATGCAACATTAAATCGGACCACAAACGGAAGCGGGCCTATATCAGAATATACCTTTTCAGAAATTCGGGAATTACAATGGAACGATTCCTATTTTTCATCCTTTCCAACTTATGAGGAATGTTGGGAGGAAGAGAAAATTCCCTCCTTAACGGAAGTACTTGTGTTAGTTTATTCCTACCCAGAGGTTGCGTTGAATATTGAATTGAAAACATATGCATATTTGTATGAAAATATAGAACAGAAATTAGTTGAAGAAATTACTAAGTTTCCTGATATGAAGAATCGGGTGATTTACTCCAGCTTTCACCTGCCAACATTGATTCGTTTGCGTTATATTGATCCAGAAGCACGGCTGGCATGGATTTTGAATCAGCCGGTCTCCCATCCGGAAGATTATATGGATATGCTTGGATTGGAAGCTTTACATGTGGATGTAGAAATGTTTTTAAAACATATTTATCATTGGCGTAAGTGGAAGAAGTTATTGCGTGTATGGACTGTCAATGATAAAGACACTTTGAAACAATTATTGGATGTAAAAGTGAAAGCCATTGTGACAGACTTCCCTGATCGTGCTATTTTTTATCGGTGTGAGCGCTATGCTATGGCGTAGAATCTTACTTGGTGCTGTCATTGCTGTATTTATCCTGTCTGGTTTTTTTGAAGCTGAACCGGAGATACAGCAAACGAGAGCTCCGTATGAAGCAGATCCGTTGTATGTCAATGCAGCAGGAATACCGGAAACAAGCGCTGCAGCTGCAGATGTAGAAATTATTGCACGTCGAGGGGCGAATAATATCTTTAATGAACATACTTTGACTGCTTATGAAATTGCTGCGGATGCGGAAGTGGATTCGCTGGAGATTGATTTGCGGATGACGAAAGACCATGAATTAATTGCACTTCATGATGCTGCCTTAGACCGCACAACAACAGGAACGGGACCTCCAGAATCACGGACATTGGAGGAAATAAAGCAATTAAATACCGTAGCTGTGTTTGGGGAGGAAACGTATACTGAACCTGTCCCTGCTTTGGAAGAAATATTTGCGAAGTTTGAACAAAAAGAGCATTACTATATTGAAACACGTCTGGTAGATGGCGACACGAAAATGGAAGAACCGTTTATTGACTTGTTGCAAGAGCATGATTTATTGAATCCGGAGTATGTAAGTTTTCAGTCATTTTCTAAGAGAAGTCTTCAAAAAATGCAGGAACTGGCACCGGAAATTCGAACAACGCTTTTGTATAACGCAAACAAATTTAATTTAAAAGATGCACTGGCAGCTGATGCAGATGTGATTGGGCTAGAATCAAGAAATGTTACACGGGATAATGTGGATGCACTCCATCAGCAAGGAAAAGAAGTGCATGTGTTTTTCACAGATGAAAAAACACAGCTTGCGGAACAGCAGCGTGTTATCGCGTATGGGGTGGATGGTGTTTTTACGGATGATATTGATTTCACAAAGCAGGTAGTCAATAATGCGGCACAAGTTTTGTTACACAGTCGTTAGCTGTGATATAGAAGGAATTTGTAGCTAATGGCTATTGGTTTAAAGTGAAAGCGATTTATATTTTTTGGACAGGAATCCAGATTTCCGTTTTGTATCAAGGATACTTTTATAATCTTATAAGCTTCAACAAGCTCTTAACTAGATATTGGGAACCATTCTGTATAAACCTGTCTCCATGGTAAGTGTCCCAGATTGTCGTATTAAAATCTCCACTCTCCAAGTAAATGACTTCTTTGTACTCTGCAACGTAAAAACCATCTTTTTCGACAAAACGATATTTTATTTCAAGATCTTTCTTAATTGAATTTTGGAAAATAATCCTTAGATAAGTTTTGAGAGAATCCCCCCATATATTTTACTGTACTAGGGAAGGTATGATGTAAGTCCTGAAAAGCTCTAGAGTACAAATTAGGAGATTGGTAACTATATTTTAATACTGTATCAATGACTTTTGTTACTATCCCGCAGTTCGAATGCTGCTAATGTTGATTGACACCTGTGCGTGTACATATTCACACAGAGGAGTGTCAGCAAGGAAGGAAACCATCCGTTAAAAATGGTCCCCTGAGGAACAAGCAATTTATGTTTCCTAATGATAATTCATTTCTTTATCTAAATGCTCCCTAATATAATCGATAGCAGCATTCATTAAATTAAGCGTATCCATGCAATAACCACCTCTTCTTATGAAGAATAGCAATTAAAATGATCTGTTACCCGACAATGTAAATTCCGTTTTAACGATAAAGGCAGTGAAACAGTTTGTTATTCAGAAAAAGCATCCGAATATTGAACAACACCACTAACCTGATTTAGAGCACCCTTTTTCAATTCCAATGCCATAAATGCTTCATCAGGAACTTCGAAAGGTGCTTTAATTTCCCATAAGCTGGTTGGTTTAAAGCCGAAGCGAGGATAGTAATTGGCATGCCCGAGTACAATGACAGAGTGGTAACCGACTGCTTCTGCTTGCTCTAATCCTTCTTCCATCAACATAGACCCCACACCCCTATTCTGATAATCTGGATGAACAGAGATTGGCGCTAGGGCTAGAGATGCTGTTGTTTGTTCTTTGTTCTCAATACTTATTTTTGAAAAAAGAATTTGACCAATGATATCGTTTTGTTGATTGACTGCGACGATAGACAGTTCAGGGATGAAAGCATTGGATTTGCGAATACGATCTACAAGAAAATGCTCCTGGTGATCGCTCATTACCTCGTTTCGGAAAGTTTGTTCAATAAGTGCTTCTGTTTTTGGATAATCTTTTGGTTGTTCTTGGCGAGTTTTAATATTCAAGGGAATCCCTCTTTCTTATAGAATCATTTGTAAGTATAATTTATTATATATTTTGCGGAATAAATAAGAAAGGGTAAATGATGGAGAGGGGCTGGTAAGGTGGAAAAATATCGGGGACTCCAATACGGGTTTCCTCTTTTTTACGTCACTTCATTCAAGAAATAAAGCAAGTCACAGGTGAGCGATTTGTGGACTGCTATTTGCACGGCTCTTTAGCGATGGGGAGTTTCCAACCGGCAAATAGTGATATTGATTTATTAGTGGTGTTGAATAAGACATTGAATAAACAGCAAAAGCATCAACTGACTGCGTTATTTCTTCGCAGATCAAATCATCCTTATCCGGTGGAAATTAGTTTTTTATTAGAAGGTCAGCTAAAGGAATGGCGGCATCCTTTTCCGTATCTATTTCACTTTAGTGAAGACTGGAGAGAACGGGTGGAATTATATAAAGACCAAGTGATAGAGGATAATGCGGGAGTGGATGCAGATTTAGCTGCCCATATAGGTGCTCTTTTGAAAAGGGGAATGACGTTGGAGGGTCCTCTTGCAATAAGTATATTTCCCGAAGTGCCAAGAGCTGATTATATTTCATCTATACAAGCTGATTATAGAGAATGTCTCCTGAGTTATATCGATAAACCTGTCTATGCTTTGCTGAATATGCTGCGCTTCTACTGGTATTTAAAAGAGGACTGTATTTTATCGAAACAGGAAGCAAGAGAAAGAGCGTATGGAATATTTCCGGAGAAGAAGCGTTCAACATTAAAAAGTCTGCTGCATCATTAGGCAGAGGAAGCGGATAAACGAACGATAAAGAAACAGGAATTAATGGCTTTAAAAGATGATGTGGAAAAAAGAATTACAACGTTGATGGGAAGATGCCATTTGTGATAAATTCAAAGACAATGTGATGATATGAGATATTCTGTTGGCGATGCTACATTTAATTAATTACGAATGAAAGTCAGGCATAGGAGGAATATTTGATGAAAGAACAATATCCAGTAATAAAAGGTGCGGAGCCTTTTCAATTTGAGGGAAGCCGTACAGGTATTCTTGTCAGCCATGGTTTTACCGGAGCGCCGCAAAGTATGTATCCTATTGGAAAAGCTTTTGCAGATGCAGGATACACAGTGTGTGGTCCAAGGTTAAAAGGACATGGAACTGCTCCGGAAGATTTAGAAAAATGTACGTATCAGGATTGGGTAGCGTCTATCGATGAAGCATATGCTTGGCTTCAAGAAAGATGTGATCAGATTTTTATGCTTGGTTTATCCATGGGAGGCACATTAACCCTTCATACAGCGGAGAAATACCCGCTTGCCGGAATCATTCCCATCAATGCAGCCATAGATGTTCCAGCAATGTATGAAAACCAAAGTGTGCGTTTTATTGATGATGATGGTCCAGATATTAAAAAAGCAGATGTTATGGAGATAACGTACGATAAAATGCCGGTTCAGTCTGTTGAAGAATTAAAAAAATTGGCCAAGGTAACGAAAGACAATTTAAAGGAAATAACCTGCCCGGCACTTATTTTTGTATCTGAAGAAGACCATGTGGTGTCTCCGGATAATTCCCGGGCGATACTGGAAAACATCTCTTCCCGACAAAAAGAAATGATTACATTGGAAGAAAGTTATCATGTAGCGACATTGGATAATGATCAAGATGTCATCATTTCGGAATCCTTGCGTGCATTGCAGTCATGGTTGTAAAGATTTTCAACGTAAGTACGTTACTTTATTGAAAAACGGATGACTCCGGCTAGGAGTCATCCGTTTTTACGATCTTAAAAGCAAATGTTTGTGCATTCGCATTTTAAGACGATTGCGTTTGATTCTGTCCTCCGCTATTACTTTGATTCATAGCTTGGCCGCCTGCAGAAAGCATGTCCTGCAATGGTTCAGCCATGTTTTTCATAGTGGAGCTATTCATGGAATTGGAAAGTTTTTGTGACATGTTTTGAAATGATCCATTCTGTACGCTCCTGCTTATTCCATAAGCTGCTGCGCCTGCTACACCTGCAGCAATTAGTGATGAGGTCATTCCTTTTTTATTATTCATCATTTATTATCATCCCTATCCATTTAGAATGTGAATCAACAACGGTACTTAGTTTTGGGTTTAATTTGAAAAATATACGGGGGCTTTTGATTTTATTTATATTTCGATTATAGGTTGTTTATATCGGGTATGAGGGGAAATGATTTTTTAGGAAGTGGTTAAATAACGCACGAAAAAGAACGTTTGTTTGATTTCCGTTTAATTCTATGTTATTCTAATTACAGAACATACATTCGATTAAGTCATCAAATCCACTCTGTGAAAGGACTTGATTACCTTGCAGATTCAAAATCCGCATGATAAGATTTTTAAAGGAACGTTTTCTAATGTGGACGTTGCCAAAGATTTCATCACTCATTTTTTACCTCCAGTCGTTCACGAAAACATGGATATGACATCCATTCAACCCCAGAAAGACAGCTTTATCAGTCCGGATCTTCAAGAATATTTTTCTGATTTATTGTTCAAGACGAAAATCCATGATTAACCCGCTTATGTATATTTTCTGTTTGAGCACAAAAGCTATCACGATTACTATACTTCTTTGCAGCTGCTGCGCTATATGGTGGAGATATGGGAAACCAAACAGGATAACAAATCAGAAAATAAACTGCCCATCATCCTGCCGGTTGTTTTGTATCATGGCATAGCAGATTGGCATGCCGGCACTTCTCTTCATCATCTTTTGGAAGGATACCAGAGTTTCCCGCCAGAACTGCAGAAATATGTTCCTGATTATACATTCTTTCTGTATGATGTATCCGATTATGAAGAAGAAGATGTTCAATTGAATGTGTTCCTAAACATTATTCTGATGGTGTTTCGGGATATCCGGGAAGAGGATGTCCAGGTTTTATTGAATACCATTTATCAATCCATCGATTATTTGCAGCAATTAGAGGACCAACAGACAGCAATGCAATTCCTTGAGACATTGTTTTATTATATTTTCCGTGTCAACCGTCATCTTACAAAGAGACAATATTATGATATAATCAACCATATAGAAAACACTTATCAAGAAGGGAGCGAATTGGCAATGACGTTAGCAGAGATTTTTCGGAATGAAGGGAAAGAAGCAGGTAGAGCAGAAGGAAAAGCAGAGGCTCTGGCTAGTACTGCTGTTCAATTAATTGCAAAATTTGTAGCTCCACTTTCAGAAGATATCCAAAAACAGGTATACGAACAGGAAATAAGTACGCTGGAAACAATCATAGATCATATTGATGAATTGGAAACATTAGAGGATGTTCAACAATATTTGAAATAAAAAAACACGGGGGCTCCCGTGTTTTTTATGAAGTTCGCTGGTTCTATTCGTCAAAATAATAATAGGAATCTGCTGGCAAGATGTTTCAAATTGGCAGTATTCTAACAGATCCTGTCAGCAGAAGGAGTCCCTTGGTTTTGGTACGGAAAGACCAAATAATGGACGTAAAAATAAAGCAAGGAAGGTTCCTGCAAGAGCCACTACGCCCCAAATATAACCATGTGCGCTAAAGGAAGCAATACCGCTGAAATAAGCACCAATATTACAGCCAAATGCTAGACGAGCTCCGTATCCCATCAAAAGACCGCCAATAATAGATGCGGAGGTGTTTCCTATCGTAATCTTCGTAAATTTAAATAGTCCGCCTGCTGCAGAGGCAATAAAAGCTCCTAAGATAACACCGAAATTAAGAACGGTTGTCGTATCCGCAAAAATGGAAGCATGGAGCGCTTCTGTATTGCCAGCCCAGTAGCCCCAACTTTCTACGTTAAAGCCAAGTGCTTCTGCAGCTTTTGAACCCCACAGTGTAAATGCTGCTGTTACACCCCATGGACTGTCGCGAGTAAGCAACGTAAGCGCGTTTAAAATAGCTAATGCAGCAGCCGCTGCAAATAGAGGCCAAGACCCCCGGAAAATGCGTTTCCATCCTTTTTCAGAAGGAAGTGCCGCCATTTTAGGAGGCTTCCGTTTTTTCTCAATGAAAATCGTTATGCCGGCAATAACGGCAAAAATCAATAGAGAAACGGCCCATGCGCCACCATAACCAAGTCCGGTGGAAGTTGCAAGGGAAAAAGGTTCTGCTGCTGGTAAATCGTCCATCCAGAATGTGAAGTGAGCAGCACCGATAGTTGATCCAATAATGAAAAACAGTAACGTGATAAACATAACAGTTCTACCGCCACCAACCGCATAAAGTGTGCCAGAAGCACATCCGCCTCCTAACTGCATGCCAATGCCGAACATAAAGGCGCCGACAATCAGGCTAACGCCAATCGGTGAAATATTACCTTCAGGCGTTCCACCGAAAAAGGAATATCCTAATGCTAAAATAGGTGCAAATAATGTACATGCAATTGCCAGCATGAACATATGTGCCCGAAGAGATTGCCCGTTACCTACCGAAGCTAGTCTCCGGAAAGCAGAAGTAAATCCGAAACGTGCGTGAAACAATGTATATCCAAGGAGTAAACCAATCAACAGCAACAGTGGTTGCACGATATGTTGTGTAGCTGCTAAATAAATTGTCAAAATGAATGTAACAATAAGACCGCCTGCAACCAGTTTTTTCTGTGGCTGGTTCAGTTTAGGTGCTTCTTCCGTTGTTACCGATTGTTCCGAAACGGGCTGTGCCAAAGTAGACATATACAACACCTCTAATTCCTATCAGTTTAGTTAGTTATGATTTTATAGTGTATGCTTTTTTATGAGAAATGTCAATAGACTAGTTTTATTTGGAGTCAGGTGGAGGAAATTTTCAAGTGTTTTAGGGAGGATTAGCTAGAATGAGGAAAACACTGATGGATGGAATTAAATAATAAAGGTACATTTCTATCATTGTATACAAAGTATCTTTATAACAATAATCACATACACTTGTGAAACAATGAGCATAATAAACGTTGGGTTGAAATTGAATTTACTATAGAGCCAGCATAGCCTAAAATAGTATGTATTAGGAGGCGAACAAGTAATGCATATCGATGAAAGAAGTAATCAACTGCTACAAGAATTAATTAATAATCCGGAAGCAACAGCAAAGTCACTTGAATCTAAGATGGGTATTAATCAACGACAAATAAAATATAGTCTTGAAAAAATAAATACCTATTTAATGGCTGTCTATCATGTGCAAATTGAACGTACTCCTAAAGGGCAATTTATTATACCAGGGGAAATCACAAACATGTTTTCATCAGAAAACAGTGGTCTCTCTTATGTGTTATCAGAAAATGAAAGGGTTCACATCCTACTGATCATCATTTTAAACCGTTCACAGGATTTGTCACTTACGCATTTAACAGAGGTACTAGATTTTAGTAAAAATACAATATCAAAAGTTATTAAGCAAGCCAAAGAAAAACTTAAACCTTATCAAATCGAATTGAATTATTCGAGGATAGAGGGCTATCAGTTTATAGGAGGTGAGTATGAAAAAAGGCGTTTACTATTTGATATTATTCAACAGTACGTAAAAAACAGAAAAGACAGGGAACTGTTAGAGCAGTATGGAGAAATTGATTCAGAAGATGTGAATGTATATTACCGTAAGTTAGAGCAATGCGAAAAAACGCTCGGTTATACTTTTTCTGACAATATGATTACGACAGTAGCATATTGCTTAGCAGTTTGGCAAAATCGTGTGAAGCAAGGAAAGACAGTGCAAGCAAATGAAATGAGTAAGTTTGATTTAGCGGATACAAAAGAATTTTATACCGTAGAGAAAGTATTTCATGAGCTTCGCTTTATTAATGAAAGTGAACTGCATTATGTAACACTGCAGCTGATGATTATGAATGTGTTTTCTGCTAACAGCTTTTATACTAGCGAATCGATGAACACCATTAAACATGCATTACAGGAAATGTTAGATGAATTTGAAAGAGTGAGTGTTATTGACGTTCCTCACAAGGAATTATTGGTAGAAAAATTATATATTCATATGAAACCTGCATACTACCGTATTAAATATGATCTTATAGATAATTCGTCATTAGCTCTAAAATTTGATCAGAATCTTACCAATATTCATCGCGTTACAAAATTAATTGTTGAACCAATTGAAAACGCTTTAAACAAAAAAGTTCCAGAAAGTGAAATGGTTTATTTAACCATTATTATTGGTGGCTGGCTGAGACAACATGGGATTGACTTTAACAAAAAGATTCTGGCAGCTGTAGTTTGTCCGAATGGTCATTCTGTTTCCGCTATGATTCATGTAACGTTAACATCCATATTTAAAGAGTTTCTATTTTTAAATCCGATGTCGATTCGGGAATTCTCTAATTATGAAGGAGAAGTAGATATTGTTTTTACAACAGATAAATTGGATACCGATGTAAAACAATTCCTGGTAGAACCGATTATGGGTGAAGCGGAGATTAGAAAATTACAATCAACTGTTTTCAACGATTTGTATGGGTTCTCCTTTTCAAATATTGATATGGATTCCATTATGAGCATCATTGAAGAACATGCGGATATAAAAAATCGAATGAAACTCATGGACAGTTTAAATAAATATTTACTGGAGCAAGATTCAACTGCTGCTTCATCCAATCGTTATGATACAGAAAAGACATTAGATGATTTATTAACTGCTGATACCATCCAATTGGATGACAGAGCAAAAACGTGGGAAGAAGCAATCTGGCGGGCTGCTGAACCGCTTTTGGACAGCAGGTATATCGAAAAGCCCTATGTGGATGCCGTTATGGAGAATTGCAAAAGAAATTCCGACTATATAATGCTGGCCGGTCAAATCGCAATTCCTCATGCCAAGCCGGAAGAGGGTGTGTTGAAACTCGGTATGAGTCTATTAAAACTGAAAGACCCTGTCGAATTCCCCAATGGGAAACGTATCAATTTGATTTGTTTTATTGCCGCAGAGGATAAAGAAAAGCATATTAATTCATTACTTCAGCTTAGAAGACTTGCAGAGGACGAGGTTATAGTCAAGCAAATAAAAAAGGCAAACTCTGAAGAAGCCATAGAAGGAATGATTAACCATTTTGTAAACGAGGTGATTTAGCGTGACACAAGTTATAAATATATCAGAGAATGCCGTTTTTACAGAATTAAAAGCATCTGACAAAGAAGAAGCTTTAAAAATAATGGCTCGGGCTTTTTCCGAAAACGGATTTGTAAATGAAGGATATTATCAAAGTATTTTAGATAGAGAAAAGAAAGCTCCTACAGGAATAGAAGCGTATGATTATGGTATTGCGATACCACATACGGATCCGCGATTTGTGAACCAGGATTCTATAGGGGTGGCTGTTTTAAAAGAACCTGTCATTTTTAACAATATGGTCAATGTAGATGAAATGATAGAAGTAAAAGTAATCTTTTTATTAGGATTATCAAAGAGTACAAAACATTTAAATATACTACGCCAGATTATGGATTTAATCAAAGAGGAAGGCGAGTTAAAGAAAATGATCGCCATGCCTCAAGATGAGCTTTATAACTATTTACAAAATCATTTAAAATCAGAATAAAATTGGAGGAATCTAAAATGAAAAAAGATATTATTTTTGCGTGCTCAAGCGGGATTGCAACATCAACAGTAGTGGCTGAGAAAGTACAAGAGTTTTGTAAAGAACATGGTATTGACGTGAATGCCCGGCAAGCTACAGTAGGTGAACTGTCTGGATTAGATGGTTCTGTTGACGTATTTGTAGTTACTTCCGATGTTGGAGGCGGTTATAATACACCAATTGTGAATGCGCTGCCTATTCTTACCGGAGTAGGGGAACAAGAAGTGTTGGAACAAATTGTTTCTATCCTAAAAGAACAATAGAAAAATGAAAATAAAGGTCAACGCTAAAATCTATGATTAAAAACAGTATAAACACGGAAATGAAACAAGTTGGCGAATGGTTTTTGAAAACAGCTGTTTACATTGAATTCACATCCAGTTTATCAATCATAGATTTTAGTAAAAACCTGATAAAATACGCAAGAATATAGCGTTATAATGGTATGTAATTGCTTGTAATTGGTATTTTGAGGTTTTAATTCAATTTATTTCCAAAAAGGTTTTTTAAAAAAGGAGATGAAAATGATGGGACAATCAATAGTCGATGCTTTTCAATACATTCTTAGTTTTGGGCCTGAAGTTATGTTACCGATTATTATATTCATTATGGGTATTGCTTTTCGGGTTAGTTTCGGTAAAGCATTGAAATCTGCCTTAACGATTGGAATTGGCTTTGTAGGGATATTTTTAATACTGGATTTGCTGACAGAAAGTCTTGGCCCAGCAATCGAAGCGATGATAGATAACTCGGGAGTCAATCTTCCTGTTATGGACACAGGCTGGCCTCCACTAGCAGCAATTGCTTTTGCATCACCAATTGCTCCGATTGTTATCATATTGACCATCGTTATCAACGTAGCCATGTTGTTATTGAAATGGACCAAAACAGTTGACGTTGATTTATGGAACTATTGGCATTTTGCTTTTGCTGGCTCCTTAGTTTATATAGCGACAGGAAGTATTATTTTTGGGTTGCTTGGTGCGGCAATTGCTACTATTATCACTTTTAAACTCGCAGATTGGTCTGCTCCGTATATTCATAAAAGAATGGGGTTACCGGGAGTCTCCTTACCGACACTATCATCCGCAATTTATTTCCCGGTCGGAATTTTAGGAGATAGAATTATTAATTCAATCCCTGGTCTTAACAAATTAAATGCGGATCCTGAGTCTATTAAAAAACGTTTTGGTGTATTTGGAGAACCAATGATGATCGGGGTCATTTTAGGTATTATTATTGGAATAATCGCACAGTTTGAAATTAGAAGTATTATCGAATTGGGAATCAATTTAGGGGCGGTTATGTTTATTATGCCTCGGATGGTTAAAATTTTGATGGAAGGGTTAATCCCGTTATCAGAAGCTATACGTAACTTTTTACAGAAACGATTCCCTAATCAAAAAGATTTAAATATCGGTCTTGATATCGCAGTTATTATTGGTAACCCTGCTGTTGTTTCTACTGCTCTTTTGCTGGTACCGATTACGATATTATTAGCCGTTATTCTTCCAGGTGTCATCATCATGCCATTAGGAGATCTACCATTCATTGTTGTTCCATTGGCAATGGTTCTGGTTGCTACCAATAAAAATATCATACGGTCAGCCATTATCGGTATACCAATGATTATCGTCTCTCTCTATTTTGCATCTAATTTAGCTCCACTTGTTACGAATGTAGCAGAAAGTATTCAATATGAGTTTCCAGAAGGTGCAACATCCATGATTAATAGCTTTCTAGATGGAGGAAATCCGGTTCGGTACTGGCTTGTTATGTTAGCACAAGGAAGTTGGATTGCTATTATAACTATCCCCGTTGTAGCAATTATCATCTGGTGGATATATAAATTAACCAGAAAAGATTTTGATGAAAACGGTGAGCTGAAAGAATAGAAATGTATTCATAGCAAGAAAGTTATTTGAAGAGGAAAGGAGATATGACCATGAAAGCATCTGTTTTTTATGGAAAAGATGATATTCGTTTTGAAGAAGTAGACAAGCCGGAGATAGGCACTAATGAACTGCTGATTCAAATGAAGACATGTGGACTTTGCGGTACGGATATTCATAAAGTATTGGAAGAATCCGTGCCTTCAGGTTCTGTATTGGGGCATGAATATGCAGGGGAAGTCATTGCAGTTGGAGAAGAAGTGTCTGATTTCGCCTTGGGAGATCGTGTGACCGGCGGGATTCACGTTCCTTGTTTTACGTGTGAACAGTGCTCCAGAGGGCATTATACCCTATGTCCGGAATTCAAAAAGACAAATATTGATCCGGGCGGATTTGCAGAGTATGTCCGAATTCCAGAAGAGCATGTAAAAGATTTACTTTATAAGATTCCAGAAGGCATGAGCTATGCTGAAGCTTCACTGACTGAGCCGGTTGCTTGTTGTATTCACGGACAGAAGGCAGTGGATATTCATGCTGGGGACAGCGTGCTGGTAATGGGAGCAGGACCAATCGGTTTGATTCACTCACAGCTGCTAAAAAATAAATTAGTGAAAGAAGTGGTGGTAACCGATGTCTCTGATCATCGCCTGAATAATGCTTATGATTTCGGTGCCGACGCAACTATCAATACAGCAGAACATGATCTGGAAACGTATCTGCAGGAACAAAACCATCCGGGATTCAATATCGTGATTATTGCTGCAGGCGTATCGGCGTTGCTGTCTCAGGCAATGAACGTGCTAAAAAGAGGCGGAACAGTGGTTTGTTTCTCTCCATTTGGCGTAAAACCAAATGTGGAAATTGATGCGAGCATGTTTTTCCGGGATGAGAAATCGATTGTGGGAACTTATAGTGTTTCTCCATATGAATTTGAAGAAGCTATCTTGGCAATACAACAGGGCGTGATCGATTCAGAAGCATTGATCACCCATCAAATGCCTTTATCAGATTTAGGTGAAGCAATTGCATTAACACAAGATAAAACAGAGAACGTTCTAAAAATTGTATTAGAAAATAAATAGAGAGGGGATTGTATATGGCTTATCAAGCAATGGATACATTTTTAAAAGCATTAGAGGAAAGGAATTTTGTTGCTCCGGCAATGAATACGACGAATTTAGAAATGACAATAGCAATTGTGGAAGCAGCGGAAGAAACAGGCTGTCCCGTCATGGTTCAGATTGCGCCAACCAATGTAAAGCTATCAGGTTATGACTATATTGCAGAAATTGTCAAAAAAGCTGCAGAGAACGTATCGGTTCCAGTGACATTGCATTTGGATCACGGCATGAGTTTCGAGGATGTGAAGAAGGCTGTCGATGCAGGATTTGCTTCTGTTATGATTGATGCATCTACTTTAGACTATGAAGAAAATATCAATCTAACAAAAGAAGTTGTGGAATATTGTCATCAGCGCGGTGTTCTGGTAGAAGCTGAATTAGGAGAACTGAGCGGGAAAGAAGACGACCATGTGGCAGAAGATGCCGCACAAACAGATGCTTCATTATGTAAAGACTTTGCAGAAAGAACAGGGATTGATTTGCTGGCTGTTTCCATTGGAAATATTCATGGTATTGATCAGGCTCCAGAGTTGAATTTCCAATTACTGCAGGAAATCAAAGATAATGTAGAAGTGCCTTTAGTCATCCATGGCGGCTCCGGAATCCCTGATGAGGCGCTCGCTAAATTAAAAGACTACGGTGTAAGAAAAGTAAATTTAGCAAGCGATTTGCGAAAAGCATTTATTACAGCTGTCGGGAAGCGTTATGAGGCAAATAACAATGAGTATAATTTAATTTCCGTGTTGTTAGATGCACAAAAAGCTGTTAAAGAAACAGCGGTACCTAAATTCAAGGCGTTGAATGGGTAAAGAAATGTATATTGTTAGCATTGATGTTGGGACAACCAATACAAAAGTTTGTTTATATGAGCTTCCCGAGTTTCGTTTGCGAGAAATCGAGAAATTTGCGACGTCTCAGACGTTTGAAAACGGCCAGACAGATGTTGATGCTGAACAAATTTGGAGTGAAGTGCTTCAGGCATTAAAAAATTTAAGTAATAAAGTAGAGAATCCGCAGCAGATTAAACAGATTACGGTTTCAAGCTTTGCGCAAACAGTTGTGCTGCAAGACAGCCAAGGAAAGGTGATTACACCGACGATTGCCTGGTTTGATCCCAGAACCAAAAAGGAAGCGGAAGAAGTGAAGGACACCTTCGGGGAAGAAAAGCTGTATCATCGAACGGGGATTAATGCGCATTCCAATCAAAGTTTAACCAAATTATTATGGCTGAAGCATCATAAGCAGCTTGCTTTTCAAAGGATGGATAAATGGACCTGCATGTCAGGCTTTATCGCATCCCGGCTAACAGGTATTTGTGCAACAGATTGGAGTTTAGCTTCCAGAACACTGCTTTTCGATATAAATGAGAAAGTGTGGGCGGACGATCTTATAGAAACGTTTGGTTTGGATAAAGAAACTTTTCCGGAGCTGGTAGAATCGGGAGCTCAGATTGCTTCTATAAAGGATTCTATTTCGCAGGAGACCGGCTTATCAAAAGATGTGAGCATTTCCATCTCTGGGCATGATCATATGGCTGGATCGATTAGTACAGGTCTGCAGAAGAAAACAGAGATATTGAATTCGACTGGAACGACAGAAGGATTGCTGCTGCTTGGAGAAGAGCCTCATTTATCGGATGCGTTTCGAAATTTTGCCATTTCAAATGGAAGTTACGTAATCGATTTGGAGTATACACTGTATGGATCGATGCCGACTGCCGGTCAAAGTTTTACTTGGATTGCCAATGCATTGAATCGAAGTTTGGAAGATATTCCTGGTATGTGTCAGGAAATCCTGGAGGAATATGAGAACGATTTTGCTGCCATGATGGATAGAATGCAGGTTTTTATTCCTCATTTAAGAGGAAGCGGTCCACCAATTCGAAGCAGTACTTCTAAAGTCATGATTTATGGTGCTACGGATCAGACAACAGACCATGATATTCTTTTTTCCATGATAGCCGGGCTGTGCTTTGAATTAAAGCAATTAAAAGATGTTTATGAAACGCATGCAGAATCCAATATCCCTCGAATGAAAGTGATTGGCCCTGCAGTGAAAAATCCGCTTTGGCTGCAGCTGAAAGCAGATATTCTGCAATCGGATATCCTTGCGTATGAGATTGAAGAAGCTGTTGCCAAAGGGGGAGCCATGCTAAGTGCATCAAAGCAGGGGCTTGTTGATACGCTGCCGAAACAAGAAACAAAAACGTACACACCGAATAAAGACAGGGAAAAAGCGCTTGAGGATTTTTACAAACAGTTTTATTTACCGCTCTATCATTTAAAAAATCAGTTTGAAGGTAAGGGATGACGGAATGGAAGCTTTAACTTTTTACGGTATGGAAGACCTTCGTTATGAGCAAAGAGAGAAACCAGTGCTGCAAAAAGAAGATGAAGTGATAATAGAAGTCAAGTATGCGGGGATTTGCGGATCCGATTTATCCAGGTACAAAAAGATTGGTCCACTGACTCCGGGAAATATTTTCGGGCATGAATGTTCAGGCGTTGTTACGGAAACAGGAAGAAAGGTAACAAATGTACAAGCAGGAGATCGTGTTGCGGTATGTCCGCAATTGCCATGTGGGAAGTGTGAAGCCTGTCAATCAGGATACTTCGCAGCATGTCCGGATTTACTCGTGATAGGAGCGAAAAAGCCAGGCTGTTTTGCATCTTTTACAAAAATGCCTGCGGAGAATGTGTTAATATTACCGGATCATGTTTCTTTTGAGGAAGCAGCTTTGATAGAACCATCCTCCGTTGTATTGCACGGTCTTTTCCAAACCCGAATGCAGCCTGGGAAAACAGTGGCTGTTTTTGGCTGTGGTAATATTGGATTACTTGCTTGTCAGTGGGCTAAATTATTTGGAGCAGATAAAGTTGTAGCCATTGATATTGATGCAGATAAACTGCAATTAGCTCAAGAGCTGGGAGCGGATGAAATTATCCAACCTGACAAAAGTGTGTCCACTTATGCGCAATTAATGCAACTTACGAATGACGCTGGCGTTGATTTAGCGATGGAAGCTGCCGGCTCCGTTCAAACGTCAGAAGAAGTATTTGCAGCACCCAAAAAAGGTGGAGAGGTTTTATTCCTTGGTATTCCGTATAGTGATATTATGTTAAAAAGATTTTATTTTGAGCGGATTGTCAGACAGGAATTAACAGTACGAGGAGCCTGGAATGCAGTATCAGCACCTTTTCCAGGAAGAGAGTTTACAACAACACTCCAATTTCTTAGAGAAGGAAAGTTGAAAACCAAACCGATGATATCGCATTACTTGCCTTTACAAGAAGGACCGGATATTTTTCACAAAATAACTAGCGGTAAAGAGAAGGCGATGAAGGTTTTGTTTGAAGTAGGGAAGTAGATGGATAGAAAAGTGGTGAAGTAGAAAAGTTTATTTTTATTTCACCACTTTTTTTATTTATCACGGAGAACCGCCCGTAAAACTCCCGCCTCAAAATAAAGAGCGAAAATAAATTTATTTAGGCGGGGGATAACGGGCGCTAACTCCCTGAATCACTTAGGCTAATTCAGTGGGAGAAGAGCGAAGACTCTCACTGAATGAAGTTTCGTTTTATAATGACGATACCTATTTCCATGAACAAGAAAATATTCAAAGTATTATCGCGAATTTAATAAAATGCTGGTTTAAAAAACATTTTAAAACTATATTTCTAAAGGAAAGGTGATTGGATGTTTGAAAGAATACATGAGGTCGTCATAGAAGCTGGAGAATATATAGTAAATAAAGTACATTCAGATTTCACTGTTGAAACAAAAGAGAGCGATATTGATTTAGTTACGGAAATAGATAAACAAACGGAAGAATTTATTACGAACGAAATAAAAAAGAATTTCCCTGCTCATGCTGTTTTTGGAGAAGAAACAGTAGAAGATATCGGGCGTGATAGAATGATTGACATGTTAGCAACACACCCCAATCTATGGATAATAGATCCAATTGATGGAAGCCCAATTATGTACATGGACTGCCAGGATATACGATTTCGGTAGCCTTATATTGTGAAGGGATCGCAGCTTACGGCATTATTTACGACCCTGTAGCAAAAGAATTATTTGTTGCTGAACGTGGAAAAGGAGCGACGTTGAATGGGGAAGTAATTGCTGTAAGCGAACATTCTTCTTTAACGGAAAGTCTTGTTTCAACAGCGCTTCCAGCAAATAACTTAAAAGCCCGTAATAATGGGTTGAAAGAACATATGAAAATAGCCCCTATTACGAGGGATATCCGTATTTTAGGTTCATCTGCCTTGCAGTGTGCTTACGTTGCTGCTGGAAGGTTGGATGCATTTTGGGTTTGGGGAGTAAATATTTGGGATATTGCTGCAGGCAGATTGATAGTAGAAGAAGCAGGGGGAAGTATCTATCAATTGAATGGAAGCGAGATTCGATTTGAGTTTCCGCATTTCACCTGTACCAATGGAGAGATTGATAAGGAATGGAAGGAAACGTTTGCTTCTATACATGATTTTTGAGGGCTGCAGGAAACGTGGCTCATATCTCAATTCATCTGTTTTGAACAGGACAATTGTTTAAGTAGAAGTAATTGTGATTATTAATTACTATTGAGGAGGCAATGTTTTGAAAAAGCAAATTTTAAAAACACCATTTTTGGAAGAAATAATCAATGTTTGTAGTACGATTTACAAACTGGGTTGGGCAGAGAACCATGCTGGTAATTTAAGCTATAGAATGACAGCTCAAGAAGTGGAAGCTTATATAGGTAAAGAATGGGGAGGTACTAGAAAATATAATCTTGAAAAACCATGTTCAAAGCTCGGGAATCAATTTTTCTTGGTTACTGCTTCGGGGAGTCCTTTCAGAAATGTAAGGCATGATCCTGAGGTACATTTGGGAATCATTCATCTTAATGAAAAAGGAAGTACCTATGAGATTATTTGGGGATTCCGAGACGGGCGGCAACCGACAAGTGAACTACCGACGCACCTCCTCTGCCATCATGAAAGGTTACAAGTAGATCCAAATAATAGAATTGTTCTTCACTGTCATCCAACCTATACGATTGCGATGACATTTATACACAACTTAGAACAGGAAGCCTTCATTAAAACGATGTGGTCGCTAAACTCTGAATGTGTCCTAGTCTTTCCAGAAGGAATTGGTTTACTGCCATGGATGGTATGCGGAAACGGGCAAATTGGATGGGAATCGGCAATGAAGATGAAGGAATTTCGTATTGTTCTTTGGCCGCATCATGGTATCTTTGCATGTGGACAATCAACTGATCAAGCATTAGGATTGATTGAGACTGTTGAAAAAGCTGCACATGTATACATACTAACAGAAGGGAAAACGAATCAATGCATGACAGATGAACAAATTGTAGAATTAGCTCATGCATTTGACTTAAAGCCGCGAGAAGGGATTATTGAAGAGAACAAATAATGGTTATTTATATTATATCAAATGCGAAAGAATTTAAATTTTAACGTAGAAAAATAACGCGTGATGAAGAGAAAGCGATGAAAGTAAGTGGATAGAAATAAGCCAGAGAAATGGAATATAGGCCCCTAAAAGGATGAAATGTCTTCTTTTTTTAGGGGCTATTTTAATGGGATAACTGTGGTTTCTTTTCTATTGATGACCTTAATAGAATCTAAGCCAGCAATAATCGTTTTTTCAATACGGTAGTGCAATTAGACAAAAGTTTTCACTAATTTCCCTTCACTGCCAACCATTTTGATTTTAGAAATTACCATTTCTATTGCAGCATCTTTTGCTTTTTGTAAATATTGTCTTGGATCTAAATGGTCAGGATTTTCTTTGAAATGATCAGCAATTGCTTGGGAATAAGCGTTTTTCAGCTCTGTAGAAACATTTACTTTAGCCATTCCAAGTGAAACACAATGACGGACATCTTTATCAGATACTGCTGATCCACCGTGTAATACCAAAGGAACATCGACAAGCTCTGCTATTTGTTGGATACGCTTAAAATCAATATCTGGATCTCCTTTATAGATGCCGTGTGCTGTTCCGATTGCTGGAGCGAGTGTAGGTACGCCTGTTTGTTCAACGAACGTAACACATTCTTCAGGCATTGCTTTTTGAGCGTCTTTTTCGTCTACAACGATATCATCTTCCACGCCGCCGACTTTACCTAACTCTGCTTCAATGTTCACTCCCAACGATTTAGCTAGATCAACCACTTCTTTCGTTCTTGCTATATTTTCCTCAAATGGATGCATGGAAGCATCAATCATGACAGAAGTATAGCCTGCACGGACGCATTGTTTAATTAACTCATAATCTGTGCAGTGGTCAAGATGTAAACCAACTGGTACCTCATAATAGTTCGATGCAGCTGTTGCCACTTCGACAATATTTTTTGCGCCCAATGATTTCACTGTCCCCATTGTTGTTTGCAAAATCACAGGTGAATCTAGCCGTGCTGCACCTTCCAGCACCCAAAAGATACTGTCAAAAGAGTGGACGTTAAATGCAACAATACCATAACCTTCTTTTTTTGCTTTATTTAACATTGGTGTTGTAGAGTATAAAGTCATAGAAATCTCTCCTTCATGATTTTTTTAAAGTTCTTCAAATGTAACTTGTTCTTGCAGTTTTTCAGCGTCGTTCCTGTCAATATGCGGATACCAATATAAACAATTTGAAGCGGCAAAACTACTTGCCTCTACTAGAGCTGTTTTGATGTCTTTATGCGATTGAAATGCTTCTAACAATTTGCCAAGAAAAATGTCCCCGGAAGCTGTTGCATTCTTTGCTGTTATTTTTGGTAAGGTAATGCGATAGCTTTTTCCATCAATTTTTGCAATCGAACCGTCCCCGCCTAATGTAATAATGATATTTTTCAAGGACGTATCATGCTTTAAAAGGTTAATAATGTCTTCTGTCGTATCTGCTGTTTTCTTTTTGAGCTCTAAATACTCGGATTCATTCACTTTTAACAACCACGGTTTTGCTTCGACACTTTGAGATAAAGCTTCACCACTGCTGTCTACCACACATTTTGCTCCTTTTGCCTGCAAAGAAATAATTAAATCCTGATAAAAGGATGGAGGTAAACCATCTGGAAGCGACCCGGAAAAAACAACATAATCTTCTGATTTTACCGATTCCAATAAAGATTTTTCAAATGCTTGTTTTTCAGATGCAGAGATAGCCGGTCCTTTTTCATTAATTAAGTGCGCATGTCCTTTTTCGTTATCGACAATAATGGAACAGATACGTGTATTTTCTTTAATAGGTGTTACGGTCGTAGAGATATGCTGGTCATTTGCCAAGGTTTGCAAATGTTCGCCAATATAACCTCCCAAAAAAGCATGTGCTGTGAAAGCGCTGTTTGGATTTTGAAAAGAAAAAGAACGAATCACATTAAATCCTTTTCCTCCTAATAATTCCTTTGTCTGATGTGACCTGCTGACACCGTTAACATTAAATTTATCTAAAAAGATGGTTCGGTCTAATGCCGGGTTCGGACAAACAACATGTAACAAACGATCACCTCAATTTCATGTTTGATAAGTTTATCATACGATTTAATGCAAAAAAAAGCAAAGAAAAAATTAAATGAAGCAAAAAAATAATTAAAAAATATTTGCATTATTTTGCTTTGTGTCTTATAATCATTATAAAGCGTTTGCAAGGAAGAATCCTTTAGGAGGTGTTTACATGCTCTCACAAGATCGCCAAGAAATTATTATGCAATATCTGCAAACCAATAAAAGTGTAAGAATTGCAGATTTAAGTAATGATTTAGGAGTAACTCGCGAAACCGTCCGCAAGGATCTCTATGAAATGGAACAAGAAGGCGTTGTTCGAAAAGTTCATGGAGGAGCGATACTCAATAAAGCCAATTTAGAAACAAAGTATGTAACAAGAAAAACAGTGAATGAAGAGGAAAAGAAAGCAATCGCTAAAAAGGCCGCTGATCTTGTAGAAGATGGGGATACCATTTATATAGACTATGGAACAACTGCTTTATACTTTTCCAGAGAAATCAATAGCAAAAAAGATTTAACGATTATTACAAATTCTCTGCCGATTGCCCAGGAGTTGATTGATTACTCTGATTTTGAAGTGATCATTATTGGAGGAAATGTAAGAAAGAATGAAAACTCTTTATTCGGGCCAATTGCCTATCGCGGTATAGAAAAAATCTTCGTAGATAAAGGATTTTTTGGTATAGGTGGTTTAGATTTGCAGGCAGGTTACACCAATATGCATATGGGAGAATCTGAGGTTTCCAGGTTGATGATGAAGCATAGCCAGATAAAAATAATGATGGCGGATTTCTCTAAATTTCACTCTACTTCTATGAACCAGGTAGCCGCTATTGATGAAGTCGATATTTTGATTACAGACACATCGTCTGATACAGAAATGGTAGAAACCATCCAATCACTGCAAACAAAAGTCTATACGATTGAAGCTGAGGAGAGTGATACAGATGAATAATTACCTTGATAAAGAATTAATTTTGCTAAATAGCAGAGCAGATTCCACACCTGCTATTTTTGAAGAGATTGGAAGCGTTATGATAAAGCAAGGCTATGCGAACAGCGACTATGTAGAGGGATTAAAAGCAAGAGAGAAAGAATTCCCAACAGGAGTTCCGACAGGCGTTATTGGGGTAGCACTTCCGCATACAGACGCAAGCTATGTAAACGATAGCAAAATCGGTTTAATGACGCTTGAGAATCCGGTTTCTTTTCGGATTATGGGGAGTGATTCGGATGAGATTGAAGTGAAAGTCGTCTTTTTACTGGGATGTTCCGATGGAGAAGAACATATTCAAGTACTGCAAAAGATAGTAGAACTGGTGCAGCAGCAAGCATTTTTAGATCAATTATTGCAGCTTGAAACAGTAGATGAAGCGTATCAATTACTTGAAGCAAATTTAGATTTGTAAAAAATATCATTTAATAAAATTAGGAGGAATTTCAAATGAAAAAAGTATTAGTAGCATGTGGTGGAGCAGTAGCAACTTCAACGGTAGCAGCAAATAAAATCAAAGCATTATTAAAGGAAAATAACATTGAAGCAGATGTATCACAATGTCGTGTAAGTGAATTAGGATCAAAAGTTAATGGAACGGACCTGATTGTGACAACAGCCAAGGTAGATAAAGATTATGGCGTTCCGGTTGTTCATGGATTGGCATTTATCTCAGGAGTAGGGTTAGACAAAACAAAAAAAGAAATTTTAGAGGTTCTGCAGTAGAGCAATCTCTTCACTAAAAGGAGGAAGTTCCGTCCATGCAAATCTTACAGTATATACTAGACCTTGGTCCGACCGTTATGCTTCCGTTAGTTATTTTTATATTGGGAATTTGCTTAAAACAGGGTATTGGTAAATCCCTTCGTTCGGGGATAACTATTGGTGTCGGGTTCGTCGGAATTAATTTGGTCATCGGTCTCTTAACAGATAATTTAGGTCCAGCTGCACAAGAAATGGCAGATCGCTTTAATTTAGGTCTTTCCGTTGTTGATGTCGGCTGGCCTGGAGCTTCTCCGATGGCGTGGTCATCAACAATTGCAATGATTGCTATTCCTGTAGCTATCCTTGTAAACGTACTGATGCTTGTAACGAAAATGACACGTGTAGTCAATGTCGATATTTGGAATATCTGGCATATGACGTTTACAGGAGCTATTATTTTGACGGCAACCGGAAACTTTTGGTTTGCCATTGTGGGTGTTGTAGTTCACGCCGCCTTTATTTACAAGTTAGGTGATTGGTTTGCACCAACCGTAAATAAACACTTTGGCTTGGAAGGTATAGCGATTCCGCATGGTTCTGGGACATGGTCCGCTCCATTTGCAGTCGTTATTGACGCGATTATCGAAAAGATTCCAGGGTTAAAGAAAGTAAATATCAATTCCAATAAGATTGAAGAGCGTTTTGGTGTTGTTGGAGAACCCGTTGTTATTGGTGCTGTATTAGGTGTCGTTATTGGATTTTTGGCAGGCTATCCTGTATCAGACGTATTGCAGCTTGGTATTCAGATGGCAACTGTTATGGTATTGATGCCGACCGTTGTTAAATTTATTATGGAAGGTTTAATGCCGATAGCGGAAGCTGCGCAGGCTATATTGGACAAACGTTTCCAAGGGCAGCAATACTATATTGGTTTAGATCCAGCATTACTTTTAGGTAATTCCCAAGTGGTAGCAGCAAGCTTAATTTTCGTACCATTAACATTGGTTATTGCTGTTTTGATTCCCGGCAACCAGGTTTTGCCGTTTGGTGATTTGGCAACGATTGGTTTCTTCGTAGCGATGGCAGTGGGAGTTCATAAAGGAAACTTATTCCGAACCGTTATTTCCGGTGCATTTATTATGACGATTACCATCTGGATAGCCAATATGATGGTGGATGTGCATACGAAGCTCGCAACAGATACGGGAAACGTGACAAGTGGCCAAGTTGCTTCCTTGGACCAAGGCGGTGCGCCAATCACATTTATTTTGAAAGAATTATTCCAGCTTCAAAATTTAGTTCCATTACTCGTTATCGGCGGAATTTATGTGTTTAGTATCATCTTTACGTACGTTCAATTTAAAAGAGATAAAATATAAGGAAATTTGTAGATAGGAGATGTCGTTGAAATGAAGGCGTTAGTGCTGGAAAGTAAAGCAAACTTCTCCGTAAAGGATATGGAAATACCAGTTATTGAGCCCAATCAAGTGTTAGTAAAAGTATCTTATGTAGGAATCTGTGGTTCCGATTTAGCCCGTTATTTTGATGGGAAAGTTCATAATTACCCTACTATTCTAGGTCATGAATTTTCAGGCATTATTACAGAAGTAGGCAGCGAAGTGCAAGGATTAGTAGAAGGGAATCGTGTCGCAGTCGCTCCATTAGTTCCGTGTGAACAATGTTCCAGCTGTGCAAGCGGTCATCCGGCGCTTTGTGAGAATTATAGTTTTATTGGTTCCCGGGAGCAGGGCGCAATGGCTGAATACGTTGCAGTTAATGCCAAAAATATCCTGCCTTTACCAGAGGAGATTACCGATCAGGAAGCGGCCTTGATTGAGCCATTAACAGTTGCTATCCACGGGATTGAAAAAGTTAATATCCACGCCGGAGCAAGCGTCGTTGTTTTCGGGGCAGGAACCATTGGTATGATGTCACTGCTCGCATTACAGGCAAAAGGCGTTGGAGAAATAACAGTGATTGATATTGATAATGCAAAACTGGAATTGGCGAAAAAATTAGGCGCCACAGTAACCGTCAATTCAACAGAAGTGGATTTGGATGCATATTTTAAAGAAAATCAAAGACCGGCAATCGTGGTAGAAACAGCAGGTGTTCCGCAAACACAAGTTCAGTCATTACGTGTAGTAGAGAAGCTTGGTCAGGTCGTATATGTTGGTACAGCCAAGAAAGAGATTACGTTCCCGGCGGATGTATTTGAAAGAATTCTAAGAGCAGAATTAAAAGTATATGGTTCTTGGATGTCCTATTCCGTTCCTTTTCCGGGATTTGAATGGACTGCGGCTTTACAATATATGAAGGACGGAAAAATTGATGTCAAACCGTTGATTCATGAAGTGAACCCGCTGGAGGTCAAGGAAGAACCTTTTGAGAAAATGATTGATCCGGATAATCATTCGATTAAGTTTTTGTATGATGTGAGAGAGTAGGGAGGAGAGCCTTGAAGGTTACATTTTGTTTGTAACTTTCAAGGCTTTTAATATTAAACATGCATGTACTATTGTTTTTGGATAATAAGTCCAATTTCAAGTTCTATTAATTAGCATGCTCTGGTCGCTACATTATCATTACCTCAAAACATTGGAAATGAAACGAAAGTCGAACTATTAACTAAGAAAGGGGGGGGTTAAAACACTGGATTTTAGCACCATATTCTGTGTTTTTGGTTCTGATTCGTATTGATTTACAGCTCTGAAGAATAGAATTTTTTGAACTAAATTTCTCCCTAAAGTATACCGAATATAGAATCATATCATTAAATACCTTCATCAAATTATATAGAGCGAAGATTTTTAAATTGCTACGAGAAAAGACAAAGAGAAGCAGTGATAAAAAGAAATAGAAAAATAAAGTTGTCACAATTTTAGAAGATAATAAATTGAATTTTGTTCTGATCGCATAGGAGGATGCTTCTATCTTATTGTTCTTGGAAGTGGATAAAGACGGCACCTTTTTTTTAGAAAAACACAGTAATGTACATTAAATGTTCTATGTATTTCAATGAAAACGAATACATATAGAGATTTTAAGATGCTAGAATGAAATCAAAGGAGGGCGAGAAGTGGTACTAAGTGATCGAGAAAAAGAGATATTGAAAGATCTAATCAGTAACCCCAGTATTACTAGTATGGCATTGGAGCATAGGCACCAATTAACTCGTCGTCAGCTAGGCTATAGCATAAATAAAATTAATGAGTGGATTATGTCTCAAAATCTTCCATTAATAGAGAGAACAAGGAGAGGCCAATTTATTATTAATCAGACTGTGTTCTCCAAAATAAATACAAATTATGAAATGAGGGATTTCCAAACCAATGCATACACTAGACATCAACGTATTCAACTGATTTTGATGATGCTAATTGGTTCAAAAGAAGACCTTTCGTTAAACCATTTTGCTGTAGAAATGAAAGTCAGCAAGAACACAATAATAACGGATCTTAAAGAAGTTCAGGAGTACTTGGACAAATATCAATTAAAGTTGGTTTATACAAGAAAAAATGGCTATATTATTGATGGAGATGAACTCCAATCTCGGAATTTTTTAATTCATATAACACAGCAATTGATTCGAGTAAGTAATGGAAAGCGAGATATTCAGAAAGTTACTGGAATCCCAAATACACTGCTCGATGAATTTAATAGAAGAATAGAAAAGATAGAAGGCAGACTAAATATACGCTTTACAGATGAAAAACTGAATGCTATGCCATATATTTTAATCTTCACATTAAGGAGAATCGAAAATGGAAACACAATGGATTGCTTCTATGAAAATGACAGGGAATTGCTGGAGACAAAAGTATACCAAGTTATCCAGGAAGAATTGTCTGATTTAGAACTTCCTTTAAATGAGCAATTATTTATTGCGCTACAATTTCTTACAGCAAATGTTTATTTCTCAGAGCATGAAGCGGAAGAAATAATACCGGGTTTGATTCCAGCTATTGATAATATGGTCCGTTTATTTGAGAAAAGCACATGTATTTCTTTTCAGGATCGCAATCAATTATTAGAAAAATTATTGCAGCATATTCAACCTGCTTATTATCGCATTAAATACGATTTAAGTGAGGGTTTTGAAGCACTGGATTTCCAAAGTAAAGAGTTTATAGAGTTCCATCATTTTGTACAGCGATCTATCAACCCATTGGAAAAAGTAATTGGTCATACTATACCTGAAGAGGAAGCTACCTATATAACGATGCTTATCGGTGGCTGGATGAACAGACAGGGAGAAACTATCGAAGGAAGAACAAAAGCAGTCGTTGTTTGTCCGCAAGGGGTATCTGTATCTAAACTAATATTTAATGAGTTAAGTGAATTATTTCCAGAGTTTATCTTTTTGGATCATCTTTCAATTAGGGAATTCCAAAATTATTATTTTGATTATGATATCGTCTTTTCTACCACCATATTAGACGTTGATAAAAAAGTGTTTGTTTGTAATGTTTTTCAAAATCAGGAGGAAAAAGAAAGGTTACGTAAACAAGTAATGATGGAAATTCATGACTTTGTTGCTAGCGATGTAGATATGAATTATTTGTTAAACATCATTAAAAATTATGCCAAAATCCATGATGAGAAAGCATTAAAGGTTGAATTAAAAAATTATATCGATCGTGATGATAATGAAAAAATTATGAAACGGGAAATATTGAAAGATGAAATAAATTTAAATGAATTAATTGTTCCAGACCATATTATCCTAAGAAACATTGCAGTTTCTTGGGAGGAGGCGTTGGAAATCGCAGCTGCTCCATTATTAAAAAAGAAGTATATTACCGAAGAATATGTACAAGCAATGATTGCAAATACAAAGGATCCTTATATTGTAATTAGTCCGAATGTAGCGATTCCACATGCTTCGCCAGAACAGGGAGTGAACAAGTTGTCTATGAGCTTGTTGCTGATTCGTAAAGGAGTCACTTTCTTAGATAAATATGTGATTCATGCGATTGTTGTGATTGCTGCAGTTGATAAGGAACAGCATATTCTTCCTTTATCACAGCTAGTCAAATTTTTAGCAGACCCAGTACGAAAAAAAGAATTTTTTCAATGTAAAACAAAGGCAGAGGTAATGAAGCTTTTAAATCATTTCCTTCAATCATCTCAAAAAGGTTAACATGACTAGGTTTATGAGTGGGGATGATGGAAGGGAAGGGAATCTTGAAATGTATTTTGAAGGAGAGAATGCGAATGGTTGAGTTAATTGTAAATACAAAATTAGATGCAAAAACAGATGAGGAGGTTATTAGTTCATTAAGTCAGCAAATGGAAAAGAAAGGATACGTAAAACCTACTTATAAAAACGCTGTGCTTGCAAGAGAACGGGAGCTTCCTACAGGGCTTAAAGGTGAAAGTATTGGAATTGCGATTCCCCACACGGATAATAACCATGTGAATCAATTATCCGTTTCTATTGCAACGTTAGCTAACCCTGTAACATTTCAGTTAATGGAAGACCCGTCACAAAATGTAGATGTAGAAGTTGTTTTTTTATTAGCTGTTAGTGAACCTAAAGATCAAACCATGTTACTAAAAGCAGTTATGGGAATTTTAAAAGATAATACATTGTTAACAAGCATTAGAAATGCTGAAAGTGAAGAAACACTAAAAGTATTATTAGACCAATCTATTTTAGCAAAAAAATAAATAAGCGAGGGATACATGATGAAAATATTTAAAGTATTATCAATTTGTGGGTCAGGAACAGTAACATCGTCGATGGTGGCATCTAAAATTGAAGATGAGATGGAAGAAAGAGGTATTAAAATTACAACAAATACTGGAAAGCCAACCGAAGCACTTGGCTACGCACAAAGTGGGCAATATGATTTGATTGCTCATACTAGTCCATTGCCAGATGGCGATTATGGAATTCCAACCATCAGTTCTATTAGCTGCTTAACAGGGATGGGAGAAGAAGAATTTTTTGACGAAGTAGAAGAAGCTTTAAGAAAGCTAGGTAACTGATTTGTTGATTCAGTATTTCTAGCAACTGATATTCTTATAAAGAAACATTGGGTAAGTATAGATAATAGTCTTGTCCATAGAGTTTATAAGCTGACATTATATGAGGAAATTATCCTTACAGAATAAAGCTTTCCATGTATTGAGAAAATCGTTTGAAGAAAGGAAGTTAGTAATATGTTAGAAACAATTCAAGCTGTTTTTGATGCTTTTGGTGCTCCGGTATTTGTACCTATCATCATCATTATTATTGCAGCACTATTGAAGGTACCTTTAAAGAAAGCCTTCATGGCTGGTTTGTATGCAGGTATTGGACTCCAGGGCTTTATGTTAGTAATTAATTCATTTACACCAATAATTGCTCCTGTTATCCAGAGCATGGTAGAAACAACAGGTCTAAATTTGCCAGCATTTGATGTCGGTTGGCAGGCAACGTCTATTGTTGCATTTTCTACGCAACCGGGGATGTTATTTCTTGCAGTCGGTTTGATATTACAAACTGTATTATTCTTAGTTAAATGGACAGATGTATTTCAGCCATCTGATTTATGGAATAACTATTCTTATGCAATTTGGGGATCCATGGTTTATATTGTAACAGATAATATGGTATTAGCCTTAGGATGTATGATTTTACTAAATCTGTATAGCTTACTGAATGCGGAAATAATGGCACGCAGATGGTCTACTTATTATGGTTATCCTAATACAACCATAATTGCTATGCATAATATTGAATCTACAATATTTGGAATTGTGATTGACCCACTATTAAATAAATTAGGTTTTAACAAAGTGAAAATTAACCCACAAACATTACAAAAACGATTAGGTGTGTTTGGAGAACCGATAACTTTAGGGTTTTTCCTTGGTACATTTATTGGAATATTGGGAAATATCCAAAGTTTATCATCGATTGATTCATGGGGATCTATCTTGATTACAGGTATTGCAACAAGTGCAGTTATGGCGATATTCCCTAAGGTTGCAGGAATTTTTTCCAATGCATTCACACCAATCACAGATGCTGCAAGAAAATCGACAATGAAACGTGAGAAAGGTTCTAAACGTGAATGGTATTTAGGTATTAACGATGCTGTTGGTTTTGGTGAACCAGCAACATTAACTTCAGGACTTTTACTCATACCTATAATTGTTGCAATGGCTTTAATTCTTCCAGGAAACGAAGTAATTCCAGTGGTGGATTTAATTGCAATTCCATTTATGGTTCAAGGTCTTGTATCTATCACAAATGGAAATATGCTTAAAGTTGTTTTCAACGGAATGATTTGGTTCAGTTTAGGTCTGTATATGTGTACTTATACAGCGTCATTATTCACAGACATTGCAACGGATGTCGGTATTTCGCTTCCAGCTGGAGCATTGTTAATTACCAGTTTTAACATTTTAGGTAAACCATTGATGGGATTAATTTTCCTAGCTTTCTTATCTCAAAGTATTCTTTGGATTACTGTAACAGTGGTCGTGTACTTTATTCTATGGTTCTTATTCAAAAAGAACAAAACAGCTATCTATGATTATTTAGATCGTCAAGCTGTAAAAAATGATCCAGTAGAAACAAACAATACCTGATGGATGAATGAATAAGTCGTAACTCAGGTGGATGAAAGGAATGAAAGACATTGAGAAAAAAAATGAAAGCAGCAGTATTACATTCTTTAGGTGTCATCAAAACAGAAGAGATTGATGTTCCTCAAATTAATGAAGATGAAGTTTTAATTAAGGTGAAATATACAGGAATATGTGGTTCAGATGTACCTCGGGCAATGATTAGCGGAGCCAGAAAATATCCTCTTGTTCTGGGACATGAATTTTCTGGAGTTATTGAAGAAGTTGGTGAAAATGTCACTGAATTAAAACCAGCTGAACGTGTCGTTGTTGCTCCTTTAGTACCCTGTGGAAAATGTGATCATTGTAAAGCTAGCAACTACGGTCTTTGTAACAATTACAATATTATTGGTACAGGAAGTAATGGTGGATTTGCAGAGTATGTAAAAGTTCCACAGGAACATGTGCTGAAAATTGATGATTCTTTGAGTTTTGAGACAGCAGCAGGCATTGAACCGGCTACTATTGGGTATCATGGTTTGCAAAAAGCTAATATTCAGCCTGGTGAGACAGTTGTTATTATGGGCTGCGGTTCTATTGGGCAATTGACAATGCAATGGGCAAAGATTTTTGGTGCATCTACAGTAATTGTTGTCGATATCTTTGATGATAAATTAGAGACAGCTAAAGAACTTGGAGCAGATATCACTATAAATGCTAAAGAAGTGGATGCTGTAGAAATAATCAGGGAAATGACGAATGGAGGAGCAGAGGTTGTTGTTGAAACTGCCGGGACAGTAATTACCCAACAGCAATCCATTTTAATTTCTAAGAAAAAAGGACGCATTGTTTTTCTGGGTATTACCCATAAAGGTCTGGAATTATCCAAAGAGGCGATGAATCATATTATGCGGGGAGAGTTAACAATTCAAGGCTCCTGGAATTCGTATACTCCGCCGTACCCAGGAATTGCATGGAAGGCAACACTTGATTTTATGACTAGTGGCGAGCTTAAATTCAAAGAAATGATATCTCATAAAATTCAAGTAGATGAACTGGGAGATTATCTTAAACAGATGGCAGACCGTACACTAGAATTTAATAAAGTACTCGTATCTTTTGAAGATGAAATAATAAGTTACAAAAGGAGATAGTGAATATGCTAGAGAGATTAAAAGAAGAAGTTTTGGAAGCAAATCTTGGATTACCGAAGCATAATTTAGTTACTTTTACTTGGGGAAACGTCAGTGGTTATGATCCTGAAACGGGTTACGTTGTTATTAAACCAAGTGGTGTAGAATATGAAAAGCTGGCATTAAATGATTTAGTTGTACTTGACTTAGATGGAAATATTATAGAAGGAGATTTGCGTCCATCCTCTGATACCAATACACATTTGATTTTATACAAAGAATTCCCAGAAATCGGTGGTATTGTTCATACGCATTCTACTTGGGCTACCAGTTGGTCACAAGCCAAAAAGGATTTACCTGCATTTGGAACAACGCATGCAGATACATTTTATTCAAAGGTTCCATGTACAAGGAATTTAACAGCTGAAGAAGTAGAGCGTGATTATGAATTAGAGACAGGCAATGTAATTGTAGAAACATTTAAGGAAAAAAATATTAATCCTCTTGAAGTACCAGCAACACTTGTGCACAGTCATGGTCCGTTTGCTTGGGCAAAAACACCGATGAAAGCGTTGGAAAACGCAGTAGTTTTAGAAGAAACATGTCGTATGGCGTTTAATACTTTGATGTTAGATAAGAATACAGGAGAAATAGAACAATATTTACTAGACAAGCATTATTTGCGGAAGCATGGAGAGCAAGCTTATTATGGTCAATAAATATAGCTTGAGATGTGTTATTAAGCGATAGTTGCAAGAAATTTGCTTACTGAATTTATGAAGAAAGGAGGAAATTTGTATGCTGTTAAAAAAAGAAAGACAGCAAATTGTAGAGTATGGAATAAAGCTGATTAAAAGCGGATTGACGACTGGTACAGGTGGAAACATCAGCATTTATAACCCAGAGGAAGAGTTGATGGCAATTAGCCCAAGTGGAATTGATTACTTTCGAACAAACCCTGAAGATATTGTTGTGGCAAAATTATCAGGGGAAATCGCTGATGGTGACAGGAAACCATCTAGTGAATTGAATATGCATCGTATTTTTTATCAGAAGAGAAAAGATATTCGGGCAGTTGTTCATACGCACTCCACATACAGTACAACATTAGCAACCTTACGCTGGAATTTGCCAGCATCGAATTATTATTTAGCTATTGCAGGAGGAAATAATGTTAAATGTGCTGAGTATGCATCATTTGGTACCTGGGATCTTGCAGAGAAGGCTTATGAAGCGATGCAAAATCGATATGCTTGTTTTTTAGCAAATCATGGCTTGTTAACAGGATCTAAAGATTTATCGAATGCTTTTTCCATTGCTGAAGAAATTGAGCGTTGTGCAGAAACGTATTATCGAGCGAAATCAATTGGTGAGCCCGTACTGTTAAGTGATGAAGAGATGGAATTTATGCTGGAGAAATTCCCGACATATGGACAAAAGACATCTCAAATATTGAAGTAAGGTAGTACATTTCAACTGCTGTATTATCTTACAGTTAAATCACATCTAATAATCCGCTCTTTCTCAGATATGGATCGGGTTATTAGAATGTTGATTATGCATCAGGCTGATGAAAAGTTACATTTTCTTTGTTAATATAAATACAGAATTTATATTCGAATAAGTCCCCTAATTCGACCTATAAAAGGACTTACTAATCTTGCAAATGCAAAATTAATGTGATAGTTTCTTTAAAGCAATATTTTTCTATCTCTTTCCGTCCACAAAATCATTGATGTGATATTCATTCAGCCCCAAAAAGACAGCTTTATCGGTCATGAGCTTCAAGATATTTCTCTGATTTGCTATTCTAAACGAAAATACAGCATGAATCCGCTTATGTGTACCTTTTTCGAGTAGAAAAGCTATAATGATTAATTTATATGGCTATGGCTACTGCGATATATGGTCGAGATATGGGAAATCTAACAGAATCAAGACAAACCTGTCACGTTACCGTTTGTTGTCCTAATTGTTCTATATCATGGCAATATAAATGACGTGTTGCTGTTTCATTCAGTAATTTTTTACCTCAAGACTTGAGAAATATGTACCTGAATTGCCTATATGATGTATCTAATTAACAAGATAAAGATGTGCAATTGAATGTGTTCTTGCGAATCGTCCTGCTGGTATCCAAGTCGTATTGAATATCATTTATCAAGACGTCGATTATCGAGACTTCCCTATTTTTCTATCTAACTACACTTTTCCAAGCCCTTTACAGCAACTCACTTAAAAAATTAAATTAACTAAATCACTTATTTTAAATAAAATTCGTACCTTTGAACCGATATCATGAGAAAAATAGTAAAAGAAACAAAACTTACTCCTCCGACAGTCAGCAGTATTGTCAAGGAATTAATTGAGAAGGGGTTTGTTATTGAAAAGGAGCTGGGGGCTTCTCAAGACGGGAGAAAACCAACCTTGCTCTACGTGAACAGCAGTGCGTTTTATGTCGTGGGAGTAGGCGCAGGACTAGAAACAATCCGCGGAAGCTATCTATGAACCTGCGATAGCAAGTGAACAAGAATATATTGAGTTTTTTCAAGAAATTGCGGAAATCACAGGCATTGGTTTGACCAATTTAATTCATGTTTTGAAACCGGATAAAATGCATACGCATCAGGAATACGATGCCATTATTTATGATTTAGATTCCACCTACAGGTATGAGTAATTCAGGTAGACACTTCATTTACTGCATTTTAAGATAAAATATAGATATAGTCTCTTATCAACTCTTTAATTTCAGAAAGGATGAAGCAAATTGGAAAAAATAATCGAAAATGATTGGTTAAAAGTTGAGGTAGAAAGCAAGGGAGCAGAAATACGTGCAGTAGAACATAAAAAGAATAATTTAAATTATATGTGGACAGGTGACAGTGCTTATTGGGGGCGCGTTGCACCAGTATTATTTCCAATTGTTGGACAATTAAAAGGAGATCAATATCAAGTAGATGGAGAAAAATATAACATGTCTCAGCACGGATTCTTAAGAGATGTTGAATTTGTGCTAAGCTCCCATTCAAAGGAGTATGTTTCTTTTGAGATAGCTTCGGAGGGACATTTTCAAGATGTTTATCCATATGAATTTAAAGTGACAATTACGTATACACTTCATCGGGATGCTCTAACAGTTGATTGGAAAATAGAGAACAAAAATAGGGAAGAGATGTATTTTTCGGTTGGTGCACATCCTGCTTTTCGCATTCCTCTTGTCGAAAATGAAGGATTAAAAGATTACCAATTGAAATTTAAACCAGCTCCAAATAAAGATGTAGTAGAATATGGGCTGGAAAATGCTTTAGTTTCTGAAAAAGGAATACTTAATCAGCTTCCTGATATTACACTTCAGCCGGATTTATTTGCCAATGATGCAATCATATATAGTAATATTGATAGCATAGAACTTACTTCCATAAAGTCTGGTTACGGTGTAGAGATAGTGTTCCCTGGCTTTCCCTTTGTAGGAATCTGGTCTAAATATAATATAGAAAATAATACAATAGCGCCCTTTGTCTGTGTGGAACCTTGGTATGGAATTGCGGATATACATGATACTACAGGTGATTTAAAAGAAAAATTTGGCGTGAATCGATTAGATGCCAATGATGTTTTTCAAAAGGCATATTCGATAACGTTTAAATAAAATAATTGAACATAACGGGAATCCCCAACTAAAGGAAATTTCACTTTATCATAAGAGGAAACAAAAAATGCATGAATAAGCATCCAGCTTTATTTCATGCGTTTTTGTATAATATTATACGTTTAGTATCGGGTAACTTTCCATTTTTTCAATTTCTCATAGCTTTTTTACTTCTATTCATGTAAAATAAATACAATTACTTTTTGTTACATTATTGTGAAAAAACAGACTTTAAAACAAAGGGGGATTGAAGAGAATGGAAAGAGTACAGGTGATTGTTGATGCGATTAATAGTGCAGTATGGGGACCGGTTACACTCATATTGATTGTAGGGACAGGGATCTTTTTAACTTTTCGACTCGGCTTTATACAGGTAAGAGAATTGCCTTACGCACTTAAGTTAACTTTTAAAAAAGGTGATAAAAGCCAAAAAGGGGATATATCCCATTTCCAGTCATTGATGATTGCTATGGCAGCAACGCTCGGGATAGGTAATATGACCGGCGTGGCTTCCGCTATATTGCTCGGTGGAGTAGGTGCTTTATTTTGGATGTGGCTGGCTGCTTTTTTTGGTATGGCTACGAAATATGGGGAAGCCATTTTAGCTGTGAAGTATCGTACCGTGAACCATAAAGGAGAAATTTCCGGCGGGCCGATGTATTATATTGAAAAAGGTTTAGGATGGAGATGGCTGGCTGTCTTATTTGCAATGTTCGGTTTTCTGGCATCCTTTGGAATAGGGAATATGACACAATCAAATACTGTTGCCGGTTCCTTGCAAGCTACTTTTAATATTAACCCATGGGTTACTGGTATCGTATTGATGTTGCTTACAGCTTTAGTTTTGCTTGGTGGAATTAAAGGAATTGGAAGGGTTACTGCCATATTTGTACCTTTTTTGGCTTTATTCTATCTAATCGGCGGACTTATCATTGTGGTTTTAAATATTACCGAAGTTCCTGCTGCGTTTGCTGTGATTTTTGAAGCAGCATTTAACCCGGAAGCTGTCGGCGGCGGAGCTATTGGTTTAGCGATTCGATATGGTATTGCCCGGGGGGTTTTCTCCAATGAAGCTGGCCTTGGATCGGCTCCAATTGCAGCGGCGGCAGCGAAGACGGATTATCCTGGAAGACAAGCGTTGGTATCCATGACGGGAACATTTCTGGATACGATTGTTGTTTGTACCATTACAGGCCTTGTTATCGTGATGAGCGGGCTTCATTTACAATTTGGCGGAGATGCAGCACCGGTGATTACTGGAGAAGCATTTGACTTTTTCTTGCCGGGAGTAGGTAACTATATTGTTGTATTCGGCCTTATTTTCTTTGCTTATTCAACTATTCTTGGCTGGTCTTATTATGGAGAGAAATGTTTCGGTTATATTTTTGGTGATCGAAATACCATCTATTATAAAATTATCTTTTGTCTTATTGTATTGTTTGGTGCGGTTCAGTCAGTGCAATTAGTATGGGATATTGCAGACATTTTCAATGGATTAATGGCAGCTCCTAACTTGATAGCGCTTTGTTTATTATCAAGCGTGATTGTATCAGAAACAAATAAGTTTAGAGAGGTACGGAAAAAAGAGAAAGAGGAAGAAAAGGAGCGGAAGTTGGCTAGTTAACAGCTACAGTTATAAGTGTTGAATGATAAATTGATAGTAATTTTTTACCGGCCATATAAATGAAAAAAACTATAGTAAAATCAATGAGTACAAGAAGTGACTTCTAGAGCTGTGGGAGTCACTTTTTATTATTAATATTTAAGTTAACTTGATTTGTAATCCTTATAATCATATTGGCACTATAATACAAAAAAGAGGCATCAAATTATAAATATTTATCCTGTTTTTTGATTTAAACTAAAAAATAACAATAAATTAACAATAAGATAACAATAACTTATTTTAATTTTTATGTTAAAAATTTCTTTAACAATAATGCAAGCGCTTTAAATAAAATGTATTATTGGGCTTAAAAGTGATATTTTGCTTATTGTCTACAAGGAGGGCGAAAAAATGAAACTCTGTTACAACCAAGCTACAACATTAGAGAATTCCAATCTTGCCAAAGATCTCGAATACTGTGAAAAGCATGGCTACGACTATATCGAAATACGCACGATGGATAAATTACCGGAATACTTACAGGAGCATTCGATGGAAGAATTACAAGATTATTTTCAAAGCCACCATATTAAACCCATTGCTTTAAATGCGCTGGTATATTTTAATAACCGCGAGGGCGAGGAACAAGTCATCGAAGAATTTAAAACGATGGTGGATAATGCAAGTAAGCTAGGAGCTGCTTATGTGGTCGTGGTGCCGTTAGTAACTGATCAAGCGCTTCTTAAGGAGGATATTAAAACGAGTGCAGTCAACATGTTGAACCAATTCGCGGATATAGCAGAAGTACAAGACGTGAAGGTGGCATTGGAATTTGTTGGACATCCGGAATGTACAATCAATACCTTTGAACAGGCTTATGATATTATTGATACGGTAGATAGAAAAAGTGTTGGTTTAGTATTTGACTGTTTTCACTTTCATGCAATGAATTCAGATTTTGAATTTTTGAAGAAGGCGGATGGAGAGAAAATCTTTATTTTACATATTGATGATACAGAGGATTATCCTGTCGGAGTACTTCGAGACGAGCACCGTGTCTGGCCGGGTGAAGGTATCATTGATTTGGAGAAGTTATTGGAGACAGTAAAAGAGATTGGTTACAAAGAAGATATTGTTTCTGTTGAATTGTTCCGTCCGGAGTATTATCAAATGCCTGCGGAGGAAGTGATTCGAAAAGCAAAAGAAACGACACTGGAATCTATCGCAACTAGCATTCATTCATAGATTAGATGAGGAGGAGTATACATGGTACAAAAAGTGCAGATTGCAAAAACAGATTTAGTTGTTAACCCAATCGGATTAGGTACTAATGCAGTTGGAGGTCATAATTTATACCCGAATCTTAAGGACGAACAAGGAATGGATATGGTTCGAGATGCCATCAATCATGGCGTCGATTTTTTAGATACTGCTTTTATTTATGGACCAGGTTATTCGGAAGAGTTAGTAGGAAAAGTTGTCAAAGATATGGGCAAACGTCAAGATGTAGTGATTGCGACAAAGGCTGCTCATAAGTTTGTAGATGGAGGGGTACAGTTTGATAATTCCCCGGCATTTTTAAAACAAACTGTAGATGATGCATTAAACCGCATGCAAACAGATTATATTGATTTATTTTATATCCACAATCCGGATGAAAATACGCCTAAAGATGAGGCCGTTGGTTCATTGAAAGAATTAAAGGATGCAGGGAAAATTCGGTCGATTGGTGTTTCCAATTTTTCATTGGATCAATTAAAAGAGGCAAACAAAGATGGATATGTTGACGTCGTCCAAGATTTATATAATTTGATCCAACGAGATGCAGAGCAAACATTTTTTGATTACACAAAAGAAAATGATATCTCCTTTATTCCATTTTTCCCGCTTGCTTCTGGATTATTAGCAGGCAAATATAATGAAAATACGACGTTTCCGGAGGGGGATTTACGTAATGGTTTTGATCATTTTCAAGGAGAGGCATTCCGTAAGAACCTTGCTAGGATAGAGAAGCTGCGAGAGATTGCTATAGCTAAACAGGTGGAAATTCCTCATTTAGTATTAGCTTGGTATTTGGCTAATGATGCCATCGATATCGTTATTCCTGGAGCAAAGAATGGCTCACAAGTGCAAAATAATTTACAAACATTAGATGTTGCTATTTCAGATGAAGAGTATAAAGCAATTAGTGATATTTTTGCTTTATAAGCTGCTGGATGAAATAAACGGCTGTTACTTATCAATTAGGTAACAGCTTCTGTTTGTTCTTATATAAAAGGATAGAAATCTTGTTATCAAAATGAACCGTGATATTTTTAAATTTGCTTGACGACACTTGAATCCAGTTGCTATTAAAACGTTTCTTGTCTTTTTATTATGTGCTCCAGATCTTTTTGACTGAATGGGAAAGGTTGTATAAAAGGATGAAAAATCTATTTGAAGGAAAAAAAGATTTAAATAAATATGTTACTTCTATTTCAATATATGGAGCGGAATTTCGAGTTTACTATTGGGGCGGGTGGCAGCGTCATTTTGGTACTAAAGCGCATGTACACAGCTTTTTTGAAGTATCTTATGTCCTTGGGGGAACTGGCAAATACCAGGAAAGAGAGGTTAGTTACTCACTGGCTCCGCACTCCCTTATTTTGACGCGGCCTAATCATGAACATAAACTTTCCAGTGAAAAAGGAATGTATTATTTATATTTTGCATTTGAATTAAAAGAAAGTGAATCAGTTAATGAATGGAGGAACTATATACAAGATTTACAGCAAGAAGCGCAGCCTGTCATCCATTCTCAAGCAGAAACGATCCATTCTTATTTATGGAAAGCCCTCTATCAGTCTGCGATAGATGTAGAACATAGATGGAAAGAAGACATGCTTAAACAACTTGCTTCTAATTTATTGCCTGCTATATTCGATTCCTTTTACCCATTACCAAAACAGGAATCCGGTTTAAAAGATGATGATGATTTTGATGAAAGAAAGGTTTTAGTCTATCGAGTGAATCTCTATATAAAGGACAATCTGCAAAAAAATCTCAAAATATCAGAGGTTGCAGATGATTTTTATGTTTCTAAGCGCCATTTATCCCGTTTAGTCAGAGCGGAGACTGGGAAGACATTCACAGAAATTTTACAGGAAGAACGTCTTAGTTTGGCTACGGAATATTTACGAGGGACCAACATGTCGATTAAGGACATTGCAAGAGAATGTGGGTTTTCCAGCCTGCACTATTTTACAAAAGTATTTACGCAAATTATACGAACTCCTCCTGCTAAATATAGAAAAATATATCAAAGTACATTAGAAACTGAATTTAAAGAAAACTAGTCAAGTTAATAAAAACCTTCATTTTATAGATTTTTAGCCATTGTTGTTCGTTTGATCCAATTTAATACAGATGATAATGAAAATGGTTAGCTCCGTATTTTCTCTGTGATTCCCCTGACTAACATGTCATAGCGATCATATTAACTTGGTAAAATTATTGTTTGAACATCCGCATGCAGAAAACCCCATAGACGGTTATTATTCTATGGGAGAACTTTTTCTTTGCCAATATTTAAGTTTAGGAAGGTTTTCTTTCAGCATCATTCGTACTTGATTTTCTTGATATGCAGGATTGATTTGAAGCATATTTTTCACACATTCATCAACTAGTTCATCAAAATTATCTTCATTATATTGATGGACTCCTTCTAGAAAACACCATTTGCAAAAGTCTTCGTTGAAATGACCATTTTCATCTTTACTAATGTATTTATCTTCTTCCAGAGGAATTCCGCATACTTGACAGATAAGTGCTCTAGGCGATCCTAAAAGTGTATTAATTGAAATATTAAAAGTCTTTGAAATCAGTTTAAGCGTTTCAATATTCGGTTCAGTCTCCCCATTTTCCCATCTACTGATAGCCTGTCTTGTGATCATTAACTTTTCAGCCATCTCATGCTGAGTTAGGTTATGAGTAATTCGTAAATCTTTTAATCCTTTATTTATTTCCATAGTGATGCCTCCTTCTTCTTTCTTAACATAAGTATACTATTTCAATAGACAAATAAAAGCAACTAACAGTGGCATGGACAAAAATTCTCTCACTTCAAAATAGAAAGTAAAAATAACCTATTTGTTTTAGTTATGAATATAAATTCGCTTTCTGTGTGTCCTAAAAATGCAAAAGAATGGCTGAATTATGCAAATACAATTCTAATTACTTTCTCTATAATATACCAATACACATGATTACTTGATGGGTATATATTTGTCATCTATTAGTTACCAATTTTAAATTAATAATCGATTTCAAGTAGAAAGACAGTATATTCTTAGTAAAAAGAAACGTACCACTTATTAATAAAAGATATGAATTTCTTTTATATAGTCTTTGAAATTGGAAGGGTCTGCTTTTGGTTTTGTGAACAAGAGTGAGGTAATTTTTTTATAAAAAGAAAGCGCATTCAATTTAATATAATGTTTTTCAATACGAAAAGATTTCATAAGTGGTATTTCTGAAAGTAATCAATATGTTAATCCAATATATGAAGGGTAGGTCACTTTTATGGTATTAAGAATAGGGATTATTGGAACAGGAGCAATTGGTCAGGATCATATCCATCGAATCACGTATTCTCTGACCGGTGGTGAAATTGTTGCTGTAACGGATGTAAACAGTGAACAGGCGCATGCAGTTGTAGAACGCGAAGGTCTTCAAGCGAAGGTGTATGAAAACGGTCATGATTTGATTCAAGCGAATGAGGTAGATGCATTATTAGTCACATCTTGGGGACCGACGCACGAAGAGTTTGTGCTTTCATCTATTGCAGCTGGGAAGCCTGTTTTTTGTGAAAAACCGCTTGCTACAACAGCTGAAGGTTGTAAGAAAATTGTTGAAGCGGAAATAGAATATGGGAAGCAACTGGTACAGGTAGGGTTTATGAGACGGTTTGACAAAGGATATCGTACACTGAAACAGGCTGTCGAAAATAATAAAGTTGGTAGACCATTGATGTTACATTGTGCACACAGAGCACCTTCTGTTACAAATTTTAATGGGGATATGGCAATTACGGATTCTTTTGTGCATGAAATTGATGTTTTAAGGTGGTTGATTCAGGATGATTATGTTTCTACACAAGTTATCCAGCCAAGAAGAACAAATCTCGCTGAGGAGGGATTGCAAGACCCAATTATTATCTTATTAGAAACAAAGAAAGGAATTCGGATTGATACAGAAATTTTTGTTAACTGCCAATATGGATATGATATCCAATGTCAAGTTGTTGGAGAGACAGGTATAGCTAATTTACCAGAACCGTTGAGCATCCAAACACGTAGTCAGGCTAAACTTTCTACAGATATTCTAGTGAATTGGAAAGAACGTTTTATGGAAGCATATGATGTCGAACTACAAGAGTGGATCAATTCTACAGTAAAAGGTGAAGTCCACGGTCCGTCTGCATGGGATGGCTATGTAGTAGCAGTAACAACGGATGCAAGCATTGAAGCTCGAAAAACAGGAGAAATCATTCCAATAGAAATGCCAGAACAGCCTGCTTTTTATCAACACGCTAACACAAAATATACTGTTTAAGGTTTAGAAAAGAAAAAATATTAGCTTATATTTTTTAACCTCCTTATTCAGCGGATATTTTCCTTCTATGTTTTAAGATGATGAAGTATCAAATAATGTATATAAGAAATATATCTTAAATAGAAAGAGGAGGAATTTTATTTGGATTTATATAAATTTGTTTCGGGGAAAAAAGTGTTAAATCAAAATGCTCACCATTTAGTGTTAAACGAAGCGGCATTTCATGTTCATTATTGGGGAGTAGTACCAAAACATTATAATACTTCTTTGCACAAACATTCTTTTTTGGAAATTTGCTATGTAATGGGTGGAGAAGGCATTTATCTAGAGAAAGACTGTGTATATACACTGTATAAAGATACTATCTTCTTTTCAAGACCTGAAGTATTGCATCAAATCAAAAGTGAAGAAGGGTTAGAGCTTGTATATGTTGCATTTGAACTAATTGAATCGGAATCAAGTGAAGCTTGGACGGATATGATGGAGAAAGTGAAGCGTTGTCAACAATCTGTTATCGAGATGCAGGAAGATACCTCAGCTAATCTTCTCTGGAGAGCGTTACTTATTGAAGCAATGAAACCAAAAAACGATTTTACGGAAAATATGTTATCTAATATAGCTGCTTCACTTATTATCTCTTTATTGCAAATGTTTGCTCCTAATACGCAAGCGAATAGTCAAATAGATATTTCTGAAAGTTCCTCTTCTTTGCTTACTCAAGCAAAATTATTTATTAAAGATAATTTTGCTAATGATTTAAAGCTTTCGCATGTTGCAAATCATCTACACATATCAGGGAGACACTTGTCTCGGGTATTTGTATCAGAATTAGGTGTTAATTTCTCCAAATATGTTCAAAAAGAACGAATGAAGCGAGCTGCAACATTATTAAAAACAACTGATTTATCTATCAAAGATATTGCTAGAGAAACAGGATTTATCGATATACATTATTTTACAAGAGTCTTTACCGATACGATGCGAGAGCCTCCAGGTCGTTTTCGGACACTGTATATGGACTCTGAAAAAGTAATATACACGGATAAATAGATTGTAGTATAGCTTATCATTTGTATAGAAAAGGAGATGAATATGTCTTTAAAATCCAAAAATAATACAAAAGTAGTCTGGATAATATAAAGACATGCATCATTTATTATCTTATAATGACAACTGTTAATCACTTTTTGGTTACTTTTTGGTTGCTTTTTAGTTATCTTGAGATGTTGTTTTATTTATTTGAAAAAATAATCAATGAATATGAGGAGGTAAGTAAACATCACTCATTTGGAATGAAAGGAGGGCAGTGTTTCATTAAGTATAAAATGTAGTTTCGAAATGATAACGCTTTAATATATTTAATATAAAAGGAGATGAATAACATGCGTTTAGCATATGATCCATCACACTATCGGGATAATACCAATTTGCGAGATACAATTGAGAATGTTGCTAGATTAGGTTATGAGTATGTAGAGTTATCACCTCGTCAAGATTTTATCTGGTTTAATGAATATCCGAAAGTTGATAAGCATTTGATTAAAGATTTAAAGAGATATTGCTCAGATGCCGGTGTGAAAATTTCCTCTGTACTTCCGGTTCAGCAATGGTCTTCTCCTATAGAAGAAGTGAGGGAAGCAGCAGTGAGGAATTGGAAGCGCTGTATTGAGATCACCTCGGAATTAGGTGTCGATTTAATGAATACGGAATTTGCAGGAGATAAAACACGTCCAATAGAAAGTGAAGCAGCATTTGTGAAATCAATGGATGAGCTTATGCCAATTTTTGAAAAAGAAGGGATACGTTTAAATTTGCAATCGCATCCCCATGATTTTATTGAGTTAAATACGGAAGCAGTCCGTATGATCCGTGCATTGGATAGAGATTGGATCAAATTGGTCTATTCTGTGCCTCATGCTTTCTTTTATGATGATGGTATTGGGGACGTAGAGCAGCATTTGGAGGAAGCTGGTGATTTACTGGATCATATATTAATTGCAGATACGCTTAATCATAAAGCGGCATTTGGTTTGCGCTATATTGTAAATCCCCCAGGTGCTAATGTAACAGTTCACCAACATTTGAATCCTGGTGAAGGAGAAGTAGATTTTGATGTGTTGTACAAGAAATTAAGAGAAATGAAGTTTGATGGTATTGTAACAAATGCGGTATTTTCTTATCCTGATCGGCCTGAATGGTCTAATGAAGTAACTTTAAAATCTATTAAAGAAGGTTTAAACCTTTAATTACTTAAACTCTACTAAAGTTTAAAAGAGATTTATCAAAGTTTTATTCAGTCGGGAGAGAAGACCCGACTGAATGAAGTTTTACCTTATTATTGTAAGCGCAAACAAAATTAAAAAAGGTGGGAGAGAAGGAAAGTTCCTTCATCATTTATGTTAAATAATAATCGCTCATATATTGTATTTATCGCAATGGTAGCTTCTTTAGGAGGACTTCTTTTCGGGTACGACACGGCAGTAATTGCCGGTGCAGAACAATCTATTCAATTGTATCTGATTGATAGTCTAGGATTAGGGTCGTTAGCTCATGGATTTACTGTTTCCAGTGCCTTGGTAGGGTGTATCTTAGGTGCATTGCTATCCGGATGGTTATCTAATGGAATCGGACGACGTAATACGCTTGTTATTGCAGCTATTTTATTTTTCCTATCCGCATTGGGATCTGCTTACCCGGAATTAATCTTTTTCACGGCAGGAGAGCCAAGTCATGCATTATTAGCTACATTTAATTTTTATCGAATCATTGGCGGTGTCGGAGTTGGTTTAGCATCAGCGATAGCACCAGTTTACATTAGTGAAATGAGCCCTGCAAATATCAGGGGGAAGATGGTAATTATTTATAATATGGCTGTTGTATTTGGACAAACAGTTGTATATATCGTTAACTGGGCAATTGCTAATGGTCAAACCGCGGCATGGATAAATGATACAGGCTGGAGGTTTATGTTTGCCTCGGAATTAATTCCAGCTGCATTGTTCTTCCTACTGCTGCTATTTATCCCAGAAACACCTAGATATCTAGCTTTAAATCATGACTATGATAAGGCTTATAATATATTAGAAAAACTAAATGGTTCCAAACAAATAGCTAGCGAAACACTACAAGATATAAAAACATCATTAGAAACCAAAACAGAAAAAGTTGGACTATTTTATTATGGTAAACGCGTTTTAATTGTTGGTATGACGATTGCAATGTTATGTCAGTTTATCGGTATAAATATTATTCTGTATTATGCGCCACGTATTTTTGAAAGTCTTGGTGCAGGTCAATCAGCTGCGATGCTGCAAACGATATTTGTTGGGGCTATTGGCATTGTCGTTTCATTTATTGCTATTTGGCTTATTGAAAGACAAGGCAGAAAATTCCTGTTGATGTTCGGTGCTGCAGGGTGTGCCATTTGTTTAAGCGCAGTATCTATCCTTTTCTTTGCAGGAATTGAAGGAGTAAGTACATTACTATTTATTCTAGGATTTGTTGCTATATTCCAAATGACTTGGGGACCAGTTGCTTGGGTGATGGTTTCAGAGATTTTTCCAAATAAAATCAGAGGAAAAGCTGTTGCAATTTCAGTTATGCTACTGTGGACTGCTAACTGGATAGCTTCTACGACTTTCCCGCCGTTAAATGATATGTTTGGTCCTGGAGCATTTCTCATTTATGGGTTGATAAGTACGTTTGCTTTCTTCTTCATGTGGAAATTTGTTCCTGAGACAAAGAATAAATCGTTAGAAGAAATTGAAGAAATATGGACTGGTAAGAAAAATGATAACCTGAAAAATCAGATAAATTAAATATTAGGAATGAATAAAATATACAAGGAGTGTGTAAAGATGATTAATGGAGAAAATAAGATTTCTAGACCTTTACGTTGGGGAATGGTAGGCGGTGGAAGAACAGGACAAGTAGGATATAAACATCGTACTGGCGCATTGCGGGATAAGACCTATGATTTAGTTGCCGGAGCTTTTGATATTGATGCAGAACGTGGAAGAGATTTTGGGGTGAATCTTGGAGTGGATAGTAACCGTTGCTATCCAGACTTTCAAACCATGTTTGCTGAGGAAGCTAACCTGAATGAAGGAATAGAAGTGGTTTCCATTGCAACGCCAAATGGCACGCATTATGAAATCACAATGGCAGCCCTGCATGCTGGTCTTCATGTAATCTGTGAAAAGCCATTGGTTTTCACAACGAAAGAAGCAGTAGAGATAAAACAGTTAGCTGAAGAAAAAGGGCTAATTGTTGGAGTAACCTATGGTTTTTCAGGAAACATTATGCTCCTGCAAATGCGTGCCATGATTGAGCAAGGTAAAATTGGAGACATTCATTTAGTAGATTTACAGTATACACATGGTTACGCTGCAACCGGTGATGGAGATAAAAAGAATGCAGCACAAAAATGGCGTGTTGATCCAAAAATTGCTGGACCAAGCTTTGTTCTCGGGGATCTTTCTACGCATACGTACTACATGTCACAGTTGATTATGCCAGAAATGAAAATTAAAAAGCTATTATGTGACCGTCAAAGCTTTGTTGGAAGCCGCTATCCATTAGAAGATAACGCCTATGTATTAATGCATTATGAAAATGGTGCTGTGGGAAGAATGTGGACATCTGCTGTCGATGCTGGATGTATGGACGGACAGCGTATTCGTATTGTTGGTTCGAAAGCGAGTTTAGAATGGTGGGACAGTAAACCAAATGAATTGCGTTATGAGTTGCAAGGCGAACCAATCCAAACATTGGTACGGGGAACAGAGTATCTAGATGACTTAACCAGCGAATATGAGCGTTTAGGAACTTTGCATCAGGAAGGATTATCCGATGCCTGGGCAAATATTTATTTGAGAATCGCAATCGCCATTGACGCGAAAAAACGAGGCGATGAAGAAATATTAGATAAACTAATTTATCCGGATATTGATGCTGGAATAGCCGGAGTTCAATGGATTGAAAATTGTGTACGTTCTGCTGATAATGGATCCGTTTGGGTTGAATATGAAACAGAAGAAAGTGTACATGCATAATTAATGATAGTCATGAAAAATGAAGAAGTGCATATAAGTAATAGATTTTCATTTAAAAAGAAAGATATGGTATTACACCTATCTTACGTGACAAGTTGTTTAGGCTATTTCAATTTGAAAAAATATTAGATAGTGTATAGTGATACAGAAATGGTGCTGATGAAACGGGAAGCAGGTAGCTGGTTACCTGTTTCCCGTTTCAATTTAAAGTATATATCATTCAAACGAAAATGAAGGAAAAATTGAGATGAAGAAAGGGAATTATATATAATGATGAAATTAGCGTTATGTACGGATGTATTGGGCGATTTATCTTTTACGGATATGTTGGATAAAGTGAAGGAGTATGGAATAGAAGCAGTAGAATTGACTGCAGGAGGCTGGTCTCCTTGTCCACATGTCCCTACAAATGAATTATTGGAAGATGAAAAAAAGTTAGAGGAATTTAAACAGGAATTAAAGCAACGTCATATTGAAATCGCTGCATTGAATTGCTCAGGTAATCCTCTTAGCCCTGGCGAGTTAGGAGAAAATCATACAAAAACAACCTACCAGACGGTTGATTTAGCTGAAAAGCTTGGTGTGAAAAAAATTGTAATGATGAGTGGGTTGCCAGGCGGCGGCCCGGAAGATAAATTCCCGAATTGGATTACTTCCACGGTTTCGTGGCCTGAATATATGCCGTCTGTATTAGAATATCAATGGAATGAAGTCGCTATTCCCTGGTGGAAGGAATTTGCCGACTATGCTCAAAAACATGGAATAGAGAAGATTGCATTAGAAGCATTCCCCAGCCAATTAGTTTATAGTGCTTCCACCTTGTTAAAGTTAAGGGGAGCTGTTGGGGATATTATTGGGATTAACTTGGACCCGTCTCACTTATTTATCATGGGTGCGGATCCGATTGCGGCTATTCGTCCGCTAGAAGGGGCTATTTATCATGTTCATGGAAAGGATGCCCGGATTGAGAGCAGATTAGCTGATGTAGATGGTTTATTAGAATCACTTCCAGTTACAGCGACAAAGGACAGAACGTGGAATTATGTAGCGGTAGGCTGTGGTCATGATCATCAATGGTGGAAGGAATTTTTCTCTAATCTAAGTATGGTAGGCTATGAAGGGTACGTTTCGCTGGAAATGGAAGATTTAACGATGAGTGTGGATGCTGGTCTTCGTACGTCGATTGATTCCTTGGAAGCAACTCTAATAAAATAAAAAATATGTACTTTTACTAAAACTGGATAAACATGTAATTCAAGACATACAAAATAGGATAGATACCTGATTACAATTGAAAGAGCTGGTTTTTAGAAATCGAGTTGAAAAACTGGGTGGATAAGACAGTTTTTAACAGGCAAAGTTAAAGTGAATCCGAATATGAAAAGCTGTTCCTAAGAAATCTTGTTGTGAAACTTGATGGATAGGACAGCTTTTTTGATAATTATTCCGAAGCATGTGGGGTAAATAGATTGATTCACATAATAAATAAGGATCAAATTTGATTAGTCATGTTTATTATCTTGCTTTTAGATGTTGACTGTAGAATCCAAAAAAAGGTCAGCAAATTATAAATACTTCTAGACACTCTTCTTTTAAACTGAAAATAGAGAAATCTGTTTCATATAACTTCCATATTTAGCTGTCTGTAAAATTATAAAAAGATAATTGGAAAGTAGGTTATCAATGACAAAATCAATGAATAGGAATAAAAATTTATTTATGTTGGTTTCATTTTTATTATGGTTTCCACAGTTTATGTATGTTCCTACGTTATCTCCGTATATGGAGCATACAGGGATACCATATTCTTTTATTGGAATCATTTTAGGTAGTTACGGATTGACCCAATTATTGTTTAGACTGCCAATCGGAATAACATCCGACATCATAAAATTAAGAAAGCCATTTATTCTTTTTGGTATGTTCATCAGCATGCTTAGCTGTTTTATTTTTCTAACGATGGACGGGGCTGGCTGGTTATTGTTTGCACGTGCGTTGGCTGGACTTGCAGCTGCGTCCTGGGTTGCATTTACCGTCTTATATCCTATTTACTTTTCAGAGGATAAGGTTCATGTAGCAATGGGGAGTATTTCCTTTATTGTCGTGCTGGCTCAATTTCTAGGAATGAGCTTTAGCGGTTATATTGTAGAAGCGTGGGGATGGAAAGCACCATTTTGGATTGGCAGCGTGTTCAGCGTGATTGGATGGGGGCTTGCCTTCTTTATTTATGAACCGAAAAATAAAAAAGTCTCTGAACCAATGAGGGTAAAAGGGTTAATACATATTATCCGCGAAGCCTCGTTATTGAAAGTGTCGCTGCTCTCTATACTGGCTCATAGTATTATTTTCTCGACGATGTTTGGATTCACATCAACTTTTGCATTACAGGCAGGTTTTGAAGCAAGTGAGATTACATGGATCGTAGCTGCATTTATGGTGCCGCATGCGATTGCGACGCTTTTTATGGGGAATATTATTATCCCCCGCTTAGGAGAGGGAAAATCCTTGATGGCTGCCTTTATGCTTGTAACGATATCTACCGTGCTTATTCCATTTGCACAGCTAAAGAGTCTCTTTTTGATTAACCAGGGGCTACAAGGCTTTTCCTTAGGAATGATTTTCCCGTTGCTATTAGGTATGTCGATACAATCAATCCAACCTGCCAAAAGAGCAACAGCAATGGGAGCGTACCAGTCCATCTATGCAATAGGTATATTTGTTGGTCCATTTTTAGTAGGAATCGTTAATTCACAGTTTGGTATTTCGTCTGGATTCTATTTTGCAGGCGGATTTGGACTGGTAGCTACGTTGCTTGTCATCATTTGGTATAGAGAAAAGATATTTACTCGTCTTTCAATAAAAAATAAAGAATCAAAGAAACACCATGCTATTTAAAATCACTAGTATTCTAAGATAGGAGGTAGAAAGAATCATGACCATAAAAATATCAGGTGCACCATGCTGCTGGGGTGTAGATGATCCTAAAAATCCTTATCTTCCAAATTGGAAAGATGTTTTAAGAGAAGCGCATCTCGCTGGTTTTTCAGGGATTGAAACAGGACCATACGGATATTTACCTTTGGATAAAACTATTTTAAAAGAAGAATTAGAAAAAAATCAACTCACCATTGTAGCAGGAACTATTTTTGATGATTTAGTTTCAGAGACTAATTTGCCGAATCTGCTTAACCAAGTAGATGATATTTGTACGTTGATGACACAACTACCGCAAGATCAAGCGGAAGTTAATCAAAAGCTGAAAACACCCTATTTAGTTGTTATCGATTGGGGGCATGAAGAAAGGGATTATGCAGCAGGTCATCCGGAGCGGGCGCAACGATTATCAAATTACGATTGGCGTACCATGATTTCTCATATTATCCAAATTGCTCGTAAAGCTGCAGAAAAATATGGTGTTCGTGTAGTGGTACATCCACATGCCGGGGGCTATATTGAATTTTCGGATGAAATTTTGAAATTGACGGAAGATATCCCGTATGAAGTTGCTGGTCTTTGTTTAGATACGGGACATTTATTATATTCAAAAATGGATCCGGCGGAATGGCTGGAAAAACTATACCACCGCGTAGACTATATTCATTTTAAAGATATTGATAGGGATGTTTATCAACAAGTTATGAATAAGAAAATTCGCTTCTTTGATGCTTGTGCAGAAAATGTGATGTGTCCTATAGGTGAAGGGGTTATTGATTATAAAGAGATATATGAGTTATTGGCTGTCAAATTAAAATATGAAGGTTCTATCACAATTGAGCAAGAACGTGATCCTCGAAATGCAGGCAGCAGTTTAGCGGATGTGAAAAAAAGTGTCGCATTTTTAGAAGAGGTTGGGTTTAATAAATAAAAAAGGATGTTTTCAAAGTAACGATAGTAAAAAAGCGTATGAACTTGAAATCCAAGTTCATACGCTTTTTATAGTTGAAATGACTACCCTCTATGACAATAATATTGTTTTGATGTAAAATTAACGAAGCTCACTCAACTCAACCGTCCGATTTTCCTGCCAAGAAAGCTTAGCAGCTTTTGCCAATAGCTCAGCCTGCAATCCGTCTTCAAATTTTGCTACTACGGCTTTATCTTCTAAGATAGATTGTGCAAAATCGTGAATTTCAGCAATATATCCTTCATTATAACGTTCAAGGAAGAAATACATTGGCTTATCTTCTGTCACTGCATCATTGGTGCTAACTTTTACATTGGTCGGTTTCTGGTTTTCTACTTGAACCATGCCATCATTGCCAAATACTTCGATACGTTGGTCATAGCCATACACTGCTTGACGGCTATTATCGATCACTCCCAGTGAATCATCAGCAAAGGTAAGCGTAATAATTGCTGTATCAACGTCATCATTACGAGCAAAACGATCATCTACCAAAGAAGACGCTTTGACGGTGATGTTTTTCACATCTTGTCCAGATAAGTAACGGATCATATCAAAATCATGAATTGCCATATCGATGAATAGACCACCGGAACGTTTTACATATTCTTCTGGTGGAGCTTCTGGATCACGAGAAGTGATTTTAATAACATGCGGCATACCAATGTCCCCATTGCGGACAACATCATGTGCTTTTCTGAAATGTGTATCGAAGCGGCGGTTAAATCCTACTTGGAATTTCACGCCTGTTTCTTTAATCACTTCTAAGGTTTCTTTTGTTTTCTCAATATCAAAGCTGATCGGTTTCTCGCAGAAGATATGCTTGTTGTTCTTTGCTGCTTTGGTAATAAAATCAATATGTGTATCCGTACTTGAGCAGACAAAAACAGCATCAATTTCTGGATCATTTAGAATATCATCTGCATGCTGTGTGATAATCGGAACTGCTTTTAAATAATCTATCTCTTTTAAATGATCGGTGTGTACATCAGAAATTGCTTTTAACTGATAATTATCGGATAACAGAATATTTTTAGCATGCAGCTGTCCGATACGTCCGGCTCCGATGATTCCTACAACTACTTTTGTCATCTTCAATCCTCCAATGTAATAATTGTCTATATCCAAAGACAATTCTTCTTATTTGCAAGGTTTTTATGCTTTATTAGAAGAACCAAATAATTGCATCTTCTCTATCACTACCTTTTCAATCGCATCCATCCCTGTTGTCATTATTTCTGGGACTTTATGTGAATCGGGATATTGTTGCAAATATTCACGTACTACTTGTGTCCATGCCTGATTACATTCTGTGTTTACATTAATTTTTGCATGACCGTATTCAATGGCTTTTACAATTTGGTGAGAAGGAATACCGGACCCTCCATGCAGAGCCAGAGGTACTTCGTTTAGATTGTCTGAAATCTCCTGCATTAAATCAAATGCTAATTTCGGTTCTCCTTGATAAACCCCATGAACAGAGCCAAGCGCTGCTGCAAGCAGATCTACGCCAGTTTCTTCTACAAGCCGGTAGCACGCTTTTGGATCAGCGTATTTAATACCGGAAGTTATACCGTCCTCTGTACCCCCTACAGAACCGATTTCTGCTTCAACGGACACATTTTGTTTGTTTGCATAATTTGCAACTTCTTTGGTATTGGCAATGTTTTCTTCCAGAGATAATTTGGAACCGTCATACATAACCGAGCTATAACCAGCATCGACCGCTTCTTTACAGCGTTCTACCGATAATCCATGATCGAGATGGAGAACGACAGGTACGGTGATTTCCATTTCTTCCACCATTTTTTTGGTTGTTGCAGCAATCAACTTAAAACCGCCAAGATAATCAACGATACGATCTGTAGAAGCTATAATAACGGAAGATTTTTCTTTTTCTGCCGCACGTAAGGTTGCTTCTGCCCACTGGAACGTATTCATATTAAATTGTCCAACAGCATAGTGGTTTTTCTTTGCCTCAGGCATTAGTTCTTTTAATGATACGAATGTCATTCTTTCACCTCTATTCTTTTTATGGTTGGATTAGTACTAATGAAGATGTTCACTCTAAAATCGGTATTTTAAAGTGAACATTCTCCTAAAAAATGATTTCTTAGTTCAATACGTTCTCGTCAATATGCTTGCGAGCCATTAACGCATATTCGAGCGGATGAGCAATTTCTGGATCTTGCTCCGCTTCAATCACAATCCAGCCATGATAATTATTTTCCAGCAGTTTATCGTATACTTTTTTAAAGTCGATATCTCCATCTCCAGGAACAGTAAACATCCCAGCAAGAAAGGCTGAGCGGAATGATATGCCATTTTCTTCACTCATTTTCATAACATCATCTCGAATATCTTTGAAATGGACATGTTTGATTCGATCGATATGCTTCTCTAATAATGGCATATATTCTTTATCAGAAGCATAAATGTGACCTGTATCATATAGTAAATGAACAACGTTTGGATTCGTATTTTCCATTAAGCGGTCAACTTCTTCCGATGTTTGTACAACGGTTCCGAGATGATGGTGATAAACAAGCTTCAACCCATAACTGGCAGCTATTTCACCAAGTACATCAAGGCCTTTCGTAAATTGATTCCATTCTTCATCAGTAAAGACTGGTTTATCAGCAAAAACATTTTTGGACAAGCCCTGAATGCTGTAGGTTTGCTCGGAAACAACAGCAACGGCAGCATCGACTTCTTTTAAATAGGCACAATGTTTATGGAAATCCTCCGATGCTTTGTCGATACCCTCTTGTACAATAAAACTGGAGAACCATTGTCCGGCAATTTTTAAATTGCGAAGTTCGATTTCTTTTTTCAATGTTTTGGCATCCGGGAAGAAGCCGCCAACCTCAGTACCATCAAATCCTGCTACAACGATATCGCTTAACAGATGCGATAGGGTATTCTCTTTTCCAATTTCAGGCATATCGTCATTACGCCAGCCGATTGGGGCAATCCCCCATTGGATATCTTTTCCCATAAGTGATCACGTCCAACTTCGATTAATATTGTCTTGCATTATCGAGAATTTGTTGTCTTTCTGCAGAAGCTTGTTGTACACTCTCTTTGTCTGAAACTTCCGCTACGCCGACATTCCACCAGCTTCCATCATAACCATCAGTCATTGTTTTTGGCAGAACTTTTATTTCAATTAATGTGGATACTGTTTGTTTCTTAGCATCTTCTACAGCCGCAGTTAAGTCCTCTAGGTTATTTACAGAATACGTTTTTAAACCATATCCTTCGCCAATTTTACTGTAATCAATGTTCATGATTTCGTTATTCACATTGCGGAATTCTGTACCGGTACTGTCATTTCCATGGTCCATTTGTAAATTGTTGATACAGCCAAATCCGGAATTATCGAATAACAACAAGTTAATTTTTTTATCGTATTGAAGTGCAGTTACAATCTCGGAATGAAGCATTATAAAGCTTCCATCGCCGACAACAGCATATGATTCTTGTTCAGGCTTTGCTAATTTAGCTCCTAGAGATCCAGCTATTTCGTATCCCATACTGGAATAGCCATATTCCAGATGGAAGGTATTAGCTACGTTCGCATTCCAAATACGCTGCATATCACCTGGAAGAGAGCCAGCGGAAGAAATCACAATGGCGTCGCTATCAACGGTATCATTGATTTTAAGCAATGCTTCTGTTTGCGTTAGTTCTGTTTTTAACGCATCTGCATAGTCATTTAAAACTTCTTGGTTAAAATGATCAGCAATTTCTGGTTTGAAATCATTGCGGTTAAATACAGTTGCTGCTAAACGATTGCGTTCATTTTCCCATTCCTGTTTCAAGGAAGTTATTTCGTCTCCATAACTGGATTGATAGTCATCAATATGCTGGTTGATTGACTGTAATGCAGCTTTTGCATCCGCTACCACCTGAAAACCATCAAATTTATACGCTTGACCTCGATTCACATTGATATTCAAAAATTTGGTGTTATCAAAGTCGAACAATGTTCGTGATGACGTAGTAAAGTCTGTATATCTTGTACCAATGCCAATGATTAAATCTGCATTCATCACTGCTTTATTTGCAGCGGAAGTGCCTAAAATACCATTCCCGCCCAAATTATTTTTATGAGTGAATTCAACGGTTGATTTTCCGGCGTGCGTTTCTACGATGGGAATGTTGGCTTTTTCAGAAAGCGCCACGATTTCATCTTTCGCTTCTGAATATTTTGCACCACCGCCAACTAATAGAACAGGACGTTTACTTTGATTAATAGAGGCAATTGCTCCATCCAATTCACGCTGTGTAGGCAATTTACGGTCGATATAGTGCACACGTTTATGGAAAAAGCTAGCTGGATAATCATAGGCCATCGCTTCCACGTCTTGAGGCAAGCAAATCGTTGCTGGACCGGTTGTTGCTGGATTTGTTAATACTTCAAAAGCTCGCAACAATGCACTCATCAGCTGTTCAGGCCGGTCAATACGATCCCAATATCTTGATACTGCTTTAAATGCTTCATTGGTTGTCAAATCCGTACTGTGCTCATGTTCTAGTTGCTGTAAAACAGGATCTGGCTGTCTGGTTGCAAATGTATCTGCCGGCAAGAATAAAACCGGGATATTATTTGCAAATGCAGTTGCAGCTGCTGTCACCAGATTCGCTGAGCCGGGTCCTGCAGATGCGGAAACAGCAAAAATCTTTTGACGGAGATTTTGTCTTGCAAAAGCATTTGCAGCATGAGCCATACCTTGTTCATTTTTTCCTTGATAACTTTTTAAGTTCCCTGGATTATTTTCAAGCGCTTCTCCTAGCCCTAAAACATTACCATGTCCATAAACATGGAAGACACCTTCGACAAAAGGTGTTTCCACACCATCTACAGAAATATATTGCTGATTTAAAAACTTTAGTAGTGCTTGTGCAGTTGTTAAACGGATTTTTTCACCCATTTTATTCAACCTTCCTTTCACTTCATAATTAAGTTCGAACACATATTGTTAAGAACGTTCACGAATCAATTGTTCAATTTCTTCTACTGTTGGCATTGCTTCTGAAGAACTATGCTTGCTAACAACGATAGAAGCAGAGGCGCTTCCGAATTTCAGCGCGGTTTCGTAATCTTTTCCTGTAACAAGAGCATAAAGAAATGCAGATGCATAGGAATCTCCTGCACCAAATGTCTTTAATACTTTTGTTTTGTAAGCTTCCCCTTTATGAACCGTACCATCTGGCTCATATGCGTAAGAACCGTCAACGCCGTGCTTAATAACAACAAGTTCGGTGTTGTGCTGGAATAAGTGCTGGACTGTTTTTTCATTATCTCCTTCACTATCTAGATTCTCCATCACATCGTATTCATCACGTGTACCGATAACTACATCAGAAAGCTCAGCGACAAGTGAATAGTAGACAGCTGTTTCTTCAGCTGATTTCCATGTGTATGGACGATGATCTAATTCAAAAATAACTTTCACGTCATTCTTTTTAGCGTATTGAATGGCCAGCAGTACCGCTTCACGGGAAGGGCTTTGTGCTAAAGCAGTACCGGATACAAGAAGAATTTTCGCTTTTTTAATATAATCTTCATTTACTTCTGTAGAATCTAAATAAAGATCGGCTACTTGATCACGATACATTAAGATACTGCATTCTTCCGGACTTAAAATTTCTGTGAACGTAAGTCCCGCTTTATGGCCTTCTGTATCATAAACCATATTGGAAGTGTCAATTTCTTTTTCTTCCATATATTGTTTAATAAAATTTCCGTGCTGATCTTTGGAAAGTTTTCCGATAAATCCTGCTTTCAGCCCTAATTTTGAGCTGCCAATCGCTATATTAGCTGGTGAACCGCCAACATATTTTGTAAAAGTCATCGTTTCTTCCATTGGACGATTGTATTCGTTTGCATTTAAATCAATCGCAGCGCGACCAATCGCAATAATATCGAATTCTTTATCTTGGTTAAATGTCAGTGACATGCGTTTCGCTCCTTTTCTTTATACAAGTAAGTACATCGTTTTATTCACTTTTATAGGGGGAATCGTCCGCATCTTGTTCTATGAAAATAGAATAGAGAAGGGACGATTCCATATCTGTTACTCTCTATCAAGAATCCATTCATGATCTTTGTCATTATGAAATTTCCAAATGCGTTCTGGTCCGGCCATAACATTTAAATAGTATTCAGAATAGCCGTCTGGTACACCTACAGGATGGTAGCCTTTTGGAACAAGTACAACATTTCCGTTTTCGACTGTCATGGTTTCATCTAAAGAACGGTCTTCTGTATACACACGTTGAAATACAAATCCTTGTGGCGGATCCATCTCATGATAATAGCTTTCTTCTAGGAAAGACTCTTCTGGTAGATTATTCTGGTCATGCTTATGTGGTGGATAACTTGACCAGTTCGCTGTCTCTGTGAACACTTCTACAACAAGCAAGCTGTTTGCAGAAGGATCAGAGTCTGGCAAAATGTTGTGCACCTGACGTTTGTTATTGTACTTGCCGCGGTGTTCTACGCCATTATCTTCTGCTTTGATCAGCTTGGTCGGCAGCTCCTTATCGGATGGAGCAAAACATAAGGCTACACGAGCTTTTGTATTCGCTGTAATCGTAACGGTTTTATTATGAGAAACATATACACTGTCTGTTGGCTTTCGTTCAAACACACTATCGCGTGTACCAATTTCAGTAAAGTTTTGATCTCCATCTGTAACGGTAATTTTTCCGGTTAAAGCGACAGCACATAATTCTAAATTCGTCAGTTTTTCATCATAGCTGGCGTTTGGTTCCAAATCAACAACTTTAAAACCGACATAATGTAGATCAGAATTTTCTTCTGTTACTTCATGAACGAGTGTTACCCCATCTGCCAGTTTATTATTTTCAGGTTTTCTTAGTAAATGACTCATAATGAACTCCTTTCTATTTTGGAAGGAGACTAGGATAGAAATAGACACCCAGTCTCCCTTTTTATTTGAAACTAGCAATCTAATATAATTATGAAAAATCAGGTTCTGGGTAACGAGCTGTTACTACTTTTTTACGAGTATAGAAATCTACACTATCTTTTCCGTTAGCATGCAATGTGCCATAGAAAGAAGATTTCCAACCAGAGAATGGGAAAAATGCCATTGGGGCTGGCACACCTAAGTTAATTCCTAGCATACCTGCATCAATATTCTCACGGAAGTAGCGTACTGATAATGCACTAGTAGTGAATAGGCAAGCGCCATTAGCGAACTCAGACTGGTTAGCGACTTCAACAGCTTCTTTTAAGTTTTTAACACGTACAACAGATAATACGGGAGCAAAAATTTCATCTTGCCAGATGGTCATATCTTGAGATACACTGTCAAAAATAGTTGGACCGACAAAGTAACCTTCCTCTGGCTGCTCATCACGACCGTCACGAACTAATGTAGCACCTTCTTCAATCCCTTTTTCGATATAACCAAGTGTACGTTGTTTAGCATCATCACGGATAACTGGTCCTAAGAAGACACCATCATCCAAGCCGTTACCCATTTTAATGTTGTCTGATGCTTCTTTTAATTTAGCGATAAATTCATCAGCAACGGAATCTTCCACAGTTACAACCGCACAAGCCATGCAACGTTCTCCCGCTGAGCCGAATGCAGCACTGATCACTTCTTTTGTTGCCAAGTCTAAGTCAGCATCTGCCAGTACGGTAGAGTGATTTTTTGCTCCAGTTAGTGCTTGAACGCGTTTTAGGTTTTCACTTCCGCGTTTATATACGTATTCTCCCACTGGTTTAGAACCTACGAAAGATACAGCTTTAACAGTAGGGTGATCTAAAATGCCATTAACCACATCATGTGCACCATTAACAATGCTGAATACCCCTTTAGGAAGACCAGCTTCATCGAGTAATTCTGCAAGTCTAGCTGCAAGAACAGGCGTTTTCTCAGATGGTTTTAGAATAAAGGAGTTACCTAGAGCGATCGCCATTGGGAACATCCAGCAAGGAACCATCATTGGGAAGTTAAATGGAGCAATCCCGCCAACAACACCTACAGGATAACGATAGTTTGTTGCTTCTACATCGGTTGCGATTGTTGCAAGAGAATCACCCATCATTAATGTTGGAGCGCCAGCAGCGAATTCCACGTTTTCAATACCGCGGCCAACTTCACCTAATGCTTCACCAACACTCTTTCCATTTTCCTGCGTAATTAATTTTGCTAATTCTTCTTTATGCTCTTCTAATAGATTTTGATATTTAAATAGAACACGAGCTCGTTTTGCTACAGATACCTTTTTCCATTTATCTTGAGCTGCTTGAGCTGCTTGTACAGCATCTTCAAAATCTTCCGAAGTAGAGATTGGTACTTGTGCTATTAATTCTTTTGTAGCTGGATTGTAGACATCTTCATACTTATCCGTTTTACTTTCAGTCCATTCACCGTTAATAAAATTCTTTAATTTTTTAGACATATAGTATGTCCTCCTTTTTCATGTTCATAGATTTTTATATTTTTACTCTCTAAAATTAGAGGAAATAGATAACATGTTAAAAAATACTATAATTCTCCGTTTAAAAATTGTGCTTTCCCAAATCCAAAGCTCCATTCTCCAGCACCATTTGTGACAAAGGTAATCATGATATCTTTGGGATTAATTTGACATTGTTTTTCTAATTGTTCCGTTAAAAGGCGATAAAAGTCTTTTTTCATCTTATCTGTCCGTTGCGTACTGATAACGGTAAACAGGATAACATCATCACTTCTTTCAAAGCCTAGCCCAGTATCTTTCATAATCATTTCATAAGGTTCATGCTGTGTCACAACTTGGTAACGATCACCTTCAGGGACTTGAAACGCTTCCAAAACAATCTGATGCGCTACATCTAAAATTTGTTTAATTTCTTCAGGTTCTCTTCCCTTGATTAAATCAACTTTGATTAAGGGCATCTCTACACTCCTTCATTTTGATTTGCAATAACAAGCTCGATATTGTACTTCTGACAATAGTCGATATACGCTTGGCCAGGTGTCTGATCCGTAACCAGATAATCCAATTGGTTTAAACTGCAATACGTAGTTAAGGCAACCTTATCGAATTTTTGATGATCAACCAACAAAAACTTCTGCTCAATCTGTTCCGCTATATAAGACTTTAATTCGCTTTCCATAGGAATAGAGCTCGTTACACCATTTTTGATAGAAATCGCAGTAGCTGCTAAAAATGCTTTGTTAATATTGTAATTTCTAAGAATCTTCTGTGCTTGAATGGTTGTAAATGCCTGTGTTCTACGGTCGAGTACGCCGCCTAAACTATAAACAGTAAGATTCTCATAAGGCAGCGTTCTAAGGATAAAGTCAATATTATTGGTGACAATCGTAATTTGTTTTTCCTGCATATATTCAATCAGTTCCAATACGGTTGTTCCCGTATCGATAAAAATAATGTCTCCATTTTGAATATAGTCGGCAGCTTGTTCCGCAATCCATTGTTTACTTGACTGATTCTTTGTCTGCCGGTAAGTAAAGGATGTTAAAGGCTTCGTAATATTCTTGTTCGGCTTTTTTTCTTCAGCAGGTAATTTGACAGCTGCTCCGCCATGAACTTTGATAATATCACTCGTCTTACATAATTCTTGCACATCATTACGGATTGTATTTTTAGATACAGCAAATTTGTCAACGAGTTCATCATAGGAAGCTCTTTGTTTGAGCGTAATATATTCTTGTAACGCAGCGATACGCTTCGATTTGATGTTGATCACCTCTTTTCTTGGATCAAGTATAACACAAAGAACTCAAAAAGTTAACAAGAAATAACCAAAAGTTTATAAGTTTTTGGTTATTTCATTGGAGTATTGATGTAACAGTGTTTATGAAGGCGTTTTCTTATAAGGTAAGTGTTTTATATAACGTAGGATATTGAAATTAATTCGCATTAAAATACTCTCTTTTAAATGTATAACCTTTAAAAGAGAGTATTTTTTGCTTATTTATTCATATACCGATGCTTTTTCCGATAAGCAGAAGGAGACATTCCATAAATAGATTTAAATGTATTGCTAAGGTGTGCTGCAGAATTAAAGTTAAGCTTTATACTAATTTCCTCAATACTTTCCTCTGAGTCTGTCAACATTTTACTAGCTTCTCGAACCCTTACTTTTGTAAGGTATTCCGTTGGCGAAATACCATACGCTTTTTTAAAAATGGTACTAATATAAGAACGATGAAAATTCATATGCTGTGCTAATTCTTCCATTCGAACGGGTCTTAAGAAATTTTCATCTAAATATTTCAATGCTTTTGTTGCTAGGTCAATTTCAGATGGAGTTAGCTTGGCAGCTTGAATACCTTCACTTTTTTCGAAATAGAATGCAAGCAGACTGATACACTCTAATATCCTGGCATGCAGATGCAAAATTTGGATACCAGAGTTCATTCCTTCAATATAAGCATCCTGACTTAATTGATTCGATTTTTTTTGGCTTTTGATGTGAAAGTCAATAATTAATTTATCTAGCCATTCAGAGAAAGAAAGGTGATTATCCATGGTTTGGTCTTTTCCAATCAATGGATTTTTCACTTGGTTAAATAACGAATAAATGCCAAATATATCGATATCAAAATGAAAAACCAAATATTCCGATGGCTCGACTGCAATGGATTTATGTTCTTTATATGCACAAACCAAAATAGAATTGCCTTCAGTTAAGTCATATAATTCATTGTCGATCCATTGCTGCAAGTGACCATGTTTACAGTAGATAAATTCAAAATAAGGGTGTTCATGCCAGTCGAAACTCCACCCTTCCTCGACTAAATCAAGTTGTATATCCATCACTTTTAATGAGCTGTGTAAAGAAGATAACTTATAGGTTTCCACTTTTTGAACCCTCCAACATACTAACAAATCTATAAATTTAATTATCAAAATGATATATTTTCATTTTTAAATGTTTGTTAGTCTAATTTTATTGACATCAAGAGAAGATGTATTGCACATTTTCAAATGCTTTTTAAAGGAGAGATTTACAATGAATAAAACGATTCATGTAGCCATTATTGGATTGGGTCGTTTAGGTATGGTTCACCTAAATAATATCACAACGTATGGCAAAGGAATAGAAGTAGTTGCTGTTGTTGACAAGATTAACGCAAGGGCTAAAGAAATTGCAAGCGAATACAATATTGAGCTATTTTCTGATTCTCCAGTAGCTATTTGTAAAAATTCTAAAGTAGATGCTGTAGTTATCACGACACCAACAGATACACATGGAGAATTGATTATGGAAGCAGCACAAAATAAGAAACATATTTTTGTAGAAAAGCCAATCAGTCATTCTCTGGAACAAACAAAAGCAATCTTGGAAGCGGTAGAAGAGAATGATGTTTTATGCCAGGTCGGCTTTATGAGACGTTTCCATCCGAAATTTATGGAAGCAAAACAAAAAATTGATCAAGGTGCTATTGGCAAACCAATTTATTTGAAAGGGTTTACTAGAGATAATCCGCCTGATAAATATGCCATGTCACCAAAAAGAGATTTCTTAAAGACTAGCGGAAGAATTTTCTTAGACTTAGCCATTCATGATTTTGATTTAGCTAGATATTTACTAGGCTCTGAAGTGAAAGCGCTTCGGTCATCCGGAAAAATTATCTGTAATCCATTTATGGAGGAATATGGGGATGTCGATCAAGCAAGTACCTATATCGAGTTTGAATCAGGTGCTGTTGCGGATATTGAATCTAGCAGAAATTCTCCATATGGTTTTGATTCTGGGGTTGAAATCATTGGAACAGAGGGAGCCATTCAAATTCCAACGATTCGAGATTATGAAGTAAGTGTTCTTACAGCAACAGACAGATCAGAATTAGGAAGTATTTTTCCGGCGAATATGGAACAATCCTATCTCAATGAAATCATAGAATTTATCCATACGATTCATAATAGGAAGGAATCTCCTTGTTCCGCGGCCGATGGCGTGGCTGCATTGGAAATTTCAGTGGCTGCTCAAAAGTCAATGGACACGGGAGAAACAGTATCTATTTCACCTGAAAAAAGTGTTCAATCCTAGTATTACAGAAATTATAGAGATTTGGGGGATATCAATGAAAATTGGATTGGTAACAGATGGCGTTGGTCATCAGTCCTTTGATGACATGCTCAGCTGGTGTCAAAAAACAGGCGTACAGGAAATCGAACTTGCTTGCGGAACATGGTCGGATGCACCACATTTGGATCTTGATCGCTGGCTTGAGGATAAGACTTTTCGTGAAGAAAATGTAAAAAAGATAAAAGATCATGGTTTATCTATTTCTGCCTTAAACTGTTCTGGAAATCCGTTATTTCCTTTTAAAAAGGGAGAAGAAGATAGAGAAGTAGTAAAGAAAACATTCCAATTATCTCATGAATTAGAGTTGGATACCGTAGTGATGATGTCTGGATTACCAGGCGGCGGGCCAAGAGATGAATATCCAAATTGGTCTATTACCTCCTGGCCGCCAGTAACTCATGAAATTGTAGCTTATCAGTGGGAAGTTGCCATTGAATACTGGCAAAAAGCAGTAGAACAAGCAAAGGAACAAGGTGTAAAGAAGATTGCTTTAGAACCACATGGTTTTCAGCTAGTGCATAATGTAGAAAATTTCCGGAAGTTAAGAGCGCATACAGATCAAACGATTGGATTTAATTTAGATCCAAGCCATCTATTTTGGATGGGGGCGGATCCATTGTTAGTTGCTTCTGAACTTAAGGAGGCTATTTATCATGTACATGTGAAAGATGTGCGCCTTGAAAAAGAATCTGCTGCTAAGAATACATTACTTGATACCAAGCATGTATTAGAAGTAGCTGATCGGTCATGGAATTTTGCAATCCCGGGGTATGGACATACGGAAGAATTTTGGAGGAATTTCGTGATTCAACTGAAATTAGCCGGTTATGACGGTGTGTTAAGTATAGAGCATGAAGATTATACCATGGAGACCGAATTAGGAATTAAAAAAACAGTGAATTTATTGAAGGATATTGTCGTTTAATTCAATTCATTTGTTTAACAGTAGAAAAATAAAGCAATATCGCTTTATTTTTTGGAAGAATCAGGTGGAGGGTGAAAAGTGAGTATTTTTAATATCATTAGCTTTGCCTTTATTTTAATCTTTATTTCCGTTTACGCATTCTATAAAAGTAGAGGTGTTGATAGAAAAGAATCTGAAGGTTATTTTCTCGGCGGGCGTTCATTAGTTGGTATGACATTAGGTATGTCGATTATTATGACAAACCTGTCTACGGAACAATTAGTAGGTCAAAACGGACAAAGTTATGCAGCGGGTATGGAAGTAATGGCATGGGAAGTGATGGCTTCCATCGCAATTGTACTTTGTGCATGGGTGTTCCTGCCGAAATATTTAAAGTATGGAATTAATACAATTTCTGATTTTATTGAAATTCGTTATGACACTATAACGAAAAGAATTGTATCTATATTATTTATGTTCACGTATGTGATTAGCTTTATGCCAGTGGTTTTATACTCAGGAGCATTGATTTTTAATGATTTATTTAATATTGAACAGCATTTAGGTATCAGTACTACTACGGCAGTTATTATCATTTCCACAGTAATCGGCGTTGTTGGAGTTATTTATCTATTTACAGGTGGACTTTCTCTGATCGCCCATAGCGATTCCTTATTTGGAATTGGGTTATTAACTGGAGGAATGATTATTGCTGTACTGGGTGTGATTTATTTAGGTGACAACAGCTTTATTCAAGGACTGGACAGATTTTTAACCAATCATCCAGAAAAATTAAATGCATGGGGAGCAGTAGATTCACCAATTGTACCATGGCCAGCCTTGTTTTTTGGGATGTTCTTTAACTGTTTGTATTTCTTCTGTACCAACCAGATGATCGTCCAAAAAGCTCTTGCTGCTAAGAACTTAAAAGAGGGTCAAAAAGGATTAATGCTAGTTGGGTTCTTCAAAATCTCTGGCATGTTTTTCTTAGTCATTCCCGGGGTTATTGCATATCACATTTTTGGGGATGGCATGCAGATGGATCTTGCCTATCCGGCACTTGTATCCATTGTCCTTCCTGATTGGGCAGGCGGTATTTTTGGAGCAATTATTTTCGGGGCAATTCTAAGTTCTTTTGTTGGTGCTCTGAATGCGACGGTAACGCTGTTTAGTTACGACTTTTATAAACCAATCATTAATAAACAGGCAACAAATCAACAAATTGCAAAAATGGGAAGAATTTTAACGCTAGTCATTGGAGCAGCTGTCATTTTGATTTCACCGTTGATTTCTTTATTCCCGCAAGGATTATACGCTGTTATCCAAGAATTTAATGGCCTATATAATATGCCGTTATTAGCGATTATTTTGGTTGGTTTCTATTCTCGGAAAACGTCAGCACGTGGAGCAAAAGCAACTTTGATTTTCCACGTCATTACTTACAGCTTATCAAAAGTAGTTATTCCAGATATTCACTACTTATATGTATGGAGTGTTTTATTCTTGATCGATATAGGGATTCTATATGCATACAGCAGACTAAAACCAGATCATGATGATTTTGAATTTGATAAATATCAAAGCAAAGTGGACATGACTCCATGGAAACATTCAAAATGGGTTGGCACGGTTGTTTTACTTGCGGTAGTAGGAGCTTATGTTATCTTCTCACCGCTTGTATTAGCTCAATAAAAAATGATATCAGCGAGGATTTAGAAAATCTTCGCTGATATAAAAATTCACTTTATCTTAAGAACATATTGGGGGAGATAAAATGGGGAAATTAAGTAGTAATAGCTATATTCTTACCGTTGTTCCAATTATCGCTTTAGCTGGTTTACTTTTTGGATATGATACAGCAGTGATTGCTGGAGCAGAGCAATCGATTCAAAGGTATTTGATTGATCCATTAGGACTTGGATCACTTGCACATGGATTTACTACATCAAGTGCATTAATAGGCTGTGTTATTGGCGGACTGATATCTGGCTTTTTAGCAAACAAGATTGGCAGAAAGAAAACGCTGATTCTTGCAGCTATTTTCTTTTATGTATCCGCTTTCATGAGTGCTTATCCAGAGCTGCTATTCTTTACAGTAGATGAACAGACAATTGGATTATTAATCATGTTTAATATCTACCGTGTTATTGGAGGCATTGGTGTGGGAATCGGTTCAGCCATTGCGCCGGTATATATCAGTGAACTGACTCCGAAACAAAGCCGAGGAAAATTTGTTGCGACGTACACATTATCTGTTGTCATTGGGCAATTGATTGTCTATATTGTGAATTTGAATATTGCTTCTGGCCAAACATCTGCGTGGATTGATGATCTAGGCTGGAGATATATGTTTTTATCTGAATTAATTCCAGCGTTATTGTTCTTTTTCCTGTTATTCTTTGTTCCAGAAACACCGAGATATTTGGCTTTAAAACAAGATTACAGTAAGGCAGCATCTATATTAGAAAAAGTAAACGGTTCCAAAGAGAAAGCTCAGGATATTCTGGCAGAAATCAAAGCGTCTGTGAAAATGGAAACTGGTAAGAAAGTCAGCATCTTTGCATATGGAAAACTTGTGCTCATTGTTGGTATTGCGGTAGTTATCTTTCAACAGTTAATCGGGATTAATGTGATTCTTTATTACGCACCGCGGATTTTTGAAGAATTAGGTGCAGCAGGTCCGTCTGTATCCATGTTCCAAACAGTTATTGTGGGAATAGTCAATGTTATCTTTATGGGATTGGCCATTTTGTTCGTTGACAGTATTGGAAGAAAGCCAATGTTAATTGGTGGATCAGTTCTTTGCGCTATCAACTTATTCATGGTTGCTATTCTGTCATACCTTGGAATTTTCGGTATTTCCACTTTGATTTTCATGTTGTTATATGTAGCTGCTTTCCAATTAACATGGGGTGGAGTTACATGGATTGTTATTTCTGAAATATTCCCGAATCGTATTCGCGGTCAGGCTGTATCGATAGCAACAGCATTACACTGGTTGGCTAACTTAGGTATTTCAACCAGTTTTCCACCGATTCATGATGTATTAGGCGGAATGACTTTTGCGATTTATGGGGCGCTCAGCGTGGTTGCTGTATTCTTCATTTGGAAGTTTGTACCAGAGACAAAAGGAAAGACATTGGAAGAATTAGAGCAAGTTTGGGTTGAGAAAAAAGTCGGTTAAAAAGGCTATATTGTAGATTGAAAAATAAACAAAATATAAAACAAAGCAAACACCTCCTTTACTAAGAGAGGTGTTTGCTTTCTAAATAAATCAATTAGCTAATACAATCGGAGAAAAGACAATATAAGATGCTGCAACAACAACTAAGATTAAAATACCAACCCATCTAACATGTTTCCAAGGAGTGATATCCACTTTGTTTTGGTATTTGTCGAATTGGAAGTCTTCTTGAGATGGTTTCTTTACGCTATAGAAATAGAGAATAGCTAAATCTACCAAAAAGAGAACACTCCAAACATATAAATAATGGATATCTGGAATAACCACTTTAGACAATGCATACACAACGATGTGGAAGATCAGAGTAACCTTTGCACCAGTTGCGGATGTCTTTTTAGAATAAAAACCAACTAAAATAATTGCCAAGAGTGGCATACTATACAGTCCATTGAATTCTTGAATAACTGCATACAGTCCTTGCGGAAATAGAGAAATTAATGGTGCGACAAGAACAACAATAAACCCAATCACAATAGTTAAAACTCTTCCTGCTTTCGCAATTTGACGGTTGGTTGCTTGTTTATTAATGACCGGCTTATAGAAGTCTAAGCTGAATAAAGTAACGGTTGCACTTAATGATCCGACAAAAGAACTCATGATTGCTCCGAATACCACTGCTCCAAACAGACCAGTTGCCCAATTAGGCAACACTTCAGCTACTAATGCAGGGTAAGCAAGATCCATTTGCATGCCATCTCCAAACATATTGTATGCGATAACACCAGGGATAACTAAGAAGAACATACCAGAAATTTTAAAGAACCCAACAATCATGGCCCCTTTTTGCGCTTCTTTTAAACTTTTGGCGGCTAATGCTTTTTGCACAATCATTTGGTTGGTACACCAGAAATATAAGTTATTGAATAACATTCCTAAGAATAATGTTGGCCAGGGTACAATTGGTGAATCTAAGGCTCCCCAGGCATTCAATTTCTCTGGATGACTTGTTAAAAATCGGTCTAATCCAGTAAAAAAGCTATTTTCACCCAAAGCAATAAGTCCTAAAATCGTAATCGTCATGCCACCAAGCAACAGACCAATACCATATAGTGAGTCACTATGCGCAATCAGGGAAAGGCCTCCAACGAACAAATAGGTAACACCAACCAAACCAATAACTGTAGAAATTATAATAACAGCTGTCATACTGCTGACACCTAAATATTGCTCAATGCCAAATAAATCATTAAAAATTAATGCCCCGGAATATAAAACAACAGGCATAAAACTGACAATATAAGTGAATATAAAGAGAATCGATACAATTCTTTTTGTAAATGTATCGTAACGGATTTCAATGAAATCAGAAATGGTATTTACACCATATTTAAAATATTTTGGTAAAAATACCCATGCAAGCATAACAATAGCAACAGCAGCAGTTACTTCCCAAGCCATCACTTCCATACCAGCTGCATAGGCTTGACCGTTTTGACCAACTAATTGCTCCGTTGAGAGATTGGTCATAATAATTGTCATACCGACAGTAGTTCCGACCAGTGAACGTCCACCTAAGAAGTATCCCTCTGAATCCTTTTTATCGATCTTTCTTGTACGATAAAAAGCATAGAGATAGATGAATACAAGTACAGCGACAAAACTAATAATACTAAATAAATTCAATATTCTCTCCTCCTAAAAATACGCAAATGATTATTAGTATTGGATATCAACTAACTTATTTGTATCGAATGACTCTTGGCATGCTAATGCTACTTCTGTTCCGCGTAAGCCATCAAGCGCAGTTACTTCAGGATGTTGATTTTCACGAATGCAGTGGACAAAATCTTTCAACTCATTTACATATGCTTCGGCAAATCGTTCAGGAAAATGCTGAGAAGATGGGCGGACTGCGCCGTGTTCATTAAATACAGATACTTTATTTTTTTCAGGAGATGCAGCGATTCGCAGCATTCCTTTAGTTCCGATAATTTCAGTTTCTACATGGTATCCATGTGAAGCTGTGCGCCCGGCAACTAGTAAAGCGGTTACATCGTTGTCTAATCTCATCGTTACCGTGCCTAATTCCAGTTCGTTCAGCTCATCCAATTCAGGTGCAGCTTTATTCGTTCCTGTTGCCCATACAGTTGAAATCTCAGATTTTGTCAACCATCTAATCACATCAATATCATGTACACTCATATCAAGGAATAACCCACCACTTGGACTTTTCTTAGCAAAGTTAACAAAGCTGTCTAATCCTTGAATGGGATCAATACTATAAGAGCGAATTAAAGAAATATCTCCAATTTGTCCGCTATCTATCATTTCCTTCGCATATAAATAATCACTATCAAACCGTCTCATAAATCCGAGATGAAAAATACGGTCACTTTTCTCAATTTCATCTATCGTTTGTTTAATGTCTTCTACGTCTAAACCAATTGGCTTTTCACAAAAAATATGCAAATTTTTTCTCAAAGCTAAACGAATATGTTCGGTATGGAATCCAGAAGGTGTCACGATACAGACTGCATCTAACTCAGATTGTTCCAGCATATCCTCATAATTTGTATAAACATTTGGTACTTTATATTTTTCTTTTATCTGTTTATTTACTTCTTCATCTAAATTAGAAATCGCTGTCAATTCAACTCCTTTTAGATGATAGATATTTTCTGCATGGATTAAACCTAGTCTTCCTAATCCTGCCACACCAATTTTAAGCGTTTTCATATAAAAGTCTCCTTCGCTGAAATTATAGATATGTTAACTTGAATTATTTCTATGTTACATACTATTATAGAAATTAATATTTAGTCAAGTGTTTATTAATTTATTATGAATTTATTGTTATGTTTTGTAATTTATTTGATTAATCTATATATAGACTTATTCATAGCTCTCATATTTTCATAAAAAAATCCTGCGCTAGGATATACCAGCTACAGGACAATCATTCAGTATTATTCTTTTTTTAAATGAAGCTCTGCCAATTCCTGTGCCATATCACAAATCATTTGTGCATTGGTTACATGATCCATCGCATGAATGATATAAACGTTAATGTCTATTTGCTGTTCACGTCTGTTTAATTGTAAGAGTTCAGTTTGTTTTTTGTGAGCAGCTATCAAATGCTTTTTAGCGTCTGATATTCCTTTTTCATACCCTTGTATATCTTTTTCTTTTGCTTGACCTAATGCTTGATAAGCCAAGGTTTTTGCTTGACTAGCTTCTGTAATTAAAGGCATGAACATCTCTACATCCATTGTCATTATTATGCCTCGCTTATTTGTTCAAAAATGCTGTAAACATTCATTGTATTATAGTTGTCTACGGAAATTTTAGCAACTTTAGCATTGGTTGCCTCTTCATATTTCTCAGCGATGTGATGAATTTGCGGCCCTAATAATACAACATCAACACGATGTTCTTTAACATAGTCTAATCCTTCTTCGAGACTTTTGGATTGAATGTCAACTTCTTGTCCTTTTTCTTGAGCAAGATCGTTTAATTTTTTTACCAATAAACTTGTTGTAATTCCTGCTTCACATACTACAATTACTTTTTCCATAAATGACACACCTCTATTTTCTATTTATATTCGTCACACTGTTTTAAGCACTTGGAATATAAAAAAGAAACCTTCATGATTGTGCATTTTTTCACAGTGTGAAGTTTTATTTTATCCTAACCAGTTTTCCCTAGGAATGCAATTCTTCTGCATAAAAAATATTTTATTTCATGAGTTTATATTAAATATCTTGTGGATAGATTACTTCATATTGATGCTGTTCGCTATGTCTTATATATTCTTGTGGCGGTTCTTGATTGGTTATCAAATAATCAATATTGTCAAAATTACAGTAGGTGGTTAATGCGTACTTATCAAATTTTGTATGGTCTACAAGAATAAATACTTGCTCACTTTTTTGGATTACTTTTGCCTTTAATTGTGTTTCTAATGGAGAGGAATTAGTAATCCCTTTATCTAATGAGAGCCCGGTTGAAGCCATAAATGCCTTATTAAAATTATATTTTTGAATAATTTCCGCACTCTCTGTTCCAACATAGGATCTGGTAGAGCGTTCGAAAACCCCGCCTGTTGAATAGATATTTAAATTCGGATAAGCACTGGCATCCAATGTGAAATCGAGATTATTAGTTACAATAGTAATGTTTTTATATTTGATAAAATCAAGCAATTCCACTGTAGTAGTTCCAGAATCGATAAAAATAATATCTCCGTCATCAATAAATTTCGCTGCTAATTTGGCAAGCGTTTGTTTTTCGTGAAATTGCTTGATTTTTCGATCTTGATAAGGAACGGTTAAAGGTTTTGAAATGGACACTCCGCCGTATACTTTTATTAATTGTTCTTCATCAACCAGTTCCTGAATATCTCGTCGAATCGTATTTTTAGATACATCAAACCGATCTACGAGTTCATCAAGTGATACCGATTCTTTTTCTTTCACGTATTCAAGTATTGCAGTTACTCGTTGTGCTTTCATCATAAATAAACGATCCTCCTAAAAATATGTATAAGTTTGAAAAATGATATTCCCATTTTAACCATGCTCATTATTTTTTTCATATTTCTGTTTCTGCATATAATACTTCTTATTTTACAATATCTAATACTAGTGTGTCATGACTGATATAAATAAAACATGCTTGGATCTTTCTAACTTAGTAATAATCATGCTAATTCTTAAAAATAGTTATCTATTTATTATCTATCGTTTACTTTATTATATCTTTAGTCAACAAATATGCAAAAGTTAATTACAAGATACCATTTTGTAACCCTTTTCATTATGTTAATCTAATTTTTATATGGAGAAATGAAATAATTAAAGAAGGAGTTGTATAGAAATGAACACAGTTAAATGGGGTGTGCTTAGCGGTGCTGAAATAGCAGTAAGACAAGTAGTGCCTGCTATTTTAAAAGCTCCAAATGCAGAAGTGGCAGCTGTCGCCAGCGAGAGTGGAAAAGAAGTGAAACTGAAAGAACAGTTTAATGTTTCGAAAGCTTATTCATCTTATACAGAACTTTTAAATGATCCAGAAATTGATGCTGTTTATATCCCTCTCCCAAATGGATTGCATGCGAAATGGGTTAAAGAAGCTGCAAAACATAAGAAACATGTACTTTGTGAAAAACCAGCTTCTCTGACATATCAAGAAGCTGTTGAGATGATGCAAGTCTGCGAAGAAAACAACGTTATATTTATGGAATCCTTTATGTACCAATTTCACCCGCAGCATAATAGAGTGAAGGAAGTGATTCATTCTGGAGAAATTGGTGAGGTGAAACATATGAATTCGGATCTTTCCTTTGTGTTACACAGCTTGGAGGGTAATATCCGCAGTGATCGTAATCTAGGCGGAGGTAGTTTATATGATTTGGGCTGCTATCAGATTCACGCTATTCGTATGATTCTTGGAGAAGAACCGGTTCGTGTTTTTGGGATGGAACAGTTATATGATTCATATGATGTCGATCAGGCAGCAGCTGTCACAATGGAAATGGAGAGCGGTTTGCTTGCTTCGTTTAATTGCAGCATGAATATGGCAGGACGTCAAACCTATGAAGTAGTTGGAACGAAAGGTAAAATAACTGTTTCAAAAGCCTATGTTCCGCATGAAGATGGAATTGGGAAATTGACGGTTGATCGGGAAGATGGTCACCACAGAGAAGAGATACTGGAAGGGTATTTTTATGAAATCGGAGTGGAACATTTATCTTCTCGTATTCTGGAAGGGAGAGAACCTGTCAACACTGCAGAAAATACAATACAGAATATGCGTGTGCTGGAGGCTTGTCTTACCTCGATGCAGAAAAAGCAGCCAGTGGAAGTAACAACGAAATAATAACGATATAAAAAGGAGAATGTTTCATGATGAATAAAGTAACAGTCGCTGTCATTGGTGCGGGTCGTATCGGTCAGCTGCATATTGGAAATATTTTAAAATCGAGTCTTTATCATTTAAAAGCTGTAGCGGATGTTTATATTGATCATTTAAAAGGAAGTCAATTGGAAGAGGATGGCGTACTTATTACTGCAGATACAGCCGATATTTTTCAAGATCCGGAAATTGATGCCGTTTTCATTTGCTCAAGTACAGATACACATGCCGGATATATTATAGAAGCTGCACAAGTAAAAAAACATATTTTCTGTGAGAAACCGGTCAGCTTTAATGTAGAAGAAACAAGGAGCGCATTAAAAGAAGTAAAGAAAAATAATGTAAACTTGCAAATTGGCTTCAATCGTCGTTTTGATAAACACTTTTCAAAGGTTCAAGATGCTATGATGGAAGGAAATATTGGTACACCGCAAATTATTAAAATTACATCTAGAGACCCACAAGCTCCAGTAATTGAGTATGTCAAGCGCTCTGGAGGAATGTTTATGGATATGACGATTCATGATTTTGATATGGCCAGATATTTAAGTAATAGTGAAGTTATCGATGTAACGGTTAAAGCAGATAACTTAATTGACCCGGAAATTGGAAAGTGTGAGGATACGGATACAGCTGTTATACTTTTAACCTTTGAAAATGGAGCGATTGGTGTTATTGATAACAGTAGGCAGGCTGTTTATGGATATGATCAGCGAATTGAAGTTTTTGGAAATAAAGGTTTGGTATCGGCGGATAATGAAGAAATAACAAATGTGCGAGTTGCTAATGAGGCAGGAACATCAATTGACCCATTAAAGAATTTCTTCTTAGATCGATATCATGAAGCATACGAACAAGAAATAGAATGTTTTGCTGAATCTATTTTACAAAATAAACCGCTCGTTTGTAGTGGGGAAGATGGTCAGAAAGCAGAGTTGCTGGCAAAAGCTGCAAAAATGTCGCATTTGGAACAACGGACTGTGAAGCTTACTGAATTGGAAGAACAGACAACAATATAAACATAAGTAGGGTGTGAGGTAGTTTCCCACACCCTATGCTTAAATTTTTTATATGGATTTACTGTACTGCTTTTTTCTTTGAAGAGCTGCTATCATCAAGCCAAATTTCTTCTAATTCTTCTAATGTCTTTCCTTTTGTCTCCGGTACAAATTTCCAGATAAATAATGCAGCAAATAGACTTAATACTGCATAGATAGAAAATGCCATCCCACCTAAAACATCTTGAATTGGAGGGAAAGTAGAAGAAACTGTTAAATTTGCAATCCAGTGTAATGCTGTTGCTATTGATACAGCTTGCCCACGAATTTGATTTGGGAATATTTCTGATACCACTACCCATGTGGCGACTCCCCATGTTAACTGGAAACTGGCAGCAAATAAAAGTATAAAAATTAATGTAGAAATACCAAAAATTTCAAAGTATGCAAGGACGGCAACCATAAATAAGTTAAAGGCACAAAGGATAGAACCGCCAATTAACATTGGTTTTCTACCAATACTGTCGATTAGAAGAATAGCTAGAGCTTGGAAAACCACATTAACAATGCCAACAATTACTGTTTGCAACATGGAAGCGGATTGACCTGCTCCCAACTCCGCAAAAATACGAGGAGCATAGTATAGAATCACGTTGATTCCTAGAAACTGTTGAAAAATTGCAATCATTATACCGACAAATAATACAAGTTTACCATATGCAAAGATGCTGATTTTTTTATCTGATTCGAAGTGAACAGAATTTTTGATATCTGTTAATATAGATTGTGCTTTTTCTTTGGAGCCGTTTACTTTCTTTAGTATCGTTGCTGCCTTATTGTAATCTTGCTTTAATGCCAAGTATCTTGGTGTTTCTGGTACAAAGAATAACAAGAGAAAGAATAGGAGTGCCGGTACTAACTCCGAAGCAAACATATATCTCCAGCCTAGATCATCAATCCAAGCAGTGGTTTGACCAGAAGCGATATTCATATTTACGATATAAACAATAAGAGCTCCAATTCCAATAGATAAGGTATACAAAGCAACATATTTACCACGGCTTTGCTTCGGTGTTAATTCACTGATGTACACTGGTGCAATAGCTGAACCGATTCCTACACCAATGCCTCCAATAACACGGTAGATATTAAACATGATTAATAATCCAATTGTCTGCTCATCTACTGTAAAGAATAACAGTTCTGGATAAGCACTAGTGAAGGCGGATACAGAAAATAAAAGCGCGGCTAGAATTAAGGTCTTTTTTCTACCGATTTTATTTGCTAGAAATCCCGACATAAATCCTCCGATAACACAGCCTATTAGTGCGCTTGATACAGTAAATCCATGTGCAAAGGATCCTAGCCCTAGCGAATCAATCAAATATTTTTGCACGGATTGTTCTGCTCCAGAGATAACAGCTGTATCATATCCGAATAATAACCCTGCTAATGCGATAATCGGAACAATTGAAAGGATATAGCGGTTACTATTCTTTGTTTTACTCATTTTATTTCCTCCCATTTTATAGCTATTAAATGAGAGATACCATGAAGCAAACTCTTTTCTTAATCTTCATGATATCCCTTTCTCTAAAAATAACTTCTCTCTATTTGGTCAGTGTGTTCTTTTGAATCAACCCATCTACATAATCATACGTTCTTTTCGCAATAGAGTAAGGTTTATCAAACGGGGCAGGGTACATATCCTGCTCAACAACTGCCCATCCGTTAAAATCAATATCCTTTAAGACATCAATAAATGCTTCAAAGTCAACAACACCTTTTTCCGGTTCGCACATGATATCTTTACTAACTGCTTTGGCAAAAGACCAGTTTTCCTTCTGCATTTTTTCTCTTACTTCTAAATCGCAGCTTTTAATGTGAAGATATGGAATACGTTCATGGTGTTTACGCATAAATTCAACTGAATCACCGTCCATATAGGCATGATGCCCAGTATCCAGGCAAAGATTCACGTCACTGTCCTGCAGCAATCTTTCAATTTGATCTTCTGTTTCGACATGACTTTGTGCATGCGGGTGGAAGACGACTTCTAAGTCATACTTGTTCTTCGCATGGTCTTTAATTTTATCTATATTGCTGACAAATTGTTTCCACGCTTCATGATTTAATTCTGGTGAGCGAACGAGTTCACCGGTAAATAAATCCGTATAACAATCATCAATTAAAACAACATACTCTGCCGTTGGGAATTTTAATTGCAGTTCGCTCATTTTATCCAGCTGTTGGATTAATTCATCCGTTCTCGCTTCGGAAGTTAGATCGCCAACCAGCGTGGTTGCTACTAAGTCTAAGTTACGCTTGTCCAATTCCTCTTTTAACTTACTGTATTCGTTTGGAAGGTACCCCCACGGACCTAACTCCAAGCCGCTGTATCCAGCATCGGCCATCTCATCTAAGCAACGCTCCCATGGTGTCTGTTTTTCATTTTCTGGAAACCATACTCCCCAAGAATCGGGTGCGGAACCTAATTTAATATTCATAGATCATTCCTCCTTAAATCTTAAACTTGAACCCAATTTTGTTGTTCTGCTGATTTTAAAATAGCACTTACTGTTTTATCAATAGTTGCCCCGAATGCAAAATCACATGTATATTCAGTTTTTTTAGTGATTGCAGATAATAACTCGTGTGCCTCCAATATTTTCATATCATTAAATCCCATAGATATTCCAGCAGCTGGATAAAAAGCGCTATATCCTTTATGTTTAGGTCCTAAAAATATAGTACGAAAACCACGATCTGCTTCATTATCTGAAGTGAAATAAACGTTTACTTCATTCATTCTCTCCAGTGAATAATGTACAGATCCTTTTGTGCCCTGTATTTCATAAGCCAAATAGTTCTTACGACCAGAAGCAATTCTACTTGAAGAAATCGTTCCAATAGCACCGTTTTCATAGTTTGCTAGAAGTGAAATAATGTCATCGTTCTCTACTTCTTGTAAATCATCAGAACCTTCTTTGGTTGGACGTTTTTTTATAACTGTTTTTGATAAAGCATTTACACTTTCAATGTTCCCTAATATAATTTGCGAAACGCTTAGTAAATGTGATCCTAAATCCCCGATTGCACCGGAGCCGGAAAACTTATTAATATGTCTCCATGAAATCGGGATAGATTCATCCAATAAAGAATCTTGATCATAAGTTCCAGTAAATTTAACAATCTTGCCAAGTTTTTCTGATTCAACAAGATCCTTAATATAAGCGGTTGCAGGATTCATTACATTATTGTAACCAACGTAATTGACTACACCTTTTTCGTTTGCCAGTTCAGCTAATTCAAGAGATTGTTCGGCAGTTAATGTTAAAGGCTTTTCACAATAAGTATGTTTTCCATTCTCTAAAGCAGCTTTAGCAATTTCATAATGAAAAGCGTTAGGTGTTGCGATATCAACTATGTCAACATTTTCATCTGTAACAATATCTTTCCAGTCAGTTGTATATCTTGAAAAGCCAAGCTGATTGCAGGCTGTCTGTGCTGCATCCTTGTTTACATCAGATACGATTTCAAATATTGGTTTACCATATTCAGGACCGAAAGCCATTAAAGCGTTTACAAATGAATTGGTATGAGTTTTTCCCATCCAACCAGCACCTATAAGTCCAATTTTTACATTCATTTGAATTACCTCCTATAAACTTTTGATTAATTTTTTATTAACTTTGATTGCATTTAGAATTCTATTATAGTTTTTAGGACAAGTCATTAGTTAATATTGCTATAAAATTTAAGTATCTTGCTTTCGTTTGTTTTATGGATTATTCTGATGATATCTTTTACAATATTTTTAAACCTTTTATTTATTAAAGAAAATAGATTGGAGGGAGGAACTTATGCACATAAAAGATGAAGGTGTTTTAAAGCCATCTCGACAGTATTTTGCTATGACAAACGATTTTGCCAAAAGAGCTCTATATTATGTAATTAATTCAGGTAGGTATTACTCTACAAAAAAATATCAAGTTAAACGAGAAGGGTTGGCAAGCTTTATATTTATTTATATTAAAGAAGGTCAATTCTACCTTCAATATAAAGACCGTTCGTATATTGTCCCAGAAAATTCTTTTATCTTTTTAGATTGCCGCTATCCCCATTTGTATAAAGCAAATACTGATAATACAAAATTTGATTGGTTCCATTTTGCAGGTAATGCTAGCAAGGAATATTTTGATTTGCTTTATGCGAAAAATGGTTGTATTTATCATCTTTACGATCAGCATATTTTACTGAATCTGATGGAGAGAATTATTAAAATGACGGAGGAAGGTAATGTAGAGGAGCATCTCGCTTCGATATATATTCAACAAATTCTATATGAATTGAATCAGTATTCTAATTCGTCTGATCAGCTGTTAGAAAATAAAATAAAACAAGCAATTGCCTTTATAGAAGATACATTTCAAAAAGATATAAAGCTGGAGGATATTGCGAATCATGTATATTTAAGTCCGTATTATTTTTCAAGGATGTTTAAAAAATTGATGGACAGTTCCCCGATTCAGTATTTGATAAATTATCGGGTGAACCATGCGAAGAAGTTGTTGCATAATACGAATCTACCTATTGAAGAAATTGCAGCTGGATGCGGATTTAACAGTGCTTCCCATTTCATAACAACTTTCAAGAAAAATGTGAATATGTCTCCAAAACAATTTCGAGCGATCTTTTTTTAAAACAGAAGAACGGTGTATAGATAGTATATGATGATAACAATCTATTATAACTGCAATTAACACCTCAATGTGTTATACTATTTAAAATAATACCGCATAATTCAAAGGGGGACTTTGAAGGTGGATACAAAATACCTTGACCTGTTAGCGGAAAAATTTGATAGTGAAGAAAAAGTAGTGACAGAACTTATCAATTTAGAATCGATACTGGATCTGCCAAAAGGAACAGAGCATTTTGTAAGTGATTTGCACGGAGAGTACCAGGCTTTTCAACATGTTTTACGAAATGGTTCCGGGAAAGTAAGAGAGAAAATACATGATATTTTTAAAGATACCTTATCAGAAGAAGACATTAATGACTTTGCGGCGCTTGTCTATTATCCGGAAGATAAGCTGAAGCTCATTAAGCATCAATTTAATTCCAAGCAGGATTTGGATGATTGGTATGCAGAGAAAATCCAGCATATGATTCATCTGATTGCTTATGCTTCTTCCAAATATACTCGTACCAAGCTGCGAAAGGCGTTGCCGGAGCAATTTGTATTTATTATAGAAGAGCTTTTGTATAAGACGGATGAATATACAAATAAGAGACCTTATTATGAAAAAATTATTGAAAAGATTATCTCGCTTGGACAGGCTGAAAAACTGATTATCGGCTTATCGTACACAACACAGCGTCTGGTTGTAGACCACTTGCATGTGGTTGGAGATATTTATGACCGGGGACCGGAGCCGGATAAAATCATGGATACATTGATTAACCATCATTCGGTCGATATACAATGGGGAAATCATGACGTATTGTGGATTGGTGCATATGCTGGTTCCAAAGTGTGCCTGGCAAATATCATCCGAATTTGTGCGCGTTACGATAATCTGGATATCATAGAAGACGCTTATGGCATTAATTTGCGTCCATTACTTACTTTAGCAGAGAAATATTATGATGATAATGCTGCCTTCCGTCCGAAGAAGAATCCGGATCAGGAAAACTCTGATCAAGAAAAAATGCAAATTACCAAGATTCATCAGGCAATTGCTATGATTCAATTTAAATTGGAAAGTCCGATTATTAAACGCCGGCCTTTTTTCAATATGGAAGAGAGACTTGTCTTGGAGAAGACGGATTACGAAAAACAGGAAATCACGGTTTATGGAAATACGTATTCATTGGAAAATACTTGTTTTTCCACAATTGATCCAGATAACCCTGCCAAACTGTTGCCGGAAGAGGAAGAAGTTATCGACAAGCTGTTGCTTTCTGTACAGCAATCAGAGAAGCTGAAAAGGCATATGAATTTCTTAATGAAAAAGGGAAATCTATATCTTAAATACAATGGTAATCTGTTGATTCATGGCTGTATGCCAGTCGATGAAAACGGCGATATGGAACCGATGTGGATTGAAGATCAAGCGTACAAAGGAAGAGAATTGCTGGATAAATTTGAATCCTATTTGCGTGATTCTTTTGCAGATAAAGAGACAACGGATGATTTGGCGACAGATATGGTTTGGTATTTATGGACAGGAGAATATTCTTCTCTCTTTGGAAAACGGGCGATGACTACCTTTGAACGTTATTTTATTTCCGATAAGGCGGCTCATAAAGAGGAAAAAAATCCATATTATTATTTACGTGAAAATGTAGAGATGTGCCGAAAAGTACTGGAAGAATTTGATCTGGACCCGGATCAGGGGCATATTATCAACGGGCATACGCCAGTAAAAGAAATTGACGGAGAGGATCCAATCAAAGCAAATGGGAAAATGATTGTGATTGATGGCGGATTTTCAAAAGCGTATCAATCTACCACAGGAATTGCCGGCTATACCTTATTATATAATTCATTTGGTATGCAGCTCGTTGCCCATCAGCATTTTAATTCCAAAGAGGATGTCGTTCTAAATGGGGCAGATGTTTTATCTGTCCGCCGGGTTGTGGATAAAGAAATGGAACGGAAAAAAGTACGGGAAACGAATATCGGTGCTAAGCTGCAAGAAGAAATTGACATGTTGAATCAGTTGATGAACTACCGTTATATTAATTGAGAAAAGAAAAAAACCAGATGGTCTAAGGGAAATTGTTTAGACCATCTGGTTTTTTGTGCAATTTAAATCAAAACTTATTTGCCTGCTGCTCCTTCTGATTCAAAAGAAATTTTTTCATCTTTCCCTGCGATTGTCCCAAGGAAAGCAATACATAAAGCTGCAGCCATTAAAATGATAAACGGCACAGCCCACCCTCCAGTTTTGTCAGCAATTGTTCCGAGGAAAAGCGGGCCTAAAGAGGCAACTATATATCCAACAGATTGCGCCATACCGGATAATTGTGCAGATTCTAACGCAGAATTGGTACGCAGAACAAAGAACATCATGGCTAAACTGAATGTAGTTCCGGCGCCAATACCAGCTAAGATAAGAAAGGCAATAATCAAATAGGACGATGTGAAAGCAATGCCCAGTAGGCCAAAGAAAAATAGCAGTCCGGAACTGCAGCCCAGCAGCCGTTGACTTTTCATTCGGCCTGCAAGAATTGGTGCAATAAATGTTGTAGGAATAAGTCCAACTTGATAAATGGCAATTAACCATCCGGCTTCACTTTCGTCAAATCCTTTTGAAATAAAAATATCAGGGAGCCATGTAAATAAACTATAGGGTATCAATGATTGCAGCCCCATAAAAAAGGTAACAGCCCAGGCAATTTTTGATTTGTAGATTGCTTTAGAAGGCTGACTTTTTACGTTGACAAACACTTTTTTGTCACCTGAACGTGCAGCAGGAAGCCGCAGTAATAAAACAATGACAGCTGCAATGGAGATAAGACTCCATATCTGCATGGAATGCCGCCAATCGAATCCGGATATAGAAGCAATCGGTACGGAAATACCAGAGGCAAGTGCTCCGAATGCATTCATCGAAACAGAATACACTCCTGTCATCAGCCCCATCCGATAAGGGAAGGTTGATTTAATGAGTCCCGGCATCAGTATATTCCCAACTGCAATAGCCATTCCGATCAAAAGTGTACCAAAAATCAAGATCTCTATTCCGCCACTCGCCCGGATAAATATACCGACAGACAGAAAAGCCATTGCAATTAATAATGTTATTTCCATCCCAAGTTTGCTTGAAATTCTTGGTACAAATGGAGAAAATAAACCGAAAGCAAGCAGTGGCAATGTATTAATTAAACCGATTACGGCATTGGAAGCATCCAATTCTCCACGGAAAAGAGGGATGAGCGGTCCAACAGACGTGATCGGTGAACGCAATGTTGCTGCAATCAATAAAATAGCCAAAAGCAGCAAAAATATATAATATCTTTTGAAAAAAGCTTTTTTGGAGAGACGCATAAGTACAACTCCTTTGTGATGTATTTTTTAATATAACAAGAGATTATTCTATCAAAGAGAGAGAGCCAATGTAAATACATTTTTAACATTATTACAGTAATCCGGTCCGTCTAATAGAGGAACATGTCTGATGAATAAAAGGTACCTGCATGAAGCAGCTCATTTGCTTAATATGATAGACATTGTGTGTTGTTGCGTTGTTGAGTAATACCTAAGTGAATAAAGACGAATATATTCCTGCGCATAAAAAGAAACATGGTGTCATCAACCATGTTTCTTTTCGTCTTATAAAAAACTTAGAGAAGAAATTTAATTTCATTATCCTCCGAAAAATAAATCAAAAACGTTACTAGCTGTAGAGCTTTCTGTATTATAAAACTCGGAGTAACCGCAATTTTTGCAGAATACAACCGTAAAACGATTATGTTGTACATCAAATACCTTAGATAACCCAGATCCAGTCATAGAAACATCTTTTGAATCTGCGTTTTGGCTGCCACATTTCATACAACCTTCATTATTTTTCATTTCTATCACCTCTTTCATATATTTACGTGTGAATGTACTCCTTTGTTTCACCGAATGTAAATATATTTATTTTAATGGTTGTACCATTGCTTGTTTGAATTCAATTTCAATTAAAAACACTTTGCATGATTATCCATTCTTTACCTTCATAACATTTGAGTTTGAAACAGAGAAGCGTATAATAATTAATATTGAAAAAAATGTATTTACAAGGTTATTTTATGTGAAATAAGGAAATCTAAGACTGAAAAGCAATCTAAACTTCAACCCAGCCAGGAAGGGAAGTAACGGTGAAGCAAATGAACGATTATTCTTATTTCACACAATAGCAACAATGCAATAGAAAGAAGGAAAAAAGGATGAGCAAAGCACAATCGAAAATATCGAGAAAGACAATGATTTTTTTAAGAGGACTCATTATTGTTATTGGCGGGTTTATTACAGCTTATGGGCTGGAAGCGGTACTGATTCCGAATAGTGTTTCAGATGGTGGTGTAACGGGCTTGAGTATCGTTGGATCGCAATGGACAGGATTGCCGCTAGGCGTTTTAATTGCTATCTTAAATATTCCATTTATTTACTTAGGATATAAACAAATTGGCAAAGGTTTTGCGTTGTTTTCCGTTCTTGGAATTGCCTCCTTAGCTATCAGTACAAGTATGATGCATCATATCCCGACGATAATAGGAATTGAAGGAGACACCCTTCTGGTGACAGTGGTCGGCGGGATTATTATTGGTTTTGGTATGGGACTTGCACTCCGTAATGGCGGTGCATTGGACGGTATTGATATGTTAGCAGTGCTGTTATCGCGCAAGCTGCCTTTTGGAACAAGCGATTTGATTTTATTTCTTAATTTATTTGTGTTTATTGTTGTATCAACAGTGTTTGGTTTACGGGGAGCATTAATGTCAGGCATTGCTTATTTTATTGCTTCGAAAGTAATTCATTTAATTGAGGAAGGTTTGAGTAGCACCAAAGCAGTATATATTATCACCGGCTATGCGGATGAAATGATTAAAGAGATTAGAGACCGTTTAGGGCGCGGTTGTACTGTGCAGCATGTAGAGGGCGGATATTCGAAAAAAGAATTTCGGCAAGTGAAAAGTATTATTACCCGTTTGGAAGAAAGCAAGATGAAAGAGATTATTCAAGATGTTGATCCGGAGGCTTTTATCACGGTTCATGAAGTGACGGAAGTACGGGGCGGTAATTTTGATTAATAAATGAAAAGAAACAAGGCAGCCAATCGAAGTGCATTGGCTGCCTTGTTGTATATGATGCATTAAGATCTAGATCTGAACAAATCCGCGATAGCATGAGAAACCTCAATACCTTGATAAGTGAACACGGATAATGCGGTCAGAGCAAAGAACCCAATAACGATAAATCGCAAAATAATCATTTTGTCAGCCTCCTCTTTTGAAAGTAGTGTGGATTTCAAAAGAGAATTAAACCACGAAATTGGATTGATAGAAAACGGGTGTCATCAGCTGTTTTGTACGGTTGATACGGACAATCATCGTAAATAAACTGAACGTTCCCAGTAAGAATAAAGTAATGACTAGAGCTGTGTATACGGTGAATGATTTATCCGTCTGATCATTTCCGCCAATACCCAAATCTTGAGTCATTTGTGTATCAACCAGCATCTCCTGTTCGGTGAGCACGTAGCTGTGATGTACACCTGAAGATAACTGTGTGATTGGTAAAATGATAATCATGATAACAATCATTAAATAGCGATTCATCATCTACGCCTCCTCCCGTTTTTATCACCGTTTATTTGATAGAAAAACTTAATTATACCAATATTGAAGTGTCATTTCAATATATCTTCATTGATTGGTAAGGATGTAAAGTGTATTATAAGCTTATTTTTCAAAGCTGTCTATACTTTTTGAACATTTTATGACTTTTTATCTGTCATATCAATATACCCAAATGTGGCTGATTGTTAAACGTATGTTGAGGAGAAGTAATGATATAAGACTAGAAAATTTTAAAAAATTCTTATTGACAAAGAATTCAAATACATATATAGTTGTTTACAACAAATAAATAGCAATACATTTTCTTATCCAGAGAGGTGGAGGGACTGGCCCTTGGAAGCCTCGGCAACAGACTTAAAAAAGAACTGTGCCAATTCCAGTAGCATGAAGCTAGCAGATAAGGAGAGACATTGATATCGTACTCAAACCTCTTCTTTCTGAAAAGAAGAGGTTTTTCGTATTTATATCAATTTTTTAGCAGCGAATGAAAAGTAAAAATTTACAGGAGGAATGGAGAAATGGCGAAAAGAAGTTTAGAAGAACGTTTAAAACAGGGGACAGTTATTGCAGGAGAGGGATACTTATTTGAACTGGAGCGCAGAGGTTACTTACAGGCAGGATCCTTTGTACCCGAGGTGGCACTGGAGAATCCGGAAACGCTGAAGGCAGTGTATCGTGATTATATGAATGCAGGGTCAGATGTGGTGCTTGCTTTTACATATAATGCACACCGTGAAAAAATGCGCATCATCGGTAAAGAAGATTTATTGGAACCTTTAAATCGAAATGCGATTAAATTGGCGAAAGAAGTAGCGAAAGAGCACCCGACAGAAGAAGCTTTGGTGGCAGGGAATATTTCGAATACCAATATTTTTAATCCGGAAGATCAGGCGTCCAAAGATAAAGTGAGAGCGATGTTTAATGAAATGGTTTCATGGTGTAAGGACGAGGACGTTGACTATATTAACGGAGAAACGTTTTATTATCATGAAGAAGCATTGATTGCGTTAGAAGAAATTAAAAAATATGACTTGCCGGCAGTAATCACTTTGGGATTAATGGGTGAAAATATCATGCGTGACAGTTACAGCGTGGAAGAGTCATGTAAGATATTAGAGGATAACGGCGCTTTAGTTGTGGGAATGAACTGTTTCCGCGGACCGGATACCATGCAGCCGTATCTGGAGAAGATTTGTGATCATGTAGATGGTTATGTAGGGGCTTTGCCGATTCCATATCGGACAACAGAAGAAAATCCGACATTCTTTAATTTGCCGGATGGTGGATGCAGCTGTCATTTGCCGACTGAAACAACTTTCCCGACTTCACTTGATCCGCTTTATCATAACCGTTACGAGCTGGCGGAATGGGCTAAGAAAGCACATGGCATCGGTGTTAATTATATTGGCTTATGCTGTGGAGCTTCTCCGGCGATGTTGCGTGCTGTGGCTGAGGCTGTTGGAATCGAAACAATTAATTCCATCTATTCCCCGGATATGCATAAGCATTTCTTATTTGGTGAAGATGAAACGTTGCAGGATCATATTACGGATTACAAAACAAAAGCTTAAAGCAATAGATAAGGGGGCAATTTACCATGACAGTTACAAGAGAAAATGAGGTCTTACAAGCGCTTGATATACTGAAATCAAAAACATGGGTAGACTTAACGCATACGTTTGGTCCAAGTTCCCCGCATTTCGCAGCTTTTAAAGATGCTGAGTTTGAGACGTTATACACACATGATGACGGGTTTTTTGCACAGCAATTCAGTGTTTCGGGCCAATACGGCACGCATATTGATGCGCCGATTCATTTTGTTCGTGATCAACGCTATTTAGAAGAATTGGATTTACAAGAAGTGGTCCTCCCGCTGGTTGTGATTGATAAATCGGAAGCAGCAGGAGAGAACCATGATTATATTTTAACACCAGAAGATATTTTAGAGTTTGAACAGGTACATGGAAAAATTGAAGCGGGCACATTTGTTGCTTTGCGAACAGATTGGAGCAAGCGCTGGCCGGATAAAACATCTTTTGAGAATAAAGATGCAAATGGGGACAGTCATATACCTGGCTGGGGACTGGATGCGTTGAAATTCTTGTTTGAAGAAAGACAGATTAAAGCGGTAGGACATGAAACATTTGATACCGATGCTGCGATTGATGCTAGAAAAAACGGTTCTTTAATCGGTGAGTACTATGTACTGGAACAAGATACGTTCCAGGTGGAGCTTTTAACAAACTTGGATCAATTACCAGCTAAGGGTGCGGTGATATTTAATATTAGTCCAAAGCCTGAAAAAGCAAGCGGTTTTCCAGTTCGTTCATTTGCAATCTTGCCATAATAACGCATCATTACCGAAAAAGAGGAGCATCCACCCATCACGGTAATCTGTTGACGGAGGAAGATCAATGGAACAAACTAAAATATATTCTAGATACGGCCAAGGAAGTTTGGGGAGAGTAAAAAGAAGCCAAGCGTAATCACATTGTATGGAAATAAAAGAAACATCAAAACAGGCGGAGGGAGATTGGAACCCTTTAGCCTGTTTTTTATGTCGGTAAAACGCAAGTTAATAGATAAAAAGATGGAAATAGTGCTAGAATAGAAGTAATGAGAAAAATAGTACGAAAGTGGGGAAATGGCATTGACAGAGATTTGTATGATACGGCATGGGGAAACAGATTGGAACAAAGAAAAAAGAATTCAGGGAAAGACAGATATTCCTTTAAATAAAACAGGGGAATCACAAGCGCAAGTTTGCTGCGCCGCTGCAAAGGAATTTGAACCGACTGTACTCATTACCAGCCCTTTAGCGCGTGCAAAGGTAACAGCGGAAATAATTAATATGGACTTAGAACTGCCTTTACACGAAATGCCTGATTTTGTAGAACGTTCTTATGGAGATGCGGAAGGGATGAACATAGAGGACAGAAACCGGTATTTCCCTGACCGTGAAATGATTCCGAATGTAGAAACCTTTGAAGCATTAAAAGAAAGAGGGATTAGAGGACTAGAGGCAGTTCGTGAAAAGTATGCCGGAGAGCGCATTTTGATTGTTTCACATGGTGCATTAATTAATGCTCTTTTATCCATTATTTCAAAAGGAGAGTTAGGAACAGGAATAACGTTTCTTCAAAATACATCCATCACCACGTTTGCTTGTGAAGACAATGGTGACTGGCGTGTAGTGGATTATAATAATACAAATCATCTTGCAGCTGTGAATGAGTAGTTGCTGTATAAAAAATACATTCTTTTAGATAGAAAAAATGCTGAAAAAGGGAGGGGATATGGATGAAAATTGATTTTGTAAAGGTAGAAGTGCTGATTGCCGAAGAATATATTAGTGTTTTACGGGAACACCTCCATGAACACGGATTTTTAAACTATGGCAACCAGGATAACGTTCTTTCTTATGCAAAATACAAACATTATTCCCGCCCTTTAGAATTTGCATCTTTGGAAATGCCTGTCCCCATTGAAAGCGAATGCTTGCAAACAGTTTGCAAAGTAGAGTTCCGCTGCATGGTTCACCAGGTTGAGAAGGTAAAGAAAATCATCCATGACCTCCACCCGAGCGAATATCCCGTTATGTATTTTATTCCTATACTTGATGAATGAAAAGCAGCCGTAATCGTTGAGATACGGCTGCTTTTCGTACATAAAAGAAATCTTAAATGTTTATTTTTGGCGGAAAAGAAGTTTCAATGGTCACTTCAGTTATTATCTGTACACAATTCCGCCATCTGTGATAATAGCTTGTCCTGTAATATAATCGGAATCATCAGAAGCCAAGAAAGATACAAGGTTTGCAACGTCCTCTGGTTCTTGAGAACGTCCGAGTGAGATGCCATCAACAAACTGTTTATAAGCATCCCCGCGTTCCATATTGTCATAGTATTTTACCATTTCTTCATCAATACGATCCCACATGGATGTGCCTGCTACACCTGGGCAATATGCATTAACACGAATATTATCTGCTGCCAGCTCTTTGGAAGCCGTATGCGTGAAAGAACGGACAGCATGCTTGGTAGCAGAATAAGTACCTAGCATTTCATACGATTCATGCCCGGCAATACTGCATGCGTTAATCACTTTTCCTTTTGTGCCTTGTTTAATAAACTGTTTTGCTGCAGCTTGTGTGCCAAAGACAGTTCCATTCACGTTGACTGAAAAAGTTTTATTGAGTTCATTTTCATCAATTTCAAGGAATGGAGAAACAACGTCAATCCCTGCATTATTTACAAATACATCCAGCTGTCCAAACGCATCTACTGCTTCTTTAACCAGATTAAACTGGTCATCACGCTTAGACACATCACCTGCAACGGCAATGGAATCAACACCGGCGTCCTTGAATTCTTTTAATGTACTGTCCAGCATTTTTTTATTAATATCATGCAGAACAATTTTGAAGCCATCTTCACTAAGGCGTTTTGCTATTCCTTTTCCCAGTCCTCCTGCAGAACCAGTTACAATTGCTACTTTTGACATAATAAAATCCCTCCAAGTTCATTTTTCATTGAATGTATGACTGACACTCCTATTATCATTCCCTTTTTAATATTATTAAAACAAAATAAGGCAGCGTTAGTTCATTATTTTCGCAGAATTGAAGACGGGATTGCTAACACTTAAATATATCTTTATCCACACTTATGCAGGAAGAAAAACGAAACTTTCTTCCTGCATAAAAAACGGGTAACTTGCTCGTTTTGCTTACACATTAATCTTTAAGTGATTTACGAAGCGTTTTTACTTCTTCAAGATGAAGCCTGGTTAATTCAGATATTTCTTCATCTGAATAATTCCGATTTAACAACTGTTTAGCAAAATATTGCTTCTCTTCTAGTCTTCCCTGTTCTATACCTTGTTCTATACCTTGTTCTATACCTTGTTCTATGCCTTGTTCTATGCCTTGTTCTATACCTTGCTCTATTCCCTGTTCGATTCCTTTCTCCAACCCTTCTTTGGTTGCTTTTTCTTCAATTTCTCTGTACAGTCTTCCGAACGTGGGGGTATCTCTCAACTTTTCTAAACCCATGATTTTTTTCTCCTCCTTTTCATCTTGTGCAATGGGTAATGTTTCATACAATTGTTCCTGCAGGTCCGGTGGAATCAGCATGATATAATCAATAAAATATAATAAAGCTGCAAGATAGTTTGTGCGATGCGAATATTTTTTAAATGTCAGGTTGAGCAGCTGCTGTTTAAATTGGTACCTTTTTTGGTTGTCTTCGTCTGTCTTCTTCTTGTTCTGACTGGCATAAATCCCGGCAAGCACGGCTAAAGCAAATGGGTTATCTGATTTTTTCAGTTCTTCCGGATCTTTTTCATGAAAAAGATAGGTATTATAGGCATAGGTTAATTCCGTGCCGTAAAAAGCGTAATGGAATGCTTCTTTATGCTCCTCTTGGCTAGCGTCGGTCAACAGAGCAATAGAGTAAATCGGGCGTTTCGTCTTGTCGTAAATCCGGTAAAAATATTTAAACATGCGCTCGGCAAATTCATCTTTGCCGGCCGCCTGCACTTCGATATGAATGAAGATATATTTTTCCTCTCCGTTCTTTAGTTGAACTTTGACGATTTTATCTGAATACTTTGTTCCTTTTTTGTATTTCATTACAAATTGAAAAAGCTCTAGATTTTCGAAATGCACTCCTCGTTCAAAATCAATTTCCGGCGATAAATCCGATGCGAAAAATTCCATAAATTCTTGAAACAATGCTTCAATTAAATTTTTCCAGAGTCCATCATAATCGGGATTCTTTGCACGATAACGGTTTGTATTTTCTTTGACTGTGTTTAGCACTATTTTACCACATCCCCTAGCAATAATAAATTTGTATTTATCCTATTGGTTTTATGCAGGGAAAGCAAAGTGGTGAAATTGGATTTTTATTGTGAAAAACAGAATGAAATACGTATTTTTAATTCCGTCTTTTTGCGTTTTAAATCATCTAATGCGATGCATATTTGATTTTTAATGTATTTTAGCAAAAATTTACCGTGATTAAATTCGAGCAAATCCCGATAGCTTTTTCATCCTGTTCAACACGGCTTACTCATTTCTGTAATGATTTTAGCCATTTCATCTACAGATTCTTTCATCTCGTTTTCCAGCCAATATTCAATCACGGTGATACTGCCGCTGATGGAATAAATCGTAAGGTATTTAGCAGCTGTTTCGCTCATTTTATATTCTGGTCCGTTGAAATTATTCATAATATGTGTCTGAGCAGCATACATGACTTTATATGTGAATCGTTTATTCCCATGTTCACTGAAAAGAATTCGGAAATGTTCGTGACGACTGTAAACATACTCAAGCAGATATTTTAACATCGCCAGCGCTTCTTTTTCCTGTGTATAGTCATACTGCAGCAGTGCCTGATTCAATTCGTCGATAATTTCATCTTCAATATGGGTCAATAAATCATATTGATCTGCATAATGGCTGTAAAAGGTAGAACGGTTGATGTCCGCATGCTCACATATTTCCTTTATAGTCATCGAGGAGATTGGTTTTTTCTTTAAAAGCTCCATCAGGCTGTTTTTAAGAACGGTTCTTGTGTAGCGTTTTCTGCGGTCAAGTTTTTGAGACATGGTTCATTACCTTCCTTTTATGAATAAAATATGAAATTTTATCTGTTATCCAACAGATAAGGAGATTATGTTGCGGAACGTACATATTTTACGCAACTGTTTGTTGTCTAACTGACAGTGTGTCTTTATAATAATAAATTATATGAATGTAATCAGCAAGGTAGTGAGGAATGACTGTGGCAAATTTAATTATTCGTTTTAAGAAAACAATTGTAACCCTTTTTATAACGTTGATGATTCTTTCCTTGGCAGGGATGCTGTTTGTTGATGTCAATTATGATATGCAGGATTATCTGCCGGATGAAGCAGAATCGACACAGGCTTTAGAGATAATGGAGGAAGAATTTGATAGTGGCATTGCGAATGCAAGGGTCTTGGTCGGAGACGTCTCGATTCCGGAAGCAATCGAATATAAAGAAGCATTAGAAGCCATAGACGGTGTGACAGAAGTTCTTTGGCTGGATGATGTCATGGATATTCAGACACCAATCGAAGTGTCAGATACAGATACAGTGGAGACGTATTATAAAGATGAAAATGCGCTTTTTTCCGTCACGATTGTAAGTGGGCAAGAAGTGGATGCTACGAATGCTATTTATGATTTGATCGGGGGAGAAAACGCTGTTTCCGGCGAAGCAGTTAATACCGCTACCGAGCAGGAAATGACCGGAACAGAAAGCATGTATGCTGCAGCGCTTCTGGTACCGATTATTATCATTATCCTGATTCTGTCTACAAGATCCTGGATGGAGCCGGTGTTTTTCCTGACTGCGATTGGTGTTTCGGTCTTAATTAACTTAGGAACGAACATTTTTATTGGAGAGATTTCGTTTGTTACGCAATCGGTAGCTCCGATATTACAGCTTGCCGTATCTTTGGATTATGCTATCTTCTTACTGCACAGCTTTCAAGATTACCGGAATAAAGATTATAAACCGGAAGCTGCGATGAAGTCTGCTATGAAAGAGTCATGGCCGGTTATCGGCGCTAGTTCTCTAACCACGATATTCGGGTTTGCAGCACTATTATTTATGCGTTTTGAAATTGGCTCTGACTTAGGATTGAACCTGGTCAAAGGTATTATATTAAGCTTAATCAGTGTCATGATTTTCCTTCCAGCCTTTACACTTGTATTTTATCGCTGGATTGACCGTACGCAGCACCGTCCATTTGTGCCAGCGCGTTTTGAAGGTTTAGGAAAAAAACTGATGAAATTAAGGCTGCCGGTACTGATTTTAGTACTTCTTCTGCTTGTTCCGAGCTTTTTGGCGCAAAGCAGTACAACATTCACATATGGAATGGGAGAGACACCGGAGGATACACGTTTAGGTGCGGATATAAGGCAAATTGAAGAAAGCTTCGGGGAGTCAACTTCTATCGTATTACTTGTTCCGAACAATGATGTTGGAAAGGAACAGGAAATGGTTCAGAGTTTGGAGAATGTCAATCATGTATCCTCTGTCATCAGTTATGCAACTATGGTCGGCAGTGTTATCCCGCAGGACTTTTTAGATGACGAGGCGACGGAACAATTTCTGTCTGAACATTACAGCCGGATTATTGTGAATACAGAAGCAGGAACAGAGGGAGATCTTCCTTTTGCTATTGTAGAAGATGTACGGGATATTGCTTCTTCCTATTATGGAGACGAGGCAGTGTCATTAGGAGAAAGTGCATCGCTGTATGATATGAAGGAAATTGTGTCCCAGGATAACCAGCTGGTGAATCTATTAACCATTTTGGGAGTAGGGATTGTGCTGTTATTTAATTTCCGTTCCATTTCTTTTCCAGTGGTATTACTGTTGGTTATTCAGGCGGCGGTCTGGATGAATTTGGCCATTCCATATTTTACAGGAACACCGCTTGTCTTTATCGGTTATCTGATAGTCAGTACGGTACAGCTGGCGGCAACAGTGGATTATGCGATATTATTAACGGAAACATATAAAAATTATAGAAGGTATATGTCAAAATGGCAGGCAATCAAAACGACATTGGATGATAAAATCTTCTCCATTGCTGTTTCTGCGTCGATTTTATCCATCGTCGGATTTGTTTTATGGATGACTTCTTCCAATCCAGTTGTCGGCTCTATCGGCTTACTGTTAGGAAGAGGAGCGCTCTTGGCATTTATTCTTGTTATCACCTTATTGCCTGCATTGCTTGTATACGGTGATACATTGCTTCAAAAGACATCATTAGGAATGAAGTTTCGCAAGGAGGAAAAACATGAGGACAGCAACTAAATGGATTTGGCTCGCTCTGGCTCTATTCTTTATTCCATGGATGAATACAGCTTTAGCGGAGTCTTCAGAGAATACAGACGGAGAAGCGGAAGTGGAAGAAAAGAATGAGGTTATCTATGCAAATTTAGCAACGGGCGGCGCATTAGAAAACATCTATGTAGTTAATGGGTTTGAGCTCAATCAGATTGGGACGATAGAAGATTACGGAAACTATGAATCTGTTAAAAACTTAACGGATACAGGTGACATGGAGCAGGATGGAGATAAAGTCCGTATGGAAGCAACAGAGGATAACTTTTATTATCAGGGGAACCTTTCAAGAGAATTGCCTTGGGATTTTTCCATTAAATATTATCTGGATGGAGAAGAAGTAGATCCGCAGACGGTAATTGGCGAGTCGGGTTCGGTAGATATTGAAATAGAAGTAGAAGAGAACGAAGAAGCGGAAGAGAATGCTTTCTTTGACAATTACATGCTGCAAATATCCCAGCCGCTTAATACAGATTACTTTTATAATGTAGAAGCAGAAGATGCAACGATAGCCAGTTCCGGAAAAGATCAACAGATAACATTTACCGTGATGCCGGGAGAATCGGAAACATTAACCATTCACGCAGATACCGATCAGTTGGAGATGGAAGGAATGGAGATTTCAGCATTACCATCGTCCTTTTCTGTTGAAGGACCTGATACGGATTCTCTTACAGAAGAATTTCAGAGTTTAACCAATGCGATTGATGAAATAAATCAAGGTGTGGGTGAACTTGGCGATGGCATCAGCGGATTATCAGGCGGCTTAAGTGATTTGGAAAATGGTTCTTCCGAGTTTCAGGGTGGTTTAAATGAATTGAATCAATCCAGCGGTGAATTGACAGGCGCATCGGAAGAGATCAATAATGCCTTTCAAACGGTGCAAGAAGAAGTAGGCCAAATTACAGGCGTTGATGGAATAGAAGAATTAAGCGGTATGACAGAAGCTGCTTCGGACATGGCTTCAGAAATGGAAAACTTAGCTGATGAATTAGATACATTGTCAGCTGGGTATGGGGACGCGAAAGAAGCGTTGAAAACAGCTATGGATGACATACCGGAAGCAACTCTGACAGAAGAGGATTTCCAAGCATTATATGATAGTGAACTGGATTCGGAAATGGTTGATGAATTAGTGGACACCTATGAGGCTGCTCAAAATGCTTTAGCTGTTTATAATGAATCCGTGGAATCTTTTGATGCTGTGGAACCGACGCTGGATGAATTTCAAACTTCTACCAGCGATATTGCTGCGAACATCCGTGAATTTGCCGATGAATTAGATCAGTCTGTAGGAGAAATGGATGTCGATGAAGGACTGGATGAATTTATAGGAAGCGTAGATACAATGGCGGAAAATTATAATCAATTCCACGAAGGATTGGTTTCCTATACCAATGGAGTAGGTGAACTCAGTACTTCTTATGCGGAGATTCATAATGGAATTGGCGAATCGGCATCAGGCGCCGGTGAACTTGCAAATGGAGCGGATGAACTGCAGGATGGAACCAGTGAGCTGTATGATGCTACACAAAATATTCCTGATGACATGCAAGAGGAAATTGACAAGATGATTTCACAATATGATAAATCTGATTTTGATCCTGTATCTTTCGTATCGGAAGAAAATAATGATATCACTAACTCTGTCCAGTTTGTCATTCAAACAGACAACATTCAGCCGGAAGAAGATACGGAAGACGCAGAAGAAGAGGAAGAGGACGAAGGATTTTGGGATAAGTTATTGAATTTGTTTTAATGAGAGAACCGCATGAGCTGAGTCATGCGGTTTTTTCCTTTCGCTGTAACAGTACCGCAGCAATAACAATAATCCCTTTAAACGCATCGCGAAGCAAGGGAGGGACCCCAAATAGATTAAGCAGATTGTTCAGTACAGATATAATTAATACCCCGTAAACGGTTCCGAGGATAAAACCTCTTCCGCCCATCATACTAGTACCTCCGACGACTGCTGCGGCGATAGCGTCCATTTCCATACCGCGTCCTGACCCGGCAAAATCCATTGAACCAATCCGGGAAACCTGAATAATGGCAGCAATGGCTACCAGCATTCCAGATAGGGCGTAGACGCGATATTTAACTTGCTTCACATTAATTCCGGAAAGTCTGGCTGCTCTTTCATTGGAACCGACAGCAATAATCTGTCTTCCAAAGGTAGTGTGTTTAGAAATATAATACATTACAGCTGCGATGACAGCCCAGTAGATAATAGGCATAATCATATAGTCTCCGATTTTAAAGTTGGCAATTTGTAAAAACGCAGACGGAACGCGTGGAGCGGAGCCTTGCATGAAATGCTGTGTTACACTGCGGAAAACCATCATTGCTCCTAAAGTGGCAATGAATGGCGGAACCATTCCCCGTGTGACCGTCACGCCAATGACGGACCCCAGTAGATAACCAAAAAGAATAACAAGCATGATAGTAACCAGAATAGCGAGCCATCCGGTGATACCGATAGCATGTAAGAGACCGCTTGCTCCAATATCAAGCAATGTCATCGTCAATGCGCCTGTGGCTACAAGTGTTGCGCCTACTGCTAAGTCGATACCGCCTGTCATAATAACAAACGTCATTCCAAGGGCAACAATAGCTACGCTGGCATTGTTTCGTAAAATATTAATCCAGTTATTTACCCAGGAAGTAAACCATTCTCCAAAGGAAGGGTAATCAAACCCCAATACAATTGTTTGTAAGATAATCATAGCAATAAGCGCTATAAAAATACTGAATAACGGACTGGCGGCCCATCGATTTTTAAACCAAGTGATAAATGCATGAAAATGACTGTTGCTTTTTTCTGTCAAAAGGTTACACCCCTTTTCGTTATGAAATAAAAAGAAATCTATACAGCGGAACTGCTGCTTTCGTTACATATTGGCCGGATAATAGGAAAGCGGTTTATTCAAAACGTTCAAATAAAAGCATCTCCACCCGTAGCCAGCTCCATAATAGCTTGTTCGTTCATGTCTTCGGCTTTCAGTTCTCCTTGCAGACGCCCGTGATACATGACATACGTACGATTGCAAAGTCTTAATATTTCATTTGCTTCACTGGAAAGAATAATAATCCCGACCCCTTTGTCAGCTAAACGCAGGATAATATCATACATATCTTCCTTTGCGCCGACATCCACTCCTTGTGTCGGATTATCTAAAATCAGGATGCGGGGATCTGTTGAGAGCCATTTAGCTAAAACGATCTTTTGCTGATTTCCTCCAGAGAGATTCAATATATTGTTGGAAGCATTCGTCATCCGTATCTTGAGTTGTTTTTGAAAGACCTCCAGCTTCTCTTTGTGAATGGAATGTTGGATAACTCCCCATTTTGCATGTCTTTTCCAAGAAGCAATGGCACTATTTTCAAGAATGTCCATATCTTTAATAATGGCATTTTCTTTTCTATTTCTTGGAAGGTAGGCAATACCATGTTTAATGGCATCCATCGTGGTGTGAATATGAATCTCTTTGCCATAAAGGAACAGTTTTCCCGATGAAATATCATGTGCACCAAAAATAGATTGAAACAGCTCGCTGCGGCCGTCGCCTAAAAGACCGGTAAATCCGACTACTTCGCCTTGATGAACAGAAAAAGAGACATTGGAAAAGGCTGCGGCATCCGTCAGTTTGTCTGCGCGCAAAATTTCTTTACCGCGCTCCCGCTGTTGAATCAGTTGGTCTGTCCGAACATCATAGCCTACCATAAAGCGGGCAAGTTCCTTTGTTGTTACATCGCTTACCTGTCCTTGAGAGACAAGGTTGCCGTCCCGAAGTACCGTATAAGTGTCGCAAACTTCGATGACTTCTTTTAATTTATGCGAAATAAAAATGATACTGACTTGCTGGTCTCGTAAATGTCTCATCATGCTAAATACACGTTCGATTTCAGAATCTGTGAGCGATGTTGTCGGTTCATCCATGATAATGACAGAAGCATGCATTGTAATTGCACGGCAGATTTCAATGATTTGTTTATAGGAAGAATCTAAATCTTTCACAAGCGTGCGGGGGTCAAGATCTACCTGCATGCGTTCGAAAATTGCCTTTGTTTCTTGAATCATTTCCTGGTGTGGGACACGTCTGAACCCTTTTGTATAATCCCTTTCTAAAAACATATTTTCATAGATAGGCAGATCATTGATTAAATTTAGCTCCTGGTGGATAAAGGAGATTCCCAGCTTAATGGATTGCTCGGGAGCAGTGAATCTAACCTCTTTCCCGTCTGCATAAATACTGCCTGCATCCGGCCGATGAATTCCTCCTAAGATGTTCATCAGGGTGGATTTTCCGGCGCCGTTTTCCCCAAGCAAGGCACAAATTTCACCTTCTTTTATGGAAAAGGAAATATCTTTCAGGACATGATTTTTACCAAAGGACTTTTGAATGTTTTGAAATGCTATATGCATGTCATCACCTCTGCGCATTGGGTGAGCAGGGGGCAGGTTTTCCTGCTCCCCTCTCTATTAATATGGAGAATTTTCATCCAGGAATTCTTCGTAGTTATCCCGGTCAACAACGGTGGTTGGAATGATAGTTTCTTCCGCTACATCCTCCCCGTTAAGAACGTCTATCGCAATATCAACAGCATCTTTTACCATAACAGGGCTGTATAATGCCGACTGAATCCAGATATCTTCATTTTCCGGCATCATTTCAAAGTATTCCTGCATGCCACCGCCGCCGGTGACGACTTGAATGTCTGTTCTTCCAGCTTCTTGAATAGCCTGCAAGACACCGACAGAAGTTTCATCATCAATCGAATAAACGGCATCAATGTTCTCAACAGAAGTTAAAATATCAGCGAAGTCAGCTAAACCGTCTTCCCGAGTAAATTCTGTTGCATACGTCATCACGTTCATATCCGGAGCAATCTCTGCTATGGTTTCCTCGAATCCTTTTGTCCGTAATTCGGATACAGACCCTGAGGAAGGCACTTCGAGTACAACAACATTTCCTTCCTCACCAATTTTATCTGCGATGTAGTTCGCTCCCTGAACTCCCATATCTTCATTATCTCCTGCAACCCGGTAAACGCCTTCCACATCAATCGCGATATCAAAGTTAACGACGGTTATTCCGCTGTCAATGGCATTTTGGATGGGGACCTCCATGCCTTCCCATTGCGGGAAAGCCACAATGGCATCTGCTCCCCAAGTTGTTAAATCATCCAATTGAGAAGTCATTTGTTCCGCATTACTGCTGGTTTGAATTTGATAATCGACTTGATCGCCTAATTCTTTTACGCGTTCTTCAGCATGATAAGCAACTGCGGCAACCCAGCCATGTGTTACTTCTGGAGCCAGAATTCCGATTTTATATTGTTCTTCCGTTCCCTCGCTGCTATTTCCGCCATCTGCATTACTGTCTTCTGTCTCCTCACCAGAACCATTTCCCGATCCACAAGCAGCCAGCAGGAGCATGAGAAAAGCAATGATTAAAAAGCCCAAACTTTTTTTCTTCATAGGAAACCTCCTCGATTTTTTAATGAATCTTATTTCACTTTGGGTCTATCTTTTCATAGAGATTAGAACAGAATGATCGTCTGCAATCAGCTTCCAAGGATAATATAGAACGTCATCAACTGGATGCGGGAAACGCCCCCTTTCTTTTCCATAAGACATGAGATAGCTTACTGTGTTATGAGAAAAGGTCCTCTAATTACAGCAGCATGTTTGCTTTATGAAATCCATTACATACCGTTATCTTTCTGTCGCAAAATTTCTTCCAAAAGCTGTAATGACTTTATTGCATCTTCTCCGCTGACAATGGGTTTTTCATTTTCTTGGATACAATGGATAAAGGCATCGATTACGCCTGAGTTGGTTTGTTTTGTGTTGGTTTGAATCGCTTCCAAAGCATAATAGATTTTTTCGCCATTCTTCTTTTCAATAAGAAGCGGATAATTCGTATTTTGGTATAGCTTTAGGATCCCTTTTTGACAGTAAATTGTTGTAGAATTATCTTCTTCGCCGTAATAAGTCCAAGAGAAAGCAGCGGTGCCAATCCTTCCTTTCTCTGTTTTTAAAATACAGACCACATTGTCATTTACTTCAATGGGATGATGGTTTTCATCTGTTTTATCTAAGGTGGCTGCATAGGAATGAATGTCTGTTATTTCGTCATCCAGCAGATAGAAGAGCAAATCTAGCTTATGAATACCTAAATCACCTGCTGCTCCGGAATGGGAACGGCCTTTTTTAAAAAACCAGGTTGCGTTTGATTTCGTCGCTCCCCAATCTTCCGGACCGCTATGGCCAAAAGTGGTCTGAAAGGTAAGAATGTCGCCCAGTTCTTTTGTTTGGAGGACGGCACGTGCTTTTTGATGTGCTTTTGTAAAACGTTGGTTGTGGTCAACCATTAACAGCTTGCTGGCCTTTTTTGCTGTATGCACCATTTCTTGTGCCTGTTTCACAGTAGCAGCAATTGTTTTCTCACATAGCACATGCTTGCCAGCAAGCAAAGCTTTTGTGGTATGGAAGTAATGTACTTCATTCGAAGAACAGTCGCTAATGGCTTCAATGGTTGGATCTTGAAGCAATGCCTCCAGTGATGAAGCAGTTCTTCCGCCGAATAATTGCACCATTTCTTCTGCACGTTCTCGATTCCTGTCATAGAAAACAATCTCCTCAACGGATGGATTTGCTGTATATTCTGGCGCATGCCTGAAACGTGTAATGGATCCGCAGCCAATAATACCTACAATCATTTAGAACCCCTCCTATCCCAGTGTTGATTCTCGAATAATCAACTCATAATCCATGATGACATTGTCAACAGATGCTCCTTGAATACGGTCAATGACCATTTTTGCTGAGCGGTAGCCCATTTGGTAGGTTGGCTGTGAAACGGTTGTCAGCGCAGGCGTCGTCATGCTGGAAAAAGCAATATTGTCAAATCCGATAATGGCCATTTCTTCCGGAACTTTTATTCCATGGGCGTGTAATTCTTTGATGGCTCCAATTGCTAATGTATCTGAAATGGCAAATATAGCAGTGGGACGATCCTTTGAACGCAACATGCGCCGCATTGTTTCTACGCCATCTTGAAAGGTTAATCCGTCACTATGTTGGATCCATTCATGACAGATGGGCAATTGATATTCGTTTAATGCCTTCTCAAATCCAATTCGTCGCTGCTTTGCATAGAGCAGTTTTTCATTAAAATTTATCAAGCCAATTTTTGTATTCCCCATGTTAATCAAATATTTTACTGCCCGATAAGCAGCAGTGGTATTATCAATCGCAATATAAGGAATATTGGTATCTTCATAATAATCACTGCAAAGCACAACGGGATGAGACTTTGAAAGTTCTTTCAGTTTATTAACATGAACTGTTGGATTCATGGAGATAATCCCGTCAGCTAACTTATTACGGACCATATTGATGAATATATCTTCACGCTGCTGGTTATTATCTGTTTCGCAAAGCAGAATATTATAGTTGTTTTCAATGGAATAATCTTCAATCCCGTTTATGATTTCTGTGTAGTAAGGGTTTGAAAAGGTATGAATAAGCACGAGAAGTAACCGGCTTTCTGAGTTTCGTAAGTTTCTTCCCAGCATACTGGGAGCATAATTTAATTCTCGGATAGCTTTTTCTACGTTGTAACGTGTTTTTTCAGAAACCTTGGATGTATTATTTAGCACCCGTGAAACAGTGGCAATGGAGACCCCAGCTTGTTTAGCAACATCCTGTATATTAGCCATGACACAACCTCTTTCACAACGAATAATAAAGCAACTGATGAGGAATTTTGAAAAAATAAATATTGTAAACGTTTTCTGTAAGGTTTAAAAATAAAATGCAACGATCTGCGTCTAGGTAAGGAAGAAAATGAGGAGTAAATAATTCCTCTTTATAAAAGTACGTTTAGTCAATAGGTAATATTCATAAAATGAGCACGGTATTTTAAAACATGTTGTGAAAATGAATCGAATAGTGTAATGGATTTCATAATAGGGCATTGTTCCAGAAGGAATTTTTCGGTCGATTCCCCTGTGAAATATTTTAAAATATGCAGGATTGTGATTTATCGAAAAATATTTCAAAATTCGTCTTGAAATTAGAAAAAATATCAGATAATATGTATAGATAAGGTCATCAGATGACCTTATCTATACATATTATCTGAAAGCGCTTCATTGTATAAGGGGGAATTTGTTTGTAATTTCACGGATGTCTGAAATGAAAGGGGTATCATGAAGTACAGTACTTAATACCTTTAGCTTGTCAGTTTGATAACAGGAGGACTTTAAAAACCTTTGGGAATGGATTAAAATAGATTCACGAACCAGAGGAGTTGACAAAATGGAGTATAAGCGTATAAAAACCGAAAAAATATATGAACAAGTGGCAGATTCATTGATAAGTATGATTAAAGATGGAAGATTGAAGCCAGGAGATAAACTGGATTCAGTAGAGCAGCTGGCAAAAAGCTTTGGTGTCGGTCGTTCTGCAATCAGGGAGGCGCTCAGCGGACTCCGCTCGATGGGGTTAATAGAAATGCACCAGGGTGAAGGCACGTATGTGAAAGCGTTTGATGCAGAGCGTTTTACCTTGCCTGTCAGTACAGCCTTTTTAATGAAACAGAATGATGTCAAAGAGTTATATCAGGTCCGTAAAATTTTGGAAGTAGGCACAGCCGCGTATGCTGCGGAAAGTTATACAGATAAGGATCTGGAGAAAATGGAAAAAGCGTTACAAATGATGATGGATGCAAAAGGAAATGAACAGCTTGCCGAGCAGGCGGATGCAGATTTTCATATGGCTGTCGCACAGGCAACACAAATGGATTTACTGATTCATTTAATGGGAAGTGTTTCCGAGTTAATGTCGGAAACGATTCGTGAAACAAGACGGGTTTTATTGTACACAAAAGACCGGTCACATATTTTATATGATGAGCATGAACGTATCTATCAAGCAATCAAAAATAGGCAGCCCGATGAAGCCAGAGAAAAAATGTATGAGCATTTGGAGAATGTGGAGCAATTGCTATTTCAGGAACTTGATAAGAAGTAACCCCTTCGTTCATGCCACGCTTAAATAGAAGAGGTGGAGAAAATGAAAGTATCTTTGTTCATAACATGTGTCAGTGATATTGTTTTTGCAGATGTTGGTAAACATACTGTGGAGTTGTTAGAGCGTTTGGGTTGTGAAGTAGATTTTCCGGCAGCACAGACCTGCTGCGGACAGCCTGCCTATAATAGCGGATATTTAAGTGAAGCGAAAAAAGCGATGAAGCAGATGATAAAGGCCTTTAAAGATTCGGAATATGTTGTTGGACCGTCCGGTTCTTGCGTTGGCATGCTGCGGGAATATCCCAGTATATTCAAAGACGATCCAAAATGGGAACAGGCAGCAATCGCGTTAGCTGATAAATCGTACGAGGTGACACAATTTATTGTGGATGTATTAGGCGTAACGGATGTGGGCTCTACGTTCGAGGGAAAAGTGACTTATCATCCTTCCTGCCATATGACTCGGATATTAGGCGTGAAAGAAGCGCCGTCTAAGCTGCTGCAAAACGTGAAAGGAATTGAGTTTGTAGAACTGCCGGTGAAAGAGGATTGCTGTGGATTTGGCGGTACATTTGCTGTGAAAAATGCAGATATATCAGAAGAAATGGTAAAAGAAAAATCACAGCATGTATCAGAAACAGGAGCAGAGTATCTTGTCGGCGGCGATATGGGTTGTTTGATGAATATTGGCGGCCGTATGCGCAGAGAAGGAAAAAACGTGCAGATTATGCATATCACAGAAATTTTAAATACACATGCCAAGGAACAAGGAGGAGTGAAAGCATGAGCATAAAAATTAGTGAGACTCCTTATAAAGAACGGATTGAACAAGGGATTGACAATGATTTTATGCGGCAGGCAGTTTCTTCTGCTCAAGGAAGGTTCCGGAATGGCCGGCTGACACAGGCAGAAGAGCTGGGGAATTGGGAAGATTGGCGTCAGCTCGGTGCAGAAATTCGAGAACATACATTAGAAAACATCGATTATTATTTATATCAACTCAGTGAGGAAGTGGAAAAACGCGGGGGAAATGTCTTTTTTGCAGAAACGGCAGAAGAAGCAAATGCATACATTGAGAATGTGGTTAAAAAGAAAGAAGCGAAAAAAGTAGTTAAAACGAAATCGATGGTTACGGAAGAAATTGGTTTAAATCAAGCATTGGAACACACGGGAGCAGAAGTGGTGGAATCTGATTTAGGAGAATGGATTCTGCAATTGGATGAGGATCCGCCATCCCATATTGTAACTCCTGCCCTGCATAAAAATAGACAGCAAATCCAAGATACTTTCCGGGATAAGAAAGGCTATGAACAATCAGATACGCCGGAAGAATTAGCTTCTTTTGCCAGAGAACAACTGCGGCAGGATTTCTTATCCGCAGATGTTGGTATTACCGGCTGCAACTTTGCTATAGCAGAGTCTGGTTCTGTGACGCTTGTGACGAATGAGGGCAATGCAGAAATGGTGACTGCTTTACCGGATACGCAAATCAGCGTAATGGGGATGGAGAGACTTGCTCCAACGTGGGAAGATATGGAAGTGTTAGTCAGTTTGCTGACAAGAGCTGCTGTCGGCCAGAAGTTGACCAGCTATATTACAACCATCACAGGTACACGGATGGAAGAGGAAATTGACGGACCGGACGATTATCATCTAGTGATTGTTGATAATGGCCGTTCTAAAATTTTAGGAACAGAATTTCAATCGGCGCTTCATTGTATCCGATGTGCAGCTTGCATTAATGTATGTCCTGTGTATCGTCATGTCGGCGGACATGCTTATAATTCTATTTATCCAGGCCCAATTGGAGCCGTATTAACGCCGCTCTTGGACGGCTATGAGGATCATAAAGAATTACCATATGCCTCCTCTTTATGTGCAGCCTGTACAGAAGCATGCCCTGTGAAAATCCCATTACATGAACAATTAATCCGTCATCGTGAAATTATTGTAGAAGAAGAGAAAAAATCGCCGGTTTCCGAAAAATTCATGATGAAAGGATTTGCCCAATGGGCTTCGAACCCGGCGGCATATAAATTAAGCACGAAAGTCGCAAGAACCGCGTTGAAGCCGTGGACAAAAGAAGAATATGTTGAAAATGGACCGGGACCATTAAAAGGATGGACAGATTCCCGCGACTTCCCAGCACCAGAAAAGCAAACTTTCCGCAGCTGGTGGAATCAACGTCAAAAAGGAGGAGATGCATAATGGCTATTCAAAATCGAGACTCCTTTTTAAGCAACCTGGCAGCAAATCTTGGCAGACCGCAAAAAAGAGAAGGTGTGAGCCGGCCGGAATATAGTGTACAGCCACAGCATGAGGTCTTTAAAGACTATTCGACCGAAGAACTGATTGAAGTGCTGAAAGAGCATTGTAACGTGATTCATACCGATTTTGTCCGTACAGATAAAAGTGATTTGCAAGCGACACTGAAGAAAGTATTAGATGGCTATGAAGCAACGTCGATAATTACTTCAAATGATAAACGGAATCAGGAATATGGACTGGATAAGGCGTATGAAGCATTTGCCAAAGAAGCGGATGTACACGTGTGGGATGCAAGTATTAGCAAAGAGAATCAGGTAATTGCCGAAAGAACAGATGTCGGTATTTCTTTCAGTGATATCACGCTGGCAGAATCAGGTACGGTGGTACTGATGACCAATAAAGACAATGGCAGATCGATTAGTTTAATGCCAAGATGTTATATTGCGATTATTCCGAAAGAAACGATTGTTCCAAGAATGACACAGGCGGCAGAGAAGATTCATCAGGATAGTGAAAAAGGTATCGTTCCCTCTTCCAGTGTTTGCTTTGTAACAGGTCCGAGTAATAGCGCAGATATTGAAATGAATCTGATTGTTGGTGTACACGGTCCTGTAAAGGTAACGTATATTGTAGTGGATGACTAGCCGGATCATTTTCATTGTTTCATAGAAAAGCTTCTTCCGATGGGGAGAAGCTTTTCTATTTAGGAATAAAATACAAAATAACCCTGTAAAAATTCAAAAATCAAGGTATAATTAGGAAATAAGAGTCTGGTCTAAATACCTATACATTTTGAGTGATAAACATGAGATGTAGGAGGTATGATTTAAAAATTACTACAAATGGACTGCGCATTTTATCTATCTTGATTTAATAACAGGGAAAGAGGTATCTTTATGAACGAAAAAGAATATACGGGGTTTTGGGATGGTCAACTATTAGAAATTATCAATGCGGATGAAAAAATGTATTTCACACAGCTGATTCGTAACGAGGCGGAATTAATGATTCAACGGCCAGTAAATAAACAAAATGTACCCATGCTCATTGAAAATGGCATGCGTGTAACGGTTTGTTTTTATGAGGAAGAAAAAGGGTTGTGTCAATTTGAAGCCGCCATACATTATCAAAATGGGAAGACATCCATAACGAAGCCTGACAAGGATAGGATAAAATTTGTGCAGCGCAGAGAGTTTTTCCGGGTGAAAGCAATGGAAAAAATGCAGGTAACGCTGCTTCCTGCAGAAGAAACAGATGTGCATTTGGAAGAAAATAAAAAGGAAACAGTCAACGTTACGACACATGATATAAGCGGTGGCGGAGTTGCTTTTCTTACACGTTCTAAATTGGCGGAGACAGGTGATAAGGTAACTGGAATATTATTTTTGAAAACGAGACAGGAATCGCAAACAATTACGTTTCATGGTAAAATTGTAAATGTTATGAAACAACCTAATGGCATGATGAAACATGCTATTGAGTTTATAGAAATGAGAGAAGGAATAAGGTCAAAGATTATACAATTTTGTATCTCTAAACAAATAGAAATTCGAAATAAATTAAAAGAATAATATATTGTTTTCAGAAGAATATTATTTTTTTAACGTAAAAGAAGGAATTTTTCATTTTCGTGTCGAATATACAAAGAAAACGAATATAAGGAGGACTGATTTATGACGTTAAAAGTAGGATCGATTAATCAGGAGTTGGACGTCTATATTGCACAAAAGGAAGATATGAAAGCCATACTCCGCCTGTTAAAAGGTGTGACAACATGGTTGAAGAAAAGCCGATTAAAACAGTGGGAATTTCTGGATCAAGATGAGGAAGATCCGGAGGTAAGACAGTCCGTTGAAGACGGTTCTACTTTTGTTGTAAAAGAAGGCGAGGAGATTATCGCTACATTTACTTTAAATGAAATGCAGACTCCTTGGGATAAAAATATTTGGGGTCAATCCAGCGAAGATGCCTTTTATATGCACCGTCTGTCTGTAGATTATGATCATATTGGACGGGGGTTAGGCAGGCCGATTGTCGAGTGGATGGAAGCTTACACCAAGACACAGGGGATGCGCCGTATCCGCTTAGACTGTGTAGAAAGCAATACCAAACTGAACCAAATTTATAGAGACTTCGGCTATGAATATAAAGGCACAAATCATGATCATTGTAAATATGAAAAGATTCTGTGATTGGTAATTTCTGATTATTATCCACACTAATCTCTTCTGTTAGTTATTTAGAAATGTCTTCACTAGATTCAGTCTGACTGTATACCTTGTTTTTTCATAAGGTTGCTGTCAGATACATAGTTTTTTAGGATAAAGCATGTTTTTATAAATATGCTTTTTTTCAAGCCGACCACTGGAGAAAAGGGAAGTGATTTATTGAAACAGAATAAGTATGATGAGCATCCTTTCTTTGAAGCATATGCGGACATGGACCGTTCCAAAAAAGGATTGGAAGGAGCGGGAGAATGGCATATCTTAAAAAATATGCTCCCGGATTTTCAAGGAAAGCATGTCTTAGATTTAGGCTGCGGTTTTGGATGGCATTGCCGTTATGCGAGAGAGCAGGGAGCAGCATCTGTGACAGGAACCGATATATCAGAGCGGATGCTTGCCAGTGCAGAAGAATTGACCGATGATTCCGGTATTTTGTATGTGCAGCAAGCGATGGAGGATATGGATTTTCCGAAAGCGTCATTCGATATCGTAATCAGTTCGCTTGCATTCCATTATATTGAATCATTATCCGACATATTTGAAAATATTCATCGCGTTTTGAGACCGGGCGGAAGTCTGGTTTTTTCTGCTGAGCATCCTATTTTCACATCAAAAAAAGAACAAGACTGGATTTATGACCACACAGGAGAGCCTGTCTATTGGCCGGTGGATAATTATCAGGTTGAGGGAGTAAGGGAAGCGTCTTTTTTAGATGAGACAGTGATAAAGTATCACCGTCCCGTATCTGTTTTTATAAATGAGGTTATCCGGGCGGGGTTTGATATTTTACGAGTAGAGGAGTCAGTGCCGTCTGAAGAAATGCTTCAAAAGGTGCCGGAGATGAAGCATGAATGGCGCAGACCAATGTTTTTGATGATTGCAGCGGAGAAGAAAGAAGTTTAACAGGCAAGCATGAAAGAAAAAAGCAGAAATGATAAGCAAAATGCCGATTGGGAAGATATTTCAGATATCTTCTTTTTTTTTATTATAGAATTATCCATTTTTTGTTCCGTTTTAAAATGATGGTCATATGCTGAGAGGAGATTAAGGAAAGGTAGGTAACAGACCAAATATGTATTATCATCCTTTTTATCAGCAGCAGATGCATCGAAGAAATCCAAATGCCCATCAAGGAAATCCGTATGATGAACAGACAGCCGCTATGATAGAAGAAACGTTGCATCGGGAGGCAGCATTGCTTCCATTGTATTTTCATGCAGTAGAATCGTTCAGGCAGGATGCAACTGCACAAGATCTTGTGTATGCGGTACAATCCAAAAATCAAATAGCTGCAGGTCTGGAGCAGACTTATCACTATTTTACCGGACAGCAGCTGGATACGAGACAGCAAGAGCTTGTACAAGAGAGAAACGAAAGCATCGACACATTGTATCAGCATGCGGTGCAAAGCTATGAGGAAAACTATCGGAAAAGTGAGCAAGTGCAGGAGCCTTACTCCCGTCAATTGCTTTATCAGCTGGCAATGACAGATTACCAAATTGCCAACCATTTAGCAGGTATTTTAGAAACCAATCAAGAAAATCCAATGTTTTCCCGTATTACCGATCATGGAGGAAATCCGTTCATTATTGATATTGAAAATGCTGCGGAAAGCAATACTAATTACCGCACTGCTCTATGGACAGGAGAACATTTGCAAGTTACGTTGATGAGTATTCCGGTAGGTGGAGATATCGGCTTAGAAATGCATCCGGATACCGATCAATTTTTACGTATTGAAGAAGGGGAAGGGACGGTGCAAATGGGGAATCGGCAGGATAATTTGACGATTCAGCAGCACGTGGAAGAGGATAGTGCAATTATGGTTCCTGCAGGTACGTGGCATAATATCACGAATACAGGCGATGAAGCTTTAAAACTATATACGGTTTATGCCCCGCCGCATCATCCGTTTGGTACGGTTGAAAGTACAAAAGAAGCGGCAATGCAGACAGAAGGATAGAGACACCTTTTCGTGTGAATAAAAAATAAGAGCAGACGCACATAAAAAATGTTCGTCTGCTTTCGTGTGTTGTCATCTCATCCAATCCAAAAAGTGGACAGCCAAGCTATCAAGGGTATCGTACCCAAAGCTAGCAATGTGGAAAATACCGACGTAATGACGGCTTCCTGCTCATTATCCGTATAGCGGGAAAATAGAACGGCAGAAAGCATAAAGGTTGGCATGGAAGCAAGGATGACCAATATATTTTTAAGCAAAGTCTCTATTGGCAAGAAAGCTAGCATGATTATCATCAGTACTGGCAGAATGAGCAGTTTCCATATTAATGGCATCCATAATTCACGGAAAAATAAAGCCTGTTTACTGCGGAAAAGGTCCGGCAGGCTGAATCCGACATAAAGCATCGCCATAGGAGCGGCCAAAGCAGAGAGCATGCCGGCCAAATCCTTCATTAAAACAGGAGCTTCCCAACCGCTGAAAGCAAAAATAAGGCCAAAGCTGATAGCAATCAATGGCATATTCACCAGGGCTTTTAGATGCCTCCATTCAAATCGGTCTTCACTTTGCAATAAATAGATTCCAAGGGAAAAGACAACAACATCCAGCCCCGCATCAAAAATAGCGGCAAGCAAACCGCCGATTGGTCCGAAAATAGCAGCGCATAATGGAATGCCAATAAAGCCAGAATTACCGATGGCGGCAAGCAGAGAAAGTTGTTTCGATTTTGGTAAGGAAAAGCCGATTGTTTTCGCAAAAAAGAAACAAATACCGATAGCAGAAACATTAAAACTGACACTGAAAAGAAACATCAGGACAACCTGATGCAATACATCATCTGTTAATTCGGTGTTAAAGACCCCATTTAAAATAATAAATGGAACAGCAACATTGATAATGACACTCATGAACAGTTGTTTTGCTTCATACGTAATCGTGTTTTTTAAGGCAACTAAAGCACCGATAAATAAAATAATTCCCATCATAATGACTGTTAAGACAACGGTAGTGACATCCATAATAATCTCCTTTGAAACGGATAAGTTGGTATATTGTATTTTGGTGTATAATTTCTAATATTAGAAGAATCACAAGAAAGAAACAAGTCTATTTTTAATAAGGAAGTGAAAAATGATGATTCATCAGCTGTCTAGAGAAGAAGCATTGCCTATGGAATTATTACTGCTCGCGGACCCATCGGAAAGGTTAATCCGTGATTATACTGCCCGGGGAACCAGCTATGTATTGGAAAAAGACGGGAAGGTCATTGGGGTTTACGTTCTGCTTCCGACCAGGCCGGATACAGCGGAACTTGTTAATGTCGCTGTGGATGAAGCTTATCATGGACAAGGATGGGGGAAACAACTGGTTTTACATGCTATTCAGGAAGCAAAACAGCAAGGATACCGTACGCTGGAGATTGGAACGGGAAATTCAGGTGTTAATCAGTTAGCACTGTACCAGAAATGGGCTTTTCGAATGGTTTCCATTGATCGCGACTTCTTTTTGCGCCATTATGAAGCGCCGATTTTTGAAAATGGCATCCAGGTTACAGATATGGTGAGGCTGGAAATGGATTTGGTGTAGAAAATACGGTAAACTAATGAAGAACAAAAAAACGTTCATCTCTAAAACCATTGGCTGTTCCCGGTTCGTGTATAATCATTTTTTAGCACTGTGGAACGAAACCTATTCTACAACTGGAAAAAGATTAACCTATCATGTTTGCTCAGCTATGCTGTCGCAAATGAAAGAGAGGGAAGAAACTATTTGGTTGAAAGAAGTTGACAGCATTGCCCTTCAATTATCCGTCATGCATCTGGCTGATTCGTTTTCCCGTTTTTTCAAAAAACAAAATAACAAACCGCAATTCAAAAGTAAAAAGAATCCAGTGCAAAGTTATACCACTAAAAATGTGAACCACAGTATCGCTATCTTGGGTAATCGGATGAAATTACCGAAGCAATGAAATTATTTAGAATAAGGTAAGTGTAGCGAAGGTTGTTACCCAAAAAGATGGTAACAGCCTTCGTTTTCTTATACGATTTAAAAAAGTCTTGACCTTAACGCTGCGTCAATCTCTATAGTGAGTATGGAAAGGAGGGAAAACAATGAAGTATCCTATCAAACAAGTAGCCGACATGTCTAATGTCAGCACACGCACGCTACGGTATTATGATCAGATTGATTTGTTAAAACCTGCAAGCTATTCTGAAGCAGGATATCGGCTGTATGGGGAAGAAGAAATCAATCGGCTGCAGCAAATTCTTCTTTACCGTTCGATAGGGATGAAACTGGAACAGATTCAATCGGTGCTGGATGATCCGGCTTTTAATACCTTGGATGCTTTAGAAGCGCATCAGCGCAAATTAGAAGCGGAGAAGCAAAAAATCAATCAATTGCTGACGACAGTGGAAAAAACGATTCAATATACAAAAGGAGAGATTACGATGACAGCAGAAGAAAAATTTGAAGGATTGAAGAAAGAACGGTTGAAGGAAAATGAAAAGCTGTATGGAGAAGAAATCAGAGAAAAATATGGCGAAGAAACAGTTGAACAATCGAATAAGAAGTTTATGAATCTCAGGGAAGAAGATGTTCAGGAAATGCAAAGGATAGAACGTGCGCTATTTGCGAAATTAGAACAATTAGCAGAAATAAAAGATCTGGATGCGCCGGAAGCCAAAGAGGCATATGAACTTCATAAACAATGGCTGATGTACACGTGGCCCCATTATTCCGCAGAAGCACATAAAGGGTTGGCACAGATGTATGTAACGGATGAACGGTTTGCAAAATATTATAATGAAGGTGCCGGAAAAGAAGCGACTCCATTTCTTCACGATGCCATTGTCAAATACGCGGAAGATTAATTACAAGCCAAGCGGGAAGGGGAAACTCTTTCCGTTTTTTGATGTGATGAAATTTTTCATTTCTCCTTGACGTATGCATTGTTCCGAACAAACCAAATGAATAGTCCCTGCCTTATTTAATATTCTTATATTTTTGGTTATAATATTTCGAAAATAAAAATGATTTATTATGTTATCATTTGGAGGGGATACTATATGCTGGAGGAAAAAGAAGTCTGCTTTTATAAAAAAACAGGCTAAAATGGTCAAGGAAGGAAATCCTAATATAAAACGAAACTTCATTCAGCAGGAGTTTTGCAGGTGGTTATTCGAGATGAAAGCAGGTAAATGAGCTTTTCCATAAAGGTTTGCAGTGGACAAAAGAAGGGAAAAAGCATGACAGGTAGTTGTTTGAGAAGGCTGAGCTCAGGACCCATAGAAAGCATCGTGTTTTTTATGGAGCGAATGCCAAAAGGCAAAATCTTTACTTCAACTTATATATCAATTATATTGTATCTTTCACTGTTTGGTAATAAAATAGAAAGCGATAAACTACGGGAGGAAATCAAAATGAACTATATAGATGACAGTTTAATGTTGCATACAGACCTTTATCAAATAAATATGGCTGAAACGTATTGGTATGATAATATACATAATCGTAATGCAGTGTTTGATTTATACTTTCGCCAGCTTCCGTTCGGCAATGGTTATGGACTTTATGCCGGTTTAGAAAGAATTATTGAGTATCTGCAGAATTTCCACTTCAGTGAAACGGACTTAACGTATTTAAAAGAACTGGGCTATCAGGAAGATTTTTTGTCGTACTTACGTGAGCTTCGATTTACAGGTTCTTTGAAATCAATGCGGGAAGGAGAAGTTGTTTTTGCAAATGAACCGATTGTCCGTGTGGAGGCGCCATTAGCAGAAGCGCAATTGCTGGAAACGGCACTGTTAAATATCGTGAACTATCAAACATTGATTGCTACTAAAGCTTCGCGTATCCGGCAGCTGGTAAGGAATAGTCCGGTAATGGAATTTGGCACAAGAAGAGCGCAGGAAATGGACGCGGCTGTCTGGGGAACAAGGGCCGCATACATTGGCGGATTCAACGCGACAAGTAACGTCCGTGCTGGGAAATTATTCGGCATTCCGGTGTCAGGAACACATGCACATTCGATGGTACAAGCTTATCGTGATGAGTATGCTTCCTTTAAAAAATATGCTGAACGTCATCGGGATTGTGTGTTTTTAGTTGATACATACGATACCCTGAATTCAGGTGTCCCTAATGCGATTAAAGTAGCCAAAGAATTAGGGAATAACATTGATTTTAAAGGGATTCGGATTGATAGCGGCGACTTGGCTTATTTGTCAAAAGAAGCGAGAAGAATGCTTGATGCAGCAGGATTTACGAATACGAAAATTTACGTTTCGAATGATTTGGATGAATATACCATTGCCAGTCTGCAAGCCCAACACGCTAAAATTGATGTGTGGGGAATAGGAACCAAATTGATCACAGCATATGATCAGCCGGCACTTGGCGCAGTGTATAAACTGGTGTCCATTGAAGATGAACAAGGAAACATGGTGGATACAATTAAATTATCAGGCAATCCAGAGAAGATGACCACACCAGGGAAGAAAAAAGTGTACCGGATTATCAACAGATATAATCGTCATAGTGAAGGGGATTATCTGACGTTAGAAGAGGAAGAGCCTGAGAAAGAAGAGGAAATTATGCTTTTCCATCCGATTCATACGTATTATAAAAAAATGGTTTCTAACTTTGACGCAATAAACCTGCATCAAGATATTGTGGTGGATGGCGAAATCGTTTACGAAAGTCCTAACCTGCTTCATATACAAAATTATGCAGTGAATCAGCTCCAGTTATTCTGGGATGAATATAAACGTACAAACTATCCGGCTGAATATCCTGTAGATTTAAGTGTAAAACTATGGAATAGTAAAATGGAGCATATTGAAACGGTCAAAAAACAAGTAGGAGAAAATCAGCACCGTTAGATTTTAGGATGAAACGTATCTGTTAAAAATGTTGCTGTACTAAAAAGGTGGCATGATTTCTAAAAAAGGGGTGTCTTTAAATGAAAGAATTGCAGCAATCGATTATCCAAGCACTGCATGTAAAACCGGAAATTGATCCGAAAGATGAAATTCGCAACCGGATTGATTTTATGAAAGATTATTTGCTTAAATTTCGTTTTGCAAAAGGCTTTGTTCTTGGTGTCTCTGGCGGACAGGATTCTACATTGCTTTCGAAACTGGCGCAAATAGCGGTTGAAGAATTAAATGAAGATGAGGAAGAAAATACGTATCAATTTATCGGCGTTGAATTACCATATGGAGAGCAGGGAGACGCGGATGATGTGGCAGATGCGATTGAATTTATCCAGCCTTCCACGATGTTTACCGTGAATATTAAAGAAGCAGTAGATGCAAGTGAAAAATCATTACGCGACGCTGGTGTCGTTATCAGCGATTTTCTAAAAGGAAATGAAAAAGCAAGAGAACGTATGAAGGCACAATATAGCGTTGCAGGGAAATATAATTGTTTTGTATTGGGTACGGATCACGCAGCAGAAGCAATTACCGGATTTTTTACCAAGCATGGGGATGGCGCTTGTGACCTGGCACCGCTGGAGGGATTAAACAAGCGTCAAGGAAAACAGATGTTGAAAGAACTGGGATGCCCAGAACATCTCTACTTAAAAAAACCGACTGCTGACTTGGAAGATGACCGTCCAGCATTAGCGGATGAAGAAGCATTAGGTGTCACCTATGAAGACATAGATGCTTATTTAGAAGGAAAAGAAATATCTCAGGAAGCGAGAGAAGTTATTGAAGGTCATTATATTAAAACAATGCATAAGCGGGAGCCGATTGCATCTATTCATAATGATTGGTGGAAATAACAACAGAGGGCGGATAGTGTATTCGTCCTTTTTTCGTTTATATTAGAGGGAAGATTTTTTAACCTGTTGAGGAGAGGATGGACCAGAAATGAAGTATGTTATTGGTGTTGATTTAGGAACGAGTGCTGTAAAATTACTACTGATTAATCAAAAAGGACAATTGGTTCACGAAGTATCGAAAGAATATCCTTTAATGCAAGAAAAAGCAGGATATAGTGAGCAGAATCCGGAAGACTGGGTGGAGCAGACAATTTCCGGTTTTTCCGAGCTTACAGACAGTTTTTCTGGTGATGTAAGGGATATTGAAGGAATCAGCTTTTCCGGGCAGATGCATGGTCTTGTTTTGTTGGATGCCAATAAAGAAGTTATTCGCCCGGCTATTTTATGGAACGATACACGTACAACCGCAGAATGTCAGGAAATTACAGAACGTGTCGGGAAAGACCACCTTTTACAAATACCTAAAAATATCGCCTTGGAAGGATTTACATTACCGAAAATAGAATGGGTCAAAAAACATGAACCTGACAATTACGCGCAAGCAAAGCTATTTTTATTGCCAAAGGATTATTTACGTTTCCGTTTAACTGGAGAACTTCATATGGATTATTCGGATGCTGCCGGTACGCTGATGTTAGACATGGAGAATCGTTCGTGGAGTGAAGAAATCTGTGAAGCTTTTGATATTTCCCCTGATTTTTGTCCGCCGCTGGTTCCTTCTCATGAAATGGTTGGAAATATCAAAAAAGAGATAGCAGAGCAAACAGGATTGCCCGGAAGCATAAAAGTGTTTGCAGGCGGTGCGGATAATGCGTGTGGAGCAATTGGAGCCGGGGTTTTGCAAGAAGGCCAGACAATGGCCAGTATCGGTACTTCCGGTGTTGTTGTATCCTATGAAGAAAACGGTGATAAATCGTTTGCAGGAAAAGTGCATTACATGAATCATGCTGCTCCAGATGCGTACTACACGATGGGAGTTACACTTGCTGCCGGTTATAGCTTATCGTGGTTTAAAAATACGTTTGCAAAAGACGTGTCGTTTGACGATTTGTTAGATAAAGCAGCAGATGTACCGGCAGGCGCAAAGGGTCTTTTATTTGCGCCATATCTGGTTGGGGAGCGCACGCCTCATGTTGATTCCGCCATCCGCGGCAGCTTTATTGGTATAGACAGTGCTCATGAAATCAAACATTTTACAAGAGCTGTGCTGGAGGGAATTACATTTTCTTTAAATGAATCCGTAGAAATTTTCAGAGAAAGCGGAAAGGCTATCGATCGTATTATTGCTATTGGCGGCGGGGCAAAAAGCGATATATGGCTGCAAATACAGGCCGATGTATTTAACGCCACGATAGTAAAGCCAAACAGTGAACAAGGACCGGGAATGGGGGCTGCGATGCTGGCTGCTTATGGGACAGGTTGGTTTGCGTCTCTTCAGGAATGTGCTTCCGTTTTTCTGGGAAATGAAAAAACGGTGGAACCTATTCCGGAAAACGTGGAGAAGTATAAGGAACTTTTTGCATTATATCAATCGGTTTATACAGCAACTAATCAAATCAATAAGGAGTTAATGAAATATCGGAATAATGAAGAAGTATAGTCGGCTATCACATGTTTCTCACGCTACGCATATCCTGTAATGGTATGTGAAAAAGGAAGGTGGAGGGGCATGGATACATTATGGACACTGGCATACGAGATTGGTTCATTGTATATTATTGTTGCAATCGGCTGGCTGATTCGGCGGAAGGGTTTAATCTCGGAGCAGGGTCAGCGTGCGGTGACAACATTATTATTATATATCGCTTTGCCTTGTCTGATTATCAGTTCCATGCATATGCCTTTCCAATATGAACAGGCTTATGGTGCTTTTATTATGTTTGTCCTTTCCATTTACATCATGGGAGGGACTCTTTTTTTAAGCCGCTTTATTACCAGAAAGCTGATATTACCGATGGATCGGAAGGCAGTGTTTGAAAATGTCATCCTGTTTGGAAACCAAGGTTTTATCGGCATGGTAATTATTTTGCAGCTGTTTGGGCAAGAAGGTGTCCTGTTTGCTTCGGTGTTTAATCTGATTTATTTTATTTTGATATGGACCTATGCGATTTATATTATGAATCCAGAAGGAATTCCTGTTTCCAAAGCAATGTTTATTTTCAAAAATCCAGGTTTTTTAGCAACGGTATTTGGTTTTATTTTATTTATCTTTCCTGTTCAAATTCCCGCTTTTATCATGGACCCTATAGAGACGATTGGCCAGATGACCGTGCCGTTATCGATGATTATGATTGGCATGATGATATCCAGCGTTACTTTTTCTAAGGTACTTGTATATATGAAAGATATATTTGTTTATCTTGCTGTCGTTATTCGTTTATTCATTTATCCGCTCCTCTTTTTTCTGCCATTATTATTCTTTCATATGCCGTTTGAATTATTTATGATCGCTTGCCTGCTTTCTGCTACACCGAGTCCGGCAACGATAAGCATGTATGCACAACTATATGGGGGAGATGTAGAATTTTCGGCAGTAGTTGTGTTTTTTTCTACGTTGTTGTCAGTGGTTAGTATTCCGATTATTTATTTGGTGTTTTTGCTGCTGATGTAATGTGAAATTGCAACCAAAAGTTTGCAGAGAATAATACTTTTTCTCTGCAAACTGATTTAATGAATTCTATGCATTTCGGTATGCCATCTGTTCTGTATTTATTTGTTTGGTAGATTGGTAAACAGATTTATATTGCTGAAAAAGTACTTGATATCTTTTTGCATTTTTTTGTATAGGGTGAAAAGCTGTTTGTTCATGCAGAAAAGAATCAGCACACTCTTTTAAAGAGGGGAACCAGCCTGACCCATAAGCTGCAAGCATTGCAGCCCCCATTCCCGGACCTTGCTCGCTGCTTAGTTTGATAACTTTCGTGTTAAATATATCTGCTTGCAACTGTAACCACATATTACTTTTGGATCCGCCCCCTATGGAAATAATGGAGTCAATTTGTTTGCCGTTATCTCGAAATATATCCACCGATTCATTTAACGAGAATGTTATTCCTTCTAATATCGCTCTAGTAAAATGTTTCATTTCATGTTTACTATCGATTCCTATAAAGCTTCCTCTGACAGTAGAATCAACATGCGGAGTTCTTTCTCCCACTATATATGGGGTGAAAAGCAGTCCATTTGCTCCAATAGGAACATCGTTTGCTTTTTCAATTAAGGAATCAAAACTTTCTTCTTCAGCAAATATGTCTTTAAACCAAGAAAGACTGTGTCCGGCAGCTAATGTCACTCCCATTGTATAGTAAGCGTCTGGTGCAGCGTGAGTCATATAGTGCACTTTTCCACCAAATTTTTTCTTTCCACTTTCTTCATAAGATAATACGACTCCGGAAGTTCCAATACTTACCATCGTTTTTCCCTCTTCTAATATACCCGCACCAATCGCACCGCAAGCATTATCTGCTCCTCCAGCAAAGACTTTTGTTGTACTACTAAGTCCTGTCGTATCTGCGAATGATTTGGAGATGGTTCCAACATTGTCAGTAGAAGAAACAAGCGGAGGGCATAGGTTAATATCAATATCCAATACATGGCAGATGTCTTCACTCCATTCGCGATGTTCAACATTTAAAAGAAGTGTTCCAGCAGCGTCAGAATAGTCCATTTGTAATTCTTCTGTCATACGAAAACGGAGATAATCTTTCGGTAATAAAAATAGGGACGCCTGTTGAAAATTAGCTGGTTCATTTTTCTTTACCCATAATAGTTTTGTAAGTGTAAAACCTTCTAAAGGGATATTTTTAGTCGTTTGTAGCAATTTGTCCCAGCCTACACTTTCGGTTATCTCTCGGCATTCTTCCGTTGTACGCGTGTCATTCCATAAAATGGCCGGCCGAATCACTTGATGATTTTGATCCAGTAAAACTAAACCGTGCATTTGTCCTGAAAAACTGATTCCTTCAATATCTGACACATTTCCGTCAAATTGACGAAGCAGGGTTTGTAGACCGGAAATTGTTTGCTGGATCCAGTCTTCCGGATTTTGTTCACTGTACCCGGCTTTTTCTTGTATCAATGGATATTCTTTCGATATTTCTTGAACCACTGTTCCTTCCATGTTTACTAATAGTAGCTTAACTGTACTTGTTCCTAAATCGATTCCAATCACATATTTCATCTTACATCTCCTTTCTGTGTGTTATTTCATTTATAAAATAGTGAATTATTCATAAGAGATATGATGCCCGTTCTCAAAAAAGTGTGTTAATGCAACAGCAATTGCCCCAATAATGGTTGAATCAGAGCCTAATTCAGAGAATAAGATATCCAAGTCTCTGTTGTGATCAGGTAGAACATTGGATCGAAGTGTTTCATTTAAAGCAGGTTCCACCCATTTTTTTAGTTTTGTAATATCACCTCCTAATAAAACATTTTTTGGGTTAAAAATATTTACAAGGCTTATAAGACCAATAGCTAAATATTTGCCTGTCTCTTCAATTTCTCTTATTACTAATTTATTATCCTGATTAGCCAGTGTGTCTACAAATTCAAGTGTGAGACTGGTATCTAATTGATCTGTAACTGCCGTATGTTTAGAGATTTTTTTTAGTAAGGCGTTAGAGGAAGCATACATCTGCCAGCAACCTTTACTTCCGCAAGTGCATTTTTTACCATTGTATTTAATTATAAGATGACCCGCCTCCCCAGATAACCCATTATATCCGCGAAATATTTCATTATTAATCGTAGCAGCGCTGCCAATACTGTTACCAACACTCACATATAAAGTGTCTGTTAATTTATTATCCTTATCAAACTGCTTTTCTCCAATAAGACCTATTCGAGCTTCATTATCTACAACACATGGAATATGAAAAGTATCAGAAATAATTTGTCGCAAATCTACAGTATTCCATTTTAAAGAAGGAGCCTTCAAAACTGTACCATTTCCATCAATCATACCGGGGAATCCAATGCCAATACAGGTGATTTGAAATATACTTTCTTGGACATAATGTTGCATTTCTTTAATGGATTCAATAATTTTTTTAATAATAAATTTTGGTGTTTTACTGGTCATCTCTTTTGTAAAACGTCGAACTATATTGCCATTTAAATCAGCCAAAGCTACTTCTAATAGTTTAGATTTCACTGTAATACCAACAACAAAACCGGAATCCGCCTTTATGGTGTACATAGTTGGTTTTCTTCCCCCTGAGGATGCACCTTCACCCAATTGTTTAATAATAGAGGATGATTCAAGCTCATTGACTAATCGTGATACGGTTCCACGATTCAGTCCGGATTTAGTGACAATTTCTGGTTTTGAAAGGGGAGAGTGCTCTCTTATAATACGTAATATCAATGCTTTATTAATTTTTTTGACCAAATACTGGTCGGCTGTAATAGTTTCCACTATAAAATCATTCCTTTCAATTTGATGTAAGATTCTTAACTCACTTGAAATATTTGTAATTTTCATAATATATGGTTTAAGATAAATGAACTTAATCTTATGTTTAAAAACGAATTATTCTATATAACAATTATATGCATTTTTTAATCATATTTACAATAAAATTATTAATTTAATTTATGAAAGCGTTTAAAATAATAATTATAAAAAAATAGAAATCCCTATATATAAGTATTTAAGGAGAATAAATAAAAAAAACATATTAAAAATAGTTTTTCCTATGGAAAAACAAAGTTTAGTGTGTTAATATAAATCCACTGAATCATTTCATGTTAAATGAAAACCTTTTCTTTGTTGACGTGAAAGTTTTAAGAAAAATTTAAGGAGGTTAATTATGATAAAATTTGGTTGTCATGGTTCTACTTGGCAGTTAGATTACGATGTAGAAAGTGATCGAATGCCTGAAATTTTAGATGCAATTAACAAAGCGGGCTTTAAAGGTATTGATGCACAGGTGAAATTGTTAGGAAGGTTTCAAAATCAACCACTAGCTTTTAAAGAAGAATTACAAAACCGAGGATTAGAATTAGCTGCATTAACTTTTCCTTTTAGTTGGGAAACAAAAGAAATAAAAAAGCGGGAATTAGAACTTGCTGAATATTATATTGATTATCTGCAATATTTTCCTGGAGCTAAATTGAACATTGCTCCTCGTGTTCATGCAGAAAGAAAAAATGTAGATGAAAATCATCAGAAAATTATTATATTAGCGAACGAAATTGGTGAATTAGCAAAAGAAAAGAAGATACTAGCTTCTTTCCATCCGAGTTCACCGCCTGGATCATATTTTAGAAATTCACAGGATTATCAATATATGTTCGATAACTTGAATTTTGATACACTTAGTTACACTCCTGATGCAGGTCATATAGCTTTTAGCGACATTAATGTATTAGAAATATTTAAAAATAACTTGCACCGTATTAAACATGTTCATTTCAAGGATGCATCCTTAAATAATGAATGGAAAAAAATGGGGGATGGCGATATTGATTTTCCTGCCATTGTCAGTTTGTTACAAGATAATGGATATGATGGATGGATAATGGTTGAGGAAGAGACGAAGCAATCGGAAATGAACCCGAATCAAGCAATTATGGATATTGGGCAATATGTTGAAAAAAATTTAATTCCAGAGGTTAAAAATAATGTATAAAAATAAAGGATTTATTCCATCTGTATTAATACCAGAAATCTTTAAACCAAGTTTAGATAAGGAAGATTATCTTCCCGAATTAGTTGATAGCTTAAGTGAAGAAGGATTCTATTGTGCTTTGGAAATAGCACCTGTATATGATTCAAATAACAGAAAAAAAATTAAACAGATTGTAACGACAAAAGAACTTACTTTAGTAATGTGGATGACAAATATCATTGATGAACATCAATTGGATTTATCTTCGCCTGATAAAAAAAGAAGGGAAAAAGATGTAAATATATTTCTTGAATATATTAATTTAGCTACAGAATGTGGCGCACATAATATAGCATTAATTAGCGGGCCATTCCATGGAGAAGAAAAATTAACTGAATCTATGTCTGGCTTCATTGATAGTTTAATAACAATCTGTAAAGAAGCAGCTAAAAATGATTTAAAAGTATTGGTGGAACCGTTAGACAGATCGGCACATAAAAAGAAATTTATGGGTCCAACAACTGAATTGGTAGAAATTATTAAAAAAGTACGCAATGAACAGCCGAATATAGCAATTGCATTTGATACAGCGCACGCAGCATTAAATAGTGAAAATATTGAAAGCGCTTTATCATCGGCTTTTCCTTATACGGAGCAAATTCATTTATCTAATGCTGTGTTGGATAAGGAGAACAGGATGTATGGGGATCACCATATGGTTATAGATAATGAAGGATTTCTGACACAGCATAGAATAGAAAAGTTTTTAAAAAATGCAAATCAGAACGGATATTTAAATAATGGAAAAATGCGAATTTCAGTTGAAATGAGAACACCTGAAGATCAAGATTCTCACTATTATGAGAATATAGCAAAAAATATCTTAAAACAAGGACTTCAAATTTTAAAATAAATTGACTAGAGAGAGGAATCAAAATCATGCATAATATAAATTTAGAAAATGTCGAATTATTAATCACGGATAGTTTGCAGGCAGTGGGATTAAAGGAGGAGGAAGCGAAAATATGTGCAAAAAATATTGCCTTTGCAGATCAACAAGGGACAGACACACATGGAATTATGCGTTTACCTATCTACATTGAAAGGTTAAAAAACGGGCTTTTCAACTCAAAACCAAATACGCAATGGGTGAGGGAAAATGAAACGAGTGCTGTTTTAGATGGTGATAATGGAATGGGGCACTATTCAGCTCAACTAGCAATGGAAAAGGCCATAAAAAAAGCAGAAGAAAAGGGTATAGGAATCACTACATTATATAATGGTAATCATATTGGAGCAGGAGCCTGCTATACAAAAATGGCTGCTGAAAAGGGAATGATTGGTTTTTTAACAACCAATGCTGGGCCATTAATGGCTCCAACTGGAGGAACAGAAAGATTATTAGGTAATAATCCAATTTGTTACGCCGTGCCAAGAAGAGAAAAGGATCCCATTGTTTTGGATATAGCGAATAGCATTGTCGCCGGCGGGAAATTACAATTGGCTAGCTCTAAAAGTGAAGAAATACCTTTAGGATGGGCTTTAGATAAAGAAGGAAAACCAACTACGGATCCTGATAGAGGTTTGGAAGGTGTATTACTGCCAATTGGGGGACATAAAGGTTACGGTCTAACTTTAATGATGGATATTCTAGCAGGAGTTTTGTCAGGAGCAAGCTATAGTAAAAATATACCTCATTTAGATGAAGAAGGTAAAACTGGCGTAGGGTGTACGATGATTGCTTTTAAAATTGAAAATTTTATGGAGTTAGAACATTTCTATGATAGGCTAGACGACTTTACCAGTTTAATTGTTGATTCCAAAAAAGCGCCTGGTTTTGAAAGGATTTTATTACCTGGTGAAATAGAATCAGAAACAAAGGATAAACGTTTGCAAGAAGGCACGCAGATCAGTGATAGTTTACGTCAGGAGTTAGTAACAATGTTAGATGATTTACAATTACAAACGGACAAATATGGATTATGAATAATTTTAAAAGGTGGGGGAGTAATAATGAGTAAATCAAAGTGGGCATTCATGGTAATTTTAGTGGTGGGAAGTATTCTCTTCATTGCTGGCTGTGGTGAGGGTTCGGATGGGGATGATGGTCAAGCAGATGGGGCTGATGGAGAAGACGTTGTGCTGCAATTTGGGACGAACCTTCCGGAAAGCCACATTATGGCACAAGGTTATCAAAAGATGGCAGATGAAGTGGAAGAAAACTCGAATGGCAGACTGAAAATTGATATGTACTATTCTGATCAATTAGGAAATGAAAGAGATGTTACAGAAAGTATAGCACAAGATATTGGAGGTATGGCAGCGATTGGTACAGGAGAAATGGCAAGAAGAGATGACACACTTTTGATTTTCGATGCACCATATGTGTTTGAGTCTCTTGAACATATGTTAGATTTTGCAAACGGAGAAGAAGGACAAAAAATTTGGGATGATTTTGCAGAGGAAACGAACATTCGAAATTTAGGGTTGATGTATTATGGCGCCAGACATGTGACTACAGCGAATACAGAGGTTCACACACCAGAAGATCTAAATGGAGTAAGTTTGAGAGTACCAGATCAACCGATGCCGCTAGCCTATGGTGAAGCATTAGGAGCAAACGCTACTCCAATGGAACTTGGCGAGCTTTACTTGGCACTGCAACAAGGCGTTGTGGACGGTCAGGAAAATCCGCTACCTACAATTCATGGAAATGGTTTTAATGAAGTGCAAAATAATGTGATATTGACCGGTCATGTTATTGCTGCTACAGGATTTGTTATCTCGGAAGAAAAGTATCAAAATTTGCCAGAAGATTTAAGAACAATCCTAGATGAGGCTGTAGAAACAGCGGTTGAAGATATCTCTGCTGATGTGGTAGCTACTGAAGCAGAAATATTGGAAGAATTTGCAGAGCAGGGTGTCAATATCATAGAACCAGATTTAGATGCTTTCAGAGAAAGCTCGGAATATATTTATGATGAATATGAAGATGTTTGGGGAGAAGGTCTGTACGAGACTATTCAAGGTGTAGCAGAATAACAAAGTCGTAAGGGTTCCATTTAATAATGTGAACCCTTACATCAAATACATGAGGTGAAAATTATGCGGATATTAAAAAATATAACAGATAAGCTAGAAGAATATTTGCTTATTATTATCTTGTTAGTCATCTGCAGCACGATGGTAGTACAAGTGTTTTATCGATATATTCTAAACGATCCTTTAATGTGGTCAGAAGAATTTGCGAGATTTTTATTAGTGTGGTTAACCTTACTAGGAATGGGATACGGAGTAAGAAAAGGAATTCATATTGAAATGCCGTTCTTTTTTGAAAAATTCTCTTATAATATGCAAAAAGTATTACAGATTGGAATCAATATATTGGTGCTTGTGTTTTTTATATATCTGATGCCATATGTATTAGAATATACAGAAACACAGCAGATGATAACTTCAACTAGTTTAGGTATTCCAATGAGCTATTTATATTTATCATTAATTACAGGAATAGTGATCGTGGTGATACGTTTGGTAGAGCAAATAGTTCATATAATTATATCTATGGTAAAGAAAACAGAGTTAAGGGGAGGAGAAAATAGATGACACTTTTACTAATAGCTTTTCTTATTTTATTAATGTTAAAAGTACCTATAGCTTTTTCCTTATTTATAAGTTCAATGTTATATTTTATTGTGTATGATGTTTCGCCAATTATGGCGGTTCAAGAAATTGTATCATCTGTTAATGCTTTTTCTTTACTTGCTATCCCTGGTTTTATATTGGCAGGTACATTAATGAATTCTGGTGGTATAACAGAACGTATTTTTGATTTTGCTAATAAATTGGTTGGGCATATACGGGGAGGTTTAGGACATGCCAACGTGTTTGCTAGTCTCATTTTTTCTGGTATGTCTGGTGCAGCTGTTGCTGACGCAGCGGGTTTAGGGAAGGTAGAGTTACAAGCAATGAAAAAGGCGGGATATTCGGAAAAGTTCTCCTTAGCTGTAACAGGAGCTTCATCTATGGTTGGCCCGATTATACCTCCAAGTATCCCTGCAGTGATTTTTGGTGTAACTGCGAGTGTATCAATTGGGCAGTTGTTTATTGCTGGTATCATTCCTGGTTTAATTATGGCATTTGCTATCTGTGTGTATATTTATTTTTACGCCTTAAAACATAGAGATACGTTCCCTTTGCCAACTAAATTGTCAGTGAAAAGTATTTTTCATTCATTTAGACATGCTTTTTTTGCTTTAATGTCTCCTGTAATTATTTTAGGCGGTATAATGACAGGTATTGTAACACCTACAGAAGCAGCGATTGTTGCAGTTGTTTATTCGATTATTTTAGGGGCATTTTATAAATCATTAACGATACGCTCTTTTTTTGAAAGTGTTCGCGAAACAATGGAAACTACTATTTCAGTTATGATTATTGTTGCTATGGCAGCAGTGTTTGGCTGGATACTGGCGAGTGAGCAGGCTGCGCAGCAATTATCAATGCTACTCCTAGATAGTATAAATAATAAATATATTATTTTGTTAATTATTACTGTTATTGTATTAGTAGTCGGTATGTTTATGGAAACGATAGCTGCAATAACTATTTTAACTCCAGTACTATTACCTGTTGTTACTCAATTCGGTATTGATCCTATTCATTTTGGTATTATAATGATTCTGAATCTAATGATAGGTTTACTGACGCCGCCGGTTGGTATGGTATTATACGTATTATCTGCTATATCGAATATTTCATTTTTAGAAATATCTAAAATGGTTCTTCCTTATCTAATATTATTAATATCGATATTGTTGATTTTTACGTTTGTACCAGGAATAGTTACTTTCTTGCCGAATTTCATTTTTGAATAAGAATATATAAGGAAATAACATTTTGTGCAGTTTGAATGAAATGATAGATCATATATTCTTGATAATGTGAATAGGTTAAGTTTATTTTAATTGTAAAAAGTTGAATTAAAATATAAGTAGTAATAAATGAGATTCTACTTTTAAGATAAATCTTAAAATATAGGAGTGTAGTACAAAATGCTCGAAAATTTAAAAAAAGAAGTTTATAAAGCTAACATGCTTTTACCCAAATATAACTTAGTCATGTTTACTTGGGGAAATGTAAGCGGAATTGATAGAGAAAATGATTATGTCGTCATTAAGCCAAGCGGAGTTGAATACGAACAGCTGTCACCAGCAGATATGGTCGTGGTGGATTTTAAAGGTCATATCATTGAAGGAGATTTAAAACCATCCAGTGATACGTTAACTCATATTGAATTATATAAAGCTTTTCCAAACATAAGAGGAGTTGTACATACTCATTCAGAATGGGCTGTTTGCTTTGCGCAAGCAGGTAAGGATATTCTGGCAGCTGGAACAACCCAGGGAGACTATTTCTATGGTTCTATTCCTGTAACTCGAAAAATGAGAAAAGAGGAAATAATAGAACAATATGAAAAGCAAACAGGTTCGGTCATTATTGAAACCTTTAATAAAAGACAGATAGAACCAGATCAAGTTCCAGGTGTATTGGTAAATGACCATGGTCCTTTTACTTGGGGAGATTCTCCTGAAAATGCTGTTTATAATTCAGCGGTGTTAGAGCAGGTAGCAAAAATGACTTATCACACGATGCAAATTAATCCAGATGAAATAGAAATGAGTCGAGATTTATTGGATAAACATTATTTAAGAAAACATGGAGAGAACGCCTATTACGGACAAGAGTAATTTGAAATATGAAGCAGAGCTAAAAATCTTTGCTCACATATTAATAATCTAAGATGAAACCATACCGTGATCCTTTTGACAATTGGTATAAGATGAATAAGCGTAGTAATGCTTTTAGGTATAAAAACTATTACTAAAAATTGCTTTTATCAAATTACTGGTAAGGGGGACAAAGCATGACAAAAACTGAAATTAACGCTGATCAGACAGCTTTAGGGATAGAATTGGGGTCTACAAGAATTAAAGCAGTATTAATTGGAGCTGATTATCAAACGATAGCAAGTGGAGAGTTTGAGTGGGAAAATAGCTTTGAAAATGGTTTGTGGACGTATCATGTAGAAGATGTGTGGAACGGTTTACAAACTGCTTATCAAAAATTAGCGAATGAGGTAAAAGTAAAATATAGAACAACATTGACTAAAGTCGGTTCTATAGGAATTTCTGCTATGATGCATGGCTATTTGCCATTTGATTCAAAAGGGAATCAATTAGTACCTTTCCGAACATGGAGAAATACAAATACGGAGCAAGCTGCTGTTAAATTGACTTCTTTGTTTCAATTTAACATACCATTAAGGTGGAGTATTGCACACCTTTATCAAGCGATATTAGATAGTGAAGAACATATTAAACATCTTGATTTTTTAACAACCTTATCCGGGTATATACATTGGAAACTAACGGGACAAAAAATTTTGGGGATAGGAGAAGCGTCAGGAATGTTTCCAATTGATTTCGAAACAGGAAACTTTAATCTATCAATGATAGAACAATTGGAAAATCTTATCACTTCCTTTAATTATGAGTGGTCATTACGAAAAGTTCTTCCTACTGTGCAAAAAGCAGGAACGCAAGCAGGAAATTTAACGGAAGAAGGAGCAAATTTATTAGATATAACAGGTAATTTGAAAGCTGGTATTCCACTTTGTCCACCGGAAGGAGATGCTGGGACGGGAATGGTAGCTACCAATAGTGTTAGGAAGAGTACAGGAAACGTTTCGGCCGGAACTTCTATTTTTGCAATGATTGTTCTTGAAAAAGGATTATCTGATTATTATCCTGAGATAGATATGGTAACGACACCAGATGGAAAACCGGTAGCGATGGTTCATTGTAATAATTTCACTTCCGATGTAAATGCTTGGATGAAATTATTCTCGGAGATATATGATATTCTTGGAACGAAGGCAGATACGGAACAATTATTTACTGCTCTATTTCAAAAAGCAATGGAAGCGGATGCGGATACAGGAGGTTTAGTTAACTGCAGTTATTATTCGGGAGAGCCCATCACTGGCTTGGACGAAGGACGTCCATTACTTGTTAGGTCACCTGATAGTAAGTTGACATTATCTAATTTGATGCAATCGCTGATTTATTCCGCTTTAGCAACATTGAGAATTGGAATGGAAATTTTGACAACAAAAGAGAAAGTGCAAATTAACTATATCTTGGGGCATGGAGGATTTTTCAAAACAGAAAAAGTAGGTCAACAAATGATGGCAAATGCACTGGAAACTCCGATTTCTGTTATGGAAAATGCAGGAGAAGGCGGGCCATGGGGAATGGCTGTACTTGCGGCGTATTCTGTACAGAAAAAGAATCAGTCACTCATCGATTATCTTCATCAAGAGGTATTTGTAACAGAAAAAATAAAAACAATCAATCCGACAGCAGCTGGAATTAAAAGTTTTGAGGACTATTTAAATCGATTTCATTCAATGCTGGAAGTTGAACGTGTAGCAGTTGATCAATTAAAGTAAAATGATAGGGAAATGTAATAGATAATTATTTAACTTTGTAAAAATAGAAAAAGGGATTATTGCACAATTAGGTAATTAATTGTGCAATAATCCCTTTTTTAGTTTGTTAAAACTCTTCATAAACAGCTGGATCCTGATCTTTTAAACGTCCATCCGGTTTTGTAAGGCTATTAATCATTGTCATCTCTTCATCGGTCAATTCAAAGTCAAAGATAGAGATATTTTCTTTTTGGCGAACCGGAGAAGCTGATTTTGGAATGGCAACCGCAGCCAGTTGATAATGCCAGCGGAGAATTATTTGCGAAATTGTTTTATGATGCTTTTCAGCAATTTTTTGCAATATCTCATCTTGCAACAGGTCGCTTGCTCTGGATAAGGGACTCCAAGATTCTGTGACAATACGATTGTTCGTGTCCCATTTCAGCTGTTCTGACTGATTGAACCGCGGATGCAATTCAACTTGATTCACAGTTGGCAAGACACCTGTCTCGTTTTCCAGCCGTTCTAAATGTTCTGGTAAGAAGTTGCATACACCGATGGAACGGATATAACCAAATCTTTGTGCATCGATTAATGCTTGCCATGCTTCCACATAGTTATCCTGAATTGGATTTGGCCAGTGAATTAAGTAAAGATCATAATAATCCAGATTCGCCCGGAGTAAAGATTCCTGGATGGTCACAATCGCATCATCATAGTGATGATAACGTCCAGGCAGTTTGGATGTGATAACTAATTCTTCACGCGGAACAGAGCTTCTGCGGACGGCTTCTCCGACAGTCGCTTCATTTTCGTAATTGTATGCTGTATCGAGTAAGCGATAGCCGTTTGTAATGGCTGTATTAATTGCCTGTACGCCTTGCTGTCCTTTCAGCTTGTACGTCCCGAAGCCGACAGCAGGAATACGAATGCCATCATGTAATGTGATTTCTGGAATTTGGTTTGTCATCTGTATATACTCTCCTTTCGCTTATACTTAAAATCCTACCCGTCTAATGAGGAAAATTCAAATAATTTGATTTTTTATTTCGTATAGGTATTCCCACCGTTTCTTTAAAACCGTTGCTATTTTATGAAAATCTCCGCCAAAAATAGAAAGAGCGTATCCATTTCAGTTTGCTGTATCCTTTTATAGCCATTGTTTTATCAGAAGTCTGCGGATGAACATAAATCTTACACTACATTCTCTGGGAAAAGTTGCATGAAGCACAAAATTTCTATATAATGAATATAATTTACGAAAGAAACGGAGGTGTAGAGATGTTTTTAGGACTTGAGAAATCGTGCGGAGACTGGATGGAATTCTTATATTACTGCCGTGCGAAATTTGCACTATTTGCTGCCTGCGGGATACGTCTGTCCTTTTTTAGCAATGTAATAGCAAATACGAAAGCAAAAAAGCATCTCTGCATCGGATAAAGCATGGTGAACGGAAATAAAAGTGACGTCTGAAAGCACACAGGGAGATATGCTCTTTGTGTGCTTTTTTACTGTCTTTATCTTCGGCAGAGAAGATAAAGGAGAATGAGAATGATTTGTCAATTGAATCATGTAAAGAAAATGTACGGTGGAAATATAATTTTTGAGGATTTATCGATGGAAGTAAAAGAAACGGAACGTATCGGCATTGTCGGGAGAAATGGCGGAGGAAAGACGACGCTGTTGCGATTAATGGCGGGAATCACGAAACAGGATGAAGGAAATATTCATTGGAAGAAAGAGACGACGGTCGGCTATTTAGAGCAAATCCCTGATCCGGGAGAGGGAATGCATGTATTCGATGTGTTAAAACAGTCTAATGAAGAGATTATCGCACTGGAAAAACAAATGGAAAACTTAGAGCAGATGATGCAGCATCCGGTATCAGAGCAGGAAATGATGAAAAGCGTCAAGGCATATGGAGAGGCGCAGGAGCGCTTTACGGTCCTTGGTGGATATGAATTAGATGCAAATATTAAGCGGATTGCGACTGGTTTGCACATTCATGGGTTGTTGCAGATGCCCTTTGATCAAATTAGCGGCGGTGAAAAAACAAAAGTCGGTTTAGCGAAAATCCTTCTCCAAAACCCGGATTTATTGTTATTAGATGAGCCGACAAACCATTTAGATTTACAGGCTGTAGAGTGGCTTGGAGAATTTTTGAATACCTATGAGGGAACGGTTGTCGTTATCTCCCATGATCGTTATTTTCTTGATGAAGTCGTGGAGCGGATTTTAGATTTAGAAGATGGGGAGCTGGCTGTGTATCATACGAATTTCTCTGGTTATGTGAAGGAAAAGGAAGAGCGGCTGCTCCGGGAGTTTCAGGAATATGAAGAGCAACAAAAGAAAATAAAGAAGATGAAAGAAGCCATCAAACGGTTGAAAGAGTGGGCTAATCGGGCAAATCCGCCCAATGAAGGGCTGCATAAGCGCGCAAAAAATATGGAACGTGCACTGGAGCGAATGGAAAAAATAGATAAGCCAGAGTTAAACCGGAAAAAGATGCAAATGGATTTGGAAAGTTCGGATCGAAGCGGGAAAGATGTGGTCATGATGACAGATGTGCGGAAGCAATTCGGAAAAAAACTGCTTTTTGAGCATGTAACGATGCATGTCCGTTACCAAGATCGTGTTGCGATTATCGGAGAAAATGGAACAGGAAAATCAACGTTAATCCAATTGATGCTGGGTAATCTGGTTCCGGATCAAGGGGAAGTTATAATCGGCAGTAATGTGAAGGCAGGTTACCTATCACAGCATGTTTTTCATGACATTGACCCAGATCAGACGGTGCTTGAAACCTTTCGCGAAGTCATTTCAGTTACGGAAGGAAAAGCAAGGCAGGTTTTGGCGAAGTTTCTCTTTTATGGAGAGCATGTTTTTCGTAAGGTAACGCAATTAAGCGGCGGTGAAAAAATGCGTCTGCGGTTGGCGCAGCTGATGCATCAAGATATCAATACGTTCATTCTTGATGAGCCGACGAATCATTTAGATATTGATTCACGAGAAGTATTAGAAGAAGCGCTCTCGGAATTTGCAGGAAGCTTGATTGCTGTGAGTCATGATCGTTACTTCTTGGATAGACAGTTTGATTATCTGTATTGGATAGAAAATAAGCAGATAACAAAATATCTGGGGAATTATTCATGGGCAAAAGAAAAACGGAAAGAGCAATTATCAGAAAAACAGGAGGAATCGGCTGTTTTCCATAAAAAAACGGGCAATCATTCGAAAAAATCGTATAGAACCATAGAAAAACCGTCAATAATAATAGAGAAACTGGAAAAGCAAATTGAAGCGATAGAATCGGAAATGTATGCGATAGATCTGGAGATGGCAGAAACGATAGATATAGAAGCATTGCAGCATTTGCAGAAGCAGAAAGCGTATCAAGAGGAAGAAAGACAGAAAGCCTATGAAAAGTTGCTAGTTTTAGAGAATAAAGCGAAAAAATGAGGAGCCGGGTAGAGATTCCTGTCGTTTTTTACGATATAATAGAGGTAACTTAGAATTTTTGGAAAAAAGAAGGTGCTGCATTGAAATCCGTTAACGATAAAATAGACTTATTTAAACGTTTTTTCTTAAATAACCGCTTTGTTGTATTTTTAGTCATCTTATTGTTAATTGGCTTAAACATACTTATTTTCACACATATTTCATTTGTGTTTACGCCATTTGTAGTGCTTTTGAAAACGGTATTGCTGCCAATTATTTTATCAGCCATTCTATATTATTTGCTGAATCCGATTGTGAATTATCTGGAAAAGAAAAATGTAAAACGAATCTATTCTATTTTTGGATTATATCTGGTTATTATTGGAATTTTAACGATATTGATCAGTTCGGTCTTTCCTTTTTTAAGAGAACAGATTACGAGTTTCATCATGAGTCTGCCCCCTTTTATTTCTGATATTGAGACAATGGTTAATAACTTTATAGGCGGAAACTTTGTAAACCAATTTCAATTAGTGGAATATATTGATCTGCAGGGATTTGCAACGCAATTATCTGACCGGTCGCTGGATATCGTAAACAGTGCTTTTTCCAATATCGGCAATGTTATCGGTGCTGTTACCGATATTGTTTTAGCGATTGTAACACTGCCGTTTATCTTGTTTTATTTATTGAAAGATGGTGAAAAGCTGCCAGGATACTTTATAAAATTTTTACCAGTAGCAATGAGAAAACCGACGTTTGTTATCCTGAAGGAAATGAATCATCAAATCAGCAGCTTTATTCGCGGGCAGATTATTGTTGCATTTTGTATTGGCGTACTGATGTATATCGGTTTTACCATTATCGGATTGGAATATGCGCCGGTGTTGGCGTTAATTGCTGCTTTTACAAATGTCGTGCCTTACCTGGGGCCTGCGATCGCCATTACGCCTGCTTTAATTATTGCGATTGTGACTTCTCCGTTTATGGTGATTAAACTGATTATTGTTTGGACGGTTGTACAGCTGATAGAAGGAAAGTTTATCTCCCCGCAAATTATGGGAAGGAATCTGCGTGTACATCCTATTACCATTATCTTTATTATTCTGACATCCGGGAAGTTATTTGGAATTGTCGGTATTCTGTTGGCAGTGCCTGGTTACGCACTTCTAAAAGTATTTGTGACACACGTTTTTGAGTTCTTTAGAATTCACAGTCATTTATACGAAGCGGATTTGGAAAAAGAGAAAGACGAGGAAAATAATACGCAAAAAGAATAAGCTGTTCAAAAGTTTAAATATATTTTTTAGTTCCCCCAGATTTTAAAAGTCTTGGGGGGATTAATATATCCAATAAAATCCATTTGCAGGTCTATATCGTCTTCAGATATTTAGAATTTGGCTTCAAGGAATTTATAAAAATATAAATAAAAATGAAGAGCTTAAAAATCCTGTAATAGCACTATTTTACAACGGATTCTTGTATTTAATTAAGGAATCCTGCCAGATGAATGAAAAAATGAAGTTATTGACAGCGTTTTATTTTTGGTATAAGGTGTTCATTGACAAGTTAAGGGTTGTGTCGGAGATAAAGTTCACACAGTAAATCGTTTTCACGAAAAAGAAAACGTTTATATCTGTGTGAACTTTTTTATTTGTCATGTATTCTTAAAATGCTTGTTAAAATCCATAGATTATTTTATTTAGCAAAGGGGACGAAAGACCATGACTGAATTTTTGGCTGAGTTAATTGGCACAATGATTCTTGTTATCCTAGGTGTCGGTGTTGTTGCCGGGGTAGAATTAAAAAAGTCAAAAGCAGAAGGCGCCGGATGGGTATTGGTTTCCATAGCATGGGGGTTAGCTGTCATGCTGGGAGCTTATGCAGCAGGAAATGTATCTGACGCACACTTAAATCCTGCGGTAACATTAGGGTTTGCCGCAATTGGCGACTTTCCTTGGAACAAAGTGCCGGCGTATATATCCGGGCAGTTAATCGGTGCGATTATCGGTGCAATTATTGTTTACTTCCAGTATCTTCCGCATTGGAGAGAAACGGAAGACAAAAGTGCTAAATTAGGTGTGTTTGCGACAGGACCGGCTGTAAGGAGTTATCCTGCCAATTTAGTAAGTGAAATCATCGGAACCTTTGTATTGGTTCTGGGTTTATTATTTATTGGCGCAAACGAACTTGCGGAAGGGTTAAATCCTGCAATTGTCGGTTTATTAATTGTTGCTATTGGTATGTCTCTAGGCGGGCCGACCGGTTATGCGATTAATCCAGTCCGCGATTTGGGTCCAAGAATTGCACATGCTATTTTACCGATTATCGGTAAAGGTGATTCAGACTGGAGCTATGCATTTATTCCAATTATTGGTCCTGTTGTGGGTGGTGTATACGGTGCATTTTTCTATAGCGCTATGTTTGAAGGAAATATAGGTGCAGGTTTTTGGATAACATCTGTTATCGTCATCATTGCACTAATTGCAGCATTCTTCAATGAACAGAAACGAGTGAACCAGACTGCTTCATCATAAAGAATAAAATAAGTTATTTTAGGGTAAGTAATAAATATATAAGATGAATTATTAAATCTATTTTATCTAACATTATAATCAATCATTCATTATGTGGTTAAAACTGTAATCAGCGAAGGAAAACATGAAGCCGATCCCATGGAAAGCGTCGTGTTTTTCCGGAGCGAATGCCAGAAGGCAAAATCTTAAATTAAAAATGGAGGAATCAGGGATGGCAGAGAAATATATTCTTTCAATTGATCAAGGAACAACCAGTTCACGTGCAATTGTATTTGACAATAAAGGGGAAATTGTCGATACAGCACAAATAGAATTTAAACAGTACTTTGATAAACCAGGCTGGGTAGAGCATGATGCCAATGAAATTTGGACTTCTGTCCTTGGCTGTATTGCAGAAGTATTAAATAAAACAGGTATTGAAGCGAAACAGATAGAAGGGGTCGGTATTACCAACCAACGTGAGACTGCAGTTGTGTGGGACAAAAATACAGGCCGTCCGATTTATAGAGCTATTGTCTGGCAGTCCCGTCAAACAGAGCCTATTTGTAAGGAATTAAGAGAACAAGGTTACGAGGATACTTTCCGGAGTAAAACAGGTCTCTTGATTGACCCTTATTTCTCAGGAACCAAAGTAAAATGGATATTGGATAATGTAGAGGGAGCAAGAGAAAAAGCAGAAGCTGGCGACCTGATATTCGGTACAATTGACTCATGGCTTATTTATAAGTTTTCAGGCGGACAAACCCATGTGACCGATTATTCCAATGCAGCCAGAACATTGATGTTTAATATTTATGACTTAGAATGGGACGAAGAGCTGCTCGACATTTTGGGTGTGCCGAAATCAATGCTGCCAGAAGTTCGCCCATCTTCCGAGGAATATACGAAAACGGTATCCTATCATTTCTTTGGTGCGGAAGTTCCGATTGCCGGTATTGCGGGTGACCAGCAAGCAGCTCTGTTTGGACAAGCTTGTTTTGAACAGGGAATGGCGAAAAACACATATGGTACAGGCGGCTTCTTATTAATGAACACAGGAGAGAAGCCAGTTGAATCCAAAAATGGACTGTTGACTACGATCGCTTGGGGTGTCGACGGCAAGGTAACGTATGCACTCGAAGGAAGTATTTTTGTAGCTGGTTCTGCTATTCAGTGGCTGCGTGACGGTTTAAGAATGATTGAATCCAGCCCGGAGAGTGAAGATTTTGCAACACGTGTAGACTCAACGGATGGTGTGTATGTGGTACCGGCTTTTGTTGGTTTAGGAACGCCATATTGGGATAGTGAAGCACGTGGATCTGTTTTCGGTTTAACAAGAGGAACCAAAAAAGAGCATTTTGTCCGTGCGACATTAGAATCGCTAGCTTATCAGACCAGAGATGTTATCGAAGCCATGGCAACAGACTCCGATATGGAATTAAAAACGCTTCGTGTCGATGGCGGAGCGGTGAAAAATGATTTCTTAATGCAGTTCCAAAGCGACATTATGGATGTAGACGTAGAACGTCCTGTGATTCAAGAGACAACAGCGCTCGGATCTGCTTATCTGGCCGGATTGGCTGTCGGCTTCTGGGATAGCCAGGAAGAGATTGCTAAGCAATGGAAAGTCGAGAAAACATTCCAGGATAAAATGGATAATGAAGAAAGTGATAGACTGTATAAAGGATGGCAAAAAGCTGTCGAGGCGACACGTGTGTTTAAATTGGAAGAATAGAATATAAAACAACGGTATTATGCGAAAATGTAAGTAACATGAACAGTGTACGTCCTAAGTTTTCTATATCATGGAAGGCTTAGGGCGTTTTTTATTGTTGAAAAAAGAAAAGAAAGATGTTTTAATATGTACATATTGTTTATAAAGTATATATACACTGTTGGAAAGGGTGAATGATGAAGTAATCTTGCAAATGCAGCATTTGTATGGAGTATAGCTTGACAATATTATTCAATACTTCCTAAACTGTGTATAATGAAGATATACAATCAGATAAATGAGGTATGGACATGCAAATTATCATATCAAACAGCTCCAAGGAGCCGATTTATGAGCAAATTTTAAAGCAAATTCAAACAGCAATCTTGTCTGGTGATCTGGCGGAGGGAGAAGCATTGCCTTCCATTAGACAGTTGGCGAAGGATTTGAAAATAAGTGTGATTACGACAAAACGGGCTTATGAAGAATTGGAAAAATCAGGATTTATTTATTCGATAGTGGGTAAAGGCTCGTTTGTTGCTGAACAAAATTTAGATGTGATTCGGGAGAAGAAATTACGAGTGATTGAAGAACAGCTGAGTGCAGTTATTTCCAATAGTAAGGAGATTGGTTTGCCTTATGAAGAGCTGCAGGAATTATTAAAGCTGTTGTATGAGGAGTGATGGGAATGGAAAATATAATCGAACTCCACGGTGTATCCAAAACTTTGAAAGCATTCACGATAGATAATATGAATCTGCGCATAAAGCAGGGATTTGTAACGGGATTCATTGGGGCGAATGGCGCCGGAAAATCAACAACCATGAAGCTCATAATGAATCTGCTGCAGCCGGATAATGGAGATGTAAGTGTATTTGGACTGGATTACACCAGTCATGAAAAAGAAATAAAAGATCGTATCGGATTTGTTTATGACAGTAATATATTCTATGAATCACTGAATTTAAAGGATATCAGCAAGATTGTTGCACCGGCATATACGCATTGGGATCAAAATCAATTTAAAGCGTATGTGGACCAATTTGAGCTCCCTTTAAATAAACCTATCAAAAAATTCTCCAAAGGGATGCAGATGAAAGCATCGATTGCGATGGCTCTTTCCCATGATGCAGAGTTAATTATCATGGATGAACCGACAGCAGGTTTGGATCCAACATCTCGCCGGGAGTTATTAGATATTCTTCAGGAGGTCATGGTAGATGGAAGAAGGACCATTCTCTTCTCCACCCATATCACAAGTGACTTGGACCGGATTGCCGATTATATTGTTCTGATGGATGAAGGGGAAATTCTCTTTGATAAACCTGTGTATGAGCTGCAGGAGCAGTACGCCATTGTAAAGGGAAGCACAGAATTACTGGATGCAGATACAGAGGCGTATTTTATAAAAATAGAACGTTTGCCCAACGGATTTCAAGCTTTGACAAAAGATGCGTCAAAAGTAAAAGAAGTATTCGACGACCATGTAGTGATTGAAGAAGTATCGTTAGAGGAAATCATGTTTTATATGAAAGGAGCAAATCATTCATATGACTAATTTAATCAGAAGAGATTTAATTATACAGAAATTTCAACTGTATATATTTATTCCGTTCATACTTTTCTTTATTTTTGCAGGCTCGCATATGTCAGCTTTTATTATCTTTGTATTTGCTGGATTTTTTATTCCAATTAATGCCTATTCGTATGATGAAAAAGTAGAAACAAATATATTACTGAATTCGTTGCCTTATTCCCGTACGCAAATTGTTGCTTCCAGGTATATTGGAGCCATTTTTTATATGGCTGTATCTATTGGGATTACCATAGCACTTTTCTATGTATTTAATCGTCCTTTTACTTGGATGGATGTTGCTATCGGAGCAGGGATTACCCTCTCTATGTTTGCTTTTGCTTTTCCATTGTTCTATTTATTGAAACCGGGACATATTGGAACAGTGGTTACAATAGGCTTTGTTTTAATTGTTGTGTTAAGTGGTCCGATAATCAGGTTTATTGGAGAGTACGTCACACCAATTGTTGATTTCTTCTCCAATACATCGACTGTTGCCATTTATGGAAGCGGTGCAGGGATCATTGCCGTATTATATGCAGCTTCTTGGTTATTCAGCCAAGTAATTTATCAACGGAAAGCTTTTTAAAAACGTAATCTTAATATGGAATAAACACCGTTTAGAGATCTTAAGCACCTAGCTGAGGTCTCTTTTTTTGTGAAAAATCATTTCACCATTGCAAAGTAACGAAAGGAATGTTTTAATAATGTATATAGTGTTAATATAGTATATATACAATAAACAATATAAATATAAAATTCAGGAGAGGAGAAAATTGTATGGAACATATCGTTGAATTTAAAAATGTAACCAAACGGTTTAAGGATTTTTCCTTGGAGAATATCGATTTGCAAATTAAACAAGACCATGTAACTGGATTTGTTGGTGCCAACGGGGCAGGGAAATCGACTACAATGAAGCTGATGATGCATCTGCTGCAGCCGGATGAAGGAGAAGTGAAGATCTTTGGGATGAATTATGCTGGTAATGAGAAACAAATTAAAGAGCGCATGGGCTTTGTTTATGACAGTAATGTGTTTTATGAAAGTTTAAATTTAAAAGACATCAAGCGAATTGTGGCTCCGGCTTATAAAAATTGGGATGATAAAGTATTTTATAACTATATCAAGCTATTTGAGTTACCGTTAAATAAAGCAATTAAAACTTTTTCGAAAGGAATGCAGATGAAAGCTTCTTTGGCTATCGCATTATCCCATGATGCAGAATTTATTATGATGGATGAACCGACTGCGGGATTAGACCCGGTTTTCCGGAGAGAACTGCTGGATATATTACAGGAGATGATGGACGACGGAGGACGCACCTTATTTTTTTCGACGCATATTACCAGTGATTTAGAGCGGATTGCGGATGATGTTGCATTTATTCAGAAGGGAAAAATGCTTTTCCATGATTCGATGGAAGATATGCAGAACCGATATGCTTTGGTCAAGGGAAGTATTGATTTGTTGACTAGGGAAACAGAAGATATATTTATAAAGGTGGAGCGTTCTGCTTCTGGTTTTCAGGCTTTAACAGATGATGTCAGAGAGGTCCAAGCATTACTTGGCGATCGTGTCGAGATGGAAGCAGCTACGTTGGAAGATATTATGTTTTATGCAAAAGGAGCGAGGCAACAGCATGTTTAATTTAATAAAAAAAGACATTATTATTCAAAAAAATCAGCTTCTCCTATTTGTACCACTCATTATTTTTCTAGTTTTCTTTGCGCAAAATCTCAGCCCGATTCTGATTTTTCTGCTTGCCAGCACGTTTATACCTGCAAATGCTTATATTTACGATTCTATGACAGAATCAAATATGCTGCTTAATTCCTTACCCTATACACGTAAAGAAATTGTTGCTTCCAGATATCTTGGGGCCATTGTATATATGGTTATATCGATTGCGTTGGCCGGGGTAGTACTATACCTGACTCGTTTTGGTTTTGGATTGGAGGATATGACTATAGCGGCATTGTTATTCTTTATTCTTGCAGCATTCGCGTTTCCCTTATTCTATATTTTAAAACCTGCTTATATTGGGATAGCGGTTTTTATTGGGATGATAGTTTTAGCAATAGGTTTTCAACCGGCTTCCCGTTTTCTGGCAAAGCATCTCACAACGATGACAGATTTTATTGCAAGCTTATCAACAACGACGCTTTATTTAAGCAGTGCAGCTATAGCGATTGGCTTATACCTCTTCTCTTGGTTAGTCAGCCAATTTATTTATCAACGTAAAGTATTTTAATACTGAAACCTGCAGGGGTAGCATAAATAAAGCAGGCTGAAGCTTTAAAACTTCAGCCTGCTTTATAAAATCCTTAATCGTCTACCTCTACATGCAGTTGTTCTCCAGACTCTGCATCAATATACACATCTACTTCTTGAGAATCCATATCTTCAAAATTCACTTCATATACCGGGCTGCCATTTTCAAATTCTAATGACCAGCTTCTTGCAGTAATGCCTTCTGCTTCAGGAGCTTCTGATGCTGTAGATAGTGCTTCTTCAGCAGAGATATAATCACCGAGCACTAATTCATTATTTTGCTCATCCGATTCCTTTTGCTCTCTTTCGTCTGATATAACATCTCCATTTTGATCTATTTCAGCAGAATATTCCAGTGTGTCATCATAGCCTTCTATATCATAGACAAGCTCGCCGTTTTCTTCATCTAATTGAATAGAAGTAAGGTTTGAACCAGGGAAATGATCAAGAAAAGCTTCATTCGCATCTTCTGTGCTTAAGGAAACACTAGTTAAGTCCGCATCGCCATTACTCTCCGTTGTATCATTGCTATTATTCGTATCTGTGTTCTCATTTTCTATATTTGCATCCTGATTATTATCATTGGCATCTTCACTAGAGTCAGGCTCATTGGCTGTCCCGTTTTCTGAGCCGCTGTCATCACTTGTCCCGCATGCTGCTAAAGTAATGGAAAGAAGCAGTGTAAAGCATAAAAGTAATATTTTTTTCATATTTATTCACCCTTTCCAGTCTCTGTTAAAAAAATTTATCTAAAATCATAATACCCAATTAAAAAGAGAAGCAAACCATATTTATATAATTCATTGAATGTATTTAAAAAGGTATTGCAATTTTTTTACTTATAATAACGAAATAATAGATTTTCCTATTTGTGTGGAAACGTTATAATAGGAAAAGAAGGAAGGGAATTATATGATATTTTTATTCCTGAGAACGATGGCAATTGGTCTCTTAGGAGCTTTTATCTTTTCAGTGATCGGACTGCCGTTACCTTGGCTGCTTGGACCAATGATTGTAACATTATTGTTCCATTTAAAATCAACTTGGAGAATGGCCTGGGATGCCACTTTTCGAAATATTGGGCTGGTCATTGCCGGGTATACGATTGGTTATGCTTTTACATTAGAAGCACTGCAGGATATGATAAACTATTTTCCGATGATGATTATCATTAACATTATCTTTTTCATTTTGTTTATGGGTATCAGTTTTGCAGTTTCGAAATGGGCGCGGCTGGATATCGGAACAGCAATGGCGTGTTGTGCTCCGGGCGGATTACAGCAGGTTGTTGTCTTTGCAGAAGAGCAAAAGACCTTGAATATAACAGTTGTAACGTTCTACCAAGTCATGCGGCTGCTGGCGATTATTACACTGGTTCCGTTTATTGTTTCCAGTAATAATGGCAGTGCAGCATCTGATAATACAGGAGAAAGCTATTCACTAGTCTTATTCGGATTATTGATTCTATGCTACATAGTGGGAATGGCCTGTAAGTTAATCAAAGTACCTACTGCCTATTTATTAGGACCTGTTTTCTTTATCATGGTTTGTAATCTATTATCGATTCAGGTCCCGGTCATGCCGGATAATTTACTGCATATTGCGCAACTTTTTATTGGGATTTATGTAGGCTTATTGTTGGAGCGGGATAAGCTGAAGAAAATGAAATCACATATTGTGTATGCTATTGGTTCGTGTGTCATATTAATCAGTGTGGCTTTTTTCATCAGTGAATGGATGGCGCATTATTTTATGGATTTTGCGACCAGCTTTTTAAGTGTTGTTCCGGGCGGTGTCGATCAGATGGGAATTATCGCTGCATCGATTCAGGCGGAAGTGACGGTGGTAACTTCTTTCCAGCTGTTCCGGATTTTATTTTTATCCATTATTATTATTCCATTTGTTAAATATATGGTGCGGCGGGATCAACGCAAAGTAAGGGAGTAGTGTAAGAGAGGTGTTTAAAGTGATTCAAATTGGTTTAACAGGATGGGGAGACCACGATTCGATTTATGCAGATGATACAAAAGCGCATGAAAAATTACAAGAATACAGCAGTCATTTTCCAGTGGTAGAATTAGACGCCTCCTTCTATGCGGTACAGCCTATTCGTAATATGGAAAAATGGGCGAAGGAGACACCAGAGAATTTTCAATTTATCGTGAAAGCCTATCAAGGGATGACGGGGCATGATCGAGAGGAGAAGGAAAATCCTTTTGAAACGAAAGCAGAAATGTTCCAGGCGTTCAGGGAATCCATTGAGCCGCTTCAGAAAGCAGGAAAGCTGGGAGCTGTTCTGTTTCAATTTCCACCGTGGTTTGATTGCAGGACAGAGAATGTACAGTATATCCGTTATTGTAAACAGCAAATGAAGGATATTCCAGTTGCATTGGAATTTAGGCAGCAGTCCTGGTACGAAGAAAGATTTCAGCAGCAAACGCTGGATTTTATGAAGCAAGAGGGCTGGATTCATGCGATTGCGGATGAACCGCAGGCTGGTGAAAAATCTGTGCCATTTGTACCTGTTGTAACCACAAAAGATAAAGCACTTATCCGATTGCATGGAAGGAATGTGCACGGATGGAATTATTCAGGTAATGCAAATTGGCGAAAAGTTCGCTACTTATATGAATATAACGAACAAGAATTAACAGCTATCGCTGAAGAAGTGAAAAAGCTGGAAAAACAGTGTAAAGAAGTTATTATTTTGTTTAACAATAATTCGGGTGGACATGCGGGCGGTAATGCGAAACAGCTGCAGCAAATGTTGGGCATTGAATTTGATGGATTGGCTTCGCAACAGCTGGGCTTGTTCTAAGAAGATGAAGAGATAACCAAAACGTATGGTGGGTAGTAATGCCGCCAGCGTTTTGGTTATTTTTAACGTTCATTAATTCCAAGTATTCTTGATCCATATAAAAAAGGGATTAACGCATCATAGGTTAGTCCCTTTTTCATTGAAATAACTTGTGCCGAATCTTTTTTGCGTATTTATGAAAAATACTGCTTTTATCCAGTTTACGTTCTTTGGTTAATATGCGGAAAGCTTCTTGTTTTTCAGATTGATCCGCTTGCTTTTCGCCGTCTGTTGCAATTTTCATTAAATCACTGTGCGATATATACTGTTTTTGATTTTCCTGCTCCTTTGATAGATAACCTGCCCGTTTTAAGATACGGAAAGATTGTTTCACTTCTTCAGGCAATCCTGCAAATTCATCACGCAAATCTAATTGTTCTCCCTTGCCAGGCAAATGCTCGAATTCGCCATCATCCACTGCCTTTTTAATTTGCTCTTCTACAAAGTGATACATAACGCCCCTCCCTTATGCCATCTCATTTTTAGTATGCTGGATGGGATGGAAAAGTTCAACTAAAGATTATTATCGATATGATTGATGATTTGCTGTACAGCTTGTTCTCCCTTGCACTTCCAGTAATGGAAATCCTGTTGGTGAAGTGTGTTTTGAAATGAATTGGTATCCTGGCAGGCTGCGGACGGGACAATCTGTGGATTTCCAAATTCAATTTGAGCAGATGGTTGATCCTGTTCTTCATGCAATATTTGAAAAGGGAGAGATAAGTACAGTTTCTCTGTGGCCTTGCTGGAAAGCATTCCATGAAAGAAAGCATGATGTGTATTCTTTCTATTTATATGAAAGCCAAGCTCATCTAAATGAATCTGTAATTTTCTCAAAAAACCTCTTTTTCCAGGCATGTTGGTATCTAATACAATCATTTTTAACTGCTCCTTTATGATTTTTAGGAAAATGGTAGCTATCATATTTTAATATTAGTAAATTTATGATTAGTTTTACCAAATAAGGAGCGGAGCATACGAGAAGATGAAAGAAGTGGGGTAGAAAGCAACGTTGTTTTAAGAATCACCATCTAAAATGGAAAAAGAAAAAAGAAGTAAAGAAGGAGAAACTGCATGGAGAAAGCGGCAAATTGGTTGTTGGAGCAGAGGACAGATATAAAGCGCATGTTGATAAGAAGAGGGGACAACATGCGCTTTTATTAAAAATGAAAACGCCGTACAATCTCGTTTTTCATTGTTTTTTCTGAAAATAATACCATTCCAATTAATGTTAACAGCGCATATAAAGCAGTAGTAGCGCTCGGCCATAGCACTGTGGACCACGAACTTAAGAATAGAACAACAGGAAGAAAACCGAGAATGACCATGGTTGACATATACCCAATGTACTCCCGCCATTTCATTGGTTTTCGCAATACAATAATCGTTACAAGTACTGTAGCAAGTGTAACAAGAAAGGGAATGACATAATGTATGGACCACTTTGAGCTTCCGGATGCTGCATCCAAGATAAACAACATAACAGATAGAGCGATAACTTGCAGAATGACCTTAGAGCCGACATGTGCTCTGGAAAGAATGGTATGGTTTATTGTTAGTAATCCGTACAGAACAGGACTTAACACATACAAAAACCATAACCTTTCCGGATTGGTCAGTAAATTAATGAGTAAACTTATACTGACAGCAGAGATAGAAATAAATAAGACAAGTCTTTGGGCGAAACGTCGTCGCTGGATTTTGGTATCATAAATAGGATAATATGTATTATCCCCCGTTTTATGAGAAAGCTTATGCTTGCATAATGGACAGTATTGCTGTTTGGTATAGGTTTTGCAATTTGTGCAATAATGTTGCATTGTTTTCACCTGCTGTCATTGGAGTATACTTCGATATCCAAATGATATGTCTTTGAAAGTTCCCTGAAAAAAGTTCGAATAATATCTGCTTCTTGGATCATTCTCGCAAATGAAATCACCAATTCGTCCCCGACAGCAACCATTGCTCCGTTAATCGGACTTTTTTTTGTCGGATATAAAATGAACTCCATATGAGAAATATGTGATTCCATCGATTCAGAAAGATGTACCTTCCCTAGATTTGTCATCGTCATCGTTTTGGTACGTTCACTGAAACTTCTATATCCATAACGTATTGCGTGGTATTTCAATGGAAGCGGGATAAATCTTGCTGCCAGTCTTGTCTGCCATTTCACCCGATCATTAATCGTTTGCTGCAAGCTTTCTTTCCTTATTTTTTCTCGTAATTGTTTGGATATTTCTGAGATGATTTCTTCTAAAGTTGTTTTCTCTGTTACAGCCATACCAATATTGACGATACCAAAAAAATTACGAAGTGTATTGGAAGGGAAGAGATTTCTTAAATTAACAGGAATAGCAATTTTTATTTCTTCCTGGTAAGCCCGAAATTTAAGTCTTTCTCTGTAAATAGCTGCAATAAGCAGTGCAGAGGTAAAAGCAGTAATGGTTGTTCCGTGTGCTTTGGCAAGCTGATGTACGCTTTCTGCACTCATTTTCCCGTGCACAACTACAGTTTGATCTATTGCTCCGCCTCGAATTTGATAGGAGGATGCTTCTTTGAATTTTTCCGGCTTTTCATCAGTGCCATAGTTTTGATAACTGTCGTCTCGCTCGAAATAGCTCGGTTCATCTTTGATATTAATTAGTTTACTTTGGTAACTGACATCTTCACCCAACCGAATGAGATAATGATACACAAGCGCATTAACAAATTCTAAAGCACCTGTGCCATCTGTTACAGAATGAAAGAATTCTACAGCAATTCTTTTTTTATAATACATCACACGCATCAAAAACCCATTCGTTTCGATCGGATCAATCGGTGCACATGGATACTGGTTTTCGTATTGTACAAAAAGCTTCTCTTTATTTTCTACAAGAAAATCCCAAAACACACCCTTGCTAAGCTTTACTGCAAACATTGGCAGGCGCTTGATAACATCATCAAGTGCAAGCTGCAGCTTATCAGGCTGTATAGTTTCTTTCATGACAGCAGCAAGCCGAAAAACCGAAGAATTTGTCGGTTTGGATACAGCATGAAACATTTTTCCTGCATTATCAAGTTTGTACCATTCTGTCATCTTTTGAACCCCTCTTGCGACTATTTTCTGCGTGTTTATTTATTGGTTAATTGAAGTACATCCATACGCTTTTAAAGTTATATTCTTTACTTTAACAGATGGCGGTATTTTTTACACTATGAAAAGACACATATGGAAAAACAAGCTATATTTTAAAAGAAGAAATGTCTTATGCTTGTTTATAAAATGATTAAAAAGCATTCCTGTAATAAATAGAAAGAGGAGCAACATGATGTGCGCCTCTTCGTATATCTCTTTAGACCAATGTTATTCCTACGCTGCCAATATCTTTGTAGCTGGCCAGGTATTTCCCTGCTTCTGCTTTAAATGGCGGGATAAACGTTCCTGAAGAAACCACCATGTCTTTTCGTAGGGACTGGTTATGCTCAGCTAATTTCTGTACGAGCCATTTGACAGCATATACAGGATTACCTAATACAGCATCAGAACGTCCAGTATGTGTCGTTTTACCATTGAACTGTAAATCTAGTTCAATCGCACCTAGTATCTCCAATCCGGGTGAAGGGACAGTATTACCAACAACGATTCTGCCTGTTGCGGTATTGTCAGATAGTAAATCAATCAATGAAAAGTTAGGGAACCAGTCGATATATCTTGCATCAGGAATTTCAATACCTGGAGCAACCGATGTTTTCTCGATAATTTCCTGCTCATCAGCGTTCCTGGATATATCTTCATGAATGAAAAACATCAATTCCGGTTCAATCAAGGGAGAGAATAAGCGGGATAAGTCATATTCAGAACCTCCCTGCAGCACCTGTGATGTCAGAATCGTTCCATAAGCAGGCTCATGGGTGCCGGCAATGGCTTGTGTATCTGCGCTAGTCATACTGATTTTATAGCCAGCAACCGCATCCCCTTGCTGAACACGGTTTTGGATAAAAGCATGCTGTACATTGTATGCTTCTTCTTCGCTGATCGTATACTTATTACGAATAAATGAAACAGGCTGTCCGGTCCGGTAAGCTGTTTCAATGTGTGTTAAAATATCAGAAATAACGCTCATCATTCTTATCTCCTTTTCGCTTCCTTTTGGTTTACTTTAAAATAATTGAAGTTTTTCAATCCGGCGTATGGCTTCACGAATTCGTTCATTTTCAACCAGTAATCCTACCCGGATAAACCCTTCCCCTGTCTTTCCAAAACCATTTCCGGCTGCAACAGCTACATCGGCTTCCTCTAATAGATAATCAGCAAATGCTTCGCTCGTAAAACCTATTGGCACTGGGAGCCAAGCAAAAAAGGAGCCTTTTGGCGCCGTGACATTCCAGCCGATGCGCCTGCACTCTTCCATTAATGTATCCCGACGCTGTTCGTAGAGAGCTACAAGAGAAGTTACAGCGTGCTGATCGCCCGATAAAGCTTCTGCGGCAGCTTTTTGAATCGCTGGAAAAAGGCTGACAAACAAGTGGTCTTGCAGAATTTGAATGGCTTCAATCATATCTTTATTTCCGGCAGCAAAACCGACACGCCATCCTGCCATATTATAGGTTTTAGAAAGGGTGTACAATTCCACACCGACATTTTTTGCGCCTTCTGTCTGCAGGAAGCTCATTGGCTTATATCCGTCAAAGCCGATGGCTCCATATGCAAAATCATGTACAATGCCAATGTCATGTTTTTCCGCTAATGCAACGGTTTCTTCAAAAAATGATTTCGTTGCAACTGCTCCAGTCGGATTATTTGGATAATTCAAATATAGCAGTTTAGCAAGTTTCTTTTGCTCCTCTGTTAATGCAGCATAGTCCGGTAAAAAATGATTCTCTTCTAATAAAGCAAAGGTGTCATACGTAACATCTGCTAAAGATATACCAGATAAGTAATCTGGATAGCCTGGATCAGGCAACAGCATTAATTCGCCTTTATCCATGACCGCCAAAGGGAGTTCTACCAGCCCAATCTTGCTCCCAAATAGTACAGCAATCTCGGAAGCGGGGTCTAAATCAACATGATATTCTCTTTTATAAAATTGAGCGGCAGCTTGCTTAAATTCATCCGTTCCGCGGAAAGGAGAATATTTATGTGTAACAGGATCTTCCACGCTTTTCTGAAGAGCGCGGATAATATGTGGCGGTGTGGGCTGATCGGGATTTCCTTGTCCTAAGTTAATAATATCTCTTCCTTCTTTGACGGCAGCGGCTACTTTACCTGCCAGAGATGCAAAGAATTGAGAAGGAAGCTGTTCTACACGACGGGATAATTTCATCATTTATCGACCTCTTTATACAATTTTGTAAAATTTGTACGTATCTTAATGGTATAAGCTAGAAGAGATAATGTCTATATGAAAAAAAGAAACTATATAAGTTGAAGTAAAGATTTTGCCTTCTGGCATTCGCTCCGGAAAAACACTACGCTTTCCCATAGGAGTCTCCGTATATTTCCTCCGCTTATTACAGCATATAACAACATAATTAATGAATGATTACGTTAGAAAAATTAAAAAGATAGATTTAATAATTCAACTTATATATATTTAGAAGGGCACTGTTTGAACCCTCGTCATTTGCGGAAAAGTAATTAAAAGAGTAACGCCAGGTTAGAACACTTTTGTACTTTGTATAAGGAGTGTATGGCGATAAACTAAAATCGTTTTTAACCGTTTTTACTGCATACGTAATTTCCCATTCTTTCCATTGCAATTTATTTTTGAAAGTAGTAAGATTGCTTTTGTGTCAAATTACGTAAAATAATTAGATAATTCCAAGAATTTTCGGTTTGGAGATAGGAGGAATAAAATGAATACCAAACTGCGACCAGGTAATTACTTAGCAATTGCATTTATGTTATTTGCGTTATTTTTTGGAGCAGGAAATCTGATTTTTCCAGCTCAGTTGGGGCAATTATCCGGAGAAAATATTACCCCGGCTACGATTGGCTTTTTAATAACCGGAGTGGGGCTGCCATTTCTCGGTATTATGGCAATGGGCTTTTCTGGAAAAAATAACCTTCAGGAGCTTGCAAGCCGTGTGCACCCTGTTTATGGACTTGCGTTCACAGCCCTCCTTTATTTAACCATCGGGCCATTTTTCGCGGCACCAAGAACAGGTACAGTTGCTTATGAGGTTGGGATTGCGCCTTACGTAAGTGAAGGATCACAATCTATGGTTCTATTGATTTTTACAGGAGCATTTTTCTTGGTTGCGCTACTGTTCTCGCTGTTTCCATCAAAAATAGTTGATAATCTTGGCAAGTTTCTGGCGCCGGTTCTTGTCGTGTTACTGCTTATTCTATTAGCAGTTGCTCTTTTCAATCCGATGGGGGCTATCCAATCACCAGAGGAAACATATCAATCGTCTGCCTTCTTTATTGGATTTTTAGAAGGATATAATACAATGGATGCTTTAGCAGCATTGGTATTCGGAATCATTATTATTAATGTGATAAAAAGTTTTGGAATTACAAACAACAATCAAATTTTGTCCGCTGTTACGAAAATTGGCTTAACGTCAACAGCTTTACTCGTTATTATCTATGTAGGTATCTCTTATTTAGGTGCAACCAGCGTGACAGAATTGGGTATATTTGATAATGGCGGACCAGTATTAAGCGGAGCAGCAGAATATTATTTTGGCACATTGGGATCTGTTTTGCTGGCAGCAATTATTATTTTAGCCTGTCTGACTACAGCTATCGGATTAATTACCGCAAATGCGGAATATTTCCATTCATTGATTCCTGCGATTGCTTATAAGCCATGGGTGTTTTTCTTTGCTATTTTAACATTTGTCGTAGCTAACTTTGGTTTGGAAAATATTATTGCATTTTCTACGCCGGTGCTGATGTTCTTATATCCGCTGGCGATGGTGTTAGTTTTATTAACATTTGTATCCCCATTTTTTGATCATTCACGTCTCGTATATGTTCCAACGATTGCCGTTACATTTATTTTCGGTATCATCGATGGCCTGGTAGCACTTTTTGAGTCATTGGAGCTTGATTTACCAGGTTGGTTAAACGCGATTTTAGAAACACTGGATGTCCTGCCGCTTTATGCAGAAGGGCTGGGCTGGCTGATACCGGCCGTTGTTGTAGCAGTGATTATGATTATTGTTGCAAAAGTGAAAAATAAATAAAAGCAAAACAAAACCTGACTGACAGATGAAAAATCTTTCAGTCAGGTTTTGTTATTCTTATTGGGATGCTGGGGTGAAAAAGGCGTGATATAGAAGGGTAATAGACAATATTCATTTTACACCGAATTCAGAAATTGTTAATGTATATATAGTTTCTGAATTTTTTTGCAGATACGAAAGGATAACTTTTCGTATCTGGGGCTGCGATTACTAGCCTCACCGTAGTGATTTGTATAAGTCTAACTAGAATTATAACCTAGAGGTCTGGTGACAATTAAAAAAAAGCATGAGTTAAAGGGGGAAGGGTATGTCTGAACGTATCATTAAAAAGGGAAAGGCAAATCTCTGGAAACAATACGAAGCATCGGGAGGCACCTTATTATTGACGGAAAAGGAATTAACACACCGTCCGCATGGAGTAAACATTCAGTCGAATGTAGTATCGATTGGTTTAAAAGAGATTGAACAAGTAGAACTATCAGTAAATAAACTTTTATTTATTCGAATTCCGAATGGTGTCACAGTCACTTTAAGAAATGGAGAGATATTTAAATTTGTCGTTTTTGGCAGGCGGAAATGGAAGGAAGAGATTGAGCATGCGATAAAGCAATTTGTTTAAATTGATTTAAGAGAGAGGGAAATGAGAGACATAGTATAGGAAAGGATTTGCGATCAATCATCAAGTAAATGTAGTTGGGATTATATATACATCAAAAAAGTGACATACATACCTCGCTGCCTTTATAATAGAATTACAAAAAATTAGAAAAACTTGAAGCGGAGGGGTTTGGATAAGGTGCTGATACTAAATCTTTCCTGCAGGTTTTGTATAACGAGGAGAACAGCAATATGTTTCATTTTCATAAGCCGTATAGAATGGAAAACGGGGAACCTAAAGCAACATTTGGTTTAAAAAGTAAGATGATTCTCCTGATCAGCTTGCTGATTTTGGGAATTTTTATTCTTTTTACGTGGTTTCTCCATTCGTTTATTTCTAACACTATTGAAGACCAAGTCGGGAAACGTGCGCTAAGCGTAGCGCAAAGTGTCGCCAATACACCAGAAATCAGTTCGGCCTTTGAGTTAGATGATCCTTCTGCGGTCATTCAGGAAATTGTTGCTCCGATTCGGGAAGAAACGGGTGCTGAATTTATTGTTGTAGGAAACGAGGAAGGCATTCGTTATTCTCACCCAAACCCGGAAAGGATCGGGGAAAGGATGATTGGAGGAGACAATGCCCGTGCTTTACAAGATGGAGAAGCTTATGTGTCTCGAAGCGAAGGGTCCCTTGGATTATCAATTCGCGGAAAGGTGCCAGTAAGAGATGAAACAGGGAATATTATCGGTGTGGTGTCTATAGGCTTTCTAAATGAGGATGTCCAAAGCATTATAGCGAATCAGAGCAAGTCTCTGTGGCTTACTATGATAGGTATTGTTATATTAGGAATTGCAGGCGCCATTTTTATTGCCTATCATATAAAAAAGTTATTATTCGATATGGAGCCAAAGGATATTTCTTATTTACTGCTGCAAAAGGAAGCGATATTGCAGTCCACGCATGAAGGCATGATAGCGGTTGATCATCATGGAATGATAACCATGATGAATAAAGCAGCAAAACAGATCTTATTTCGTGAGGATCAGCAGTATGAGCATGTTTCCGGAAAATCAATTGATCAATTCATTCCTAATACAGGTTTATTTGAAGTATTGAAAAGCGGAGAAAGTCAGTATGACAAGGAAATGATATTCGGTGAATCCATTGTTTTAGTAAATCAAGTACCTGTTTATATGGAAGGGGAAATAGCCGGCGCTGTTTCTACTTTCCGGAAAAAAACAGAAATAGAACATGTGACCCAGGAGCTTCAACAAATCAAACAGTATGCAAATGCCCAACGTGCTCAAACACATGAATTTTCCAATCGTTTATATACCATTCTCGGTTTGCTTCAGTTAGAAGAATATAAAGAAGCCATCGAATTTATTAAAAAGAAACGGAATATCCAAGAGAAGCAATCGCAAATCTTAACGCAACATGCAGCTGATCCAGTAGTTCAAGGGCTCTTGCAAGGGAAAATCAACCAAGCGAATGAACTTGGGGTGACTATCTCCATTCACCCGGACAGTCAACTCGATCGCGTTTACCACGGGGATAAGCAGGAGGCATTACTAACTGGTATCGGAAATATGCTCGAAAATGCGTTGGAATCTGTGAAAGGTAATCCGGAGAGAGAGCGGCAAATTAGTCTCTTTTTCACGGACATCGGGGAAGATATCGTCGTTGAGGTGGATGATTCTGGTCAGGGTATATCAGACGAGGTGGCAGACCATATCTTTGAACAGGGATACTCCACAAAAGGAGAGAAAAATCGCGGTATAGGGTTAGCGTTGATGCAACATGTTGTCCGCAAACAAGGTGGTCAAATTATGTTGGAAGAAGGAGAAATGGGCGGTGCTTGTTTTGTAATGATTATACCTAAAAATGGGGGGTGAATCGGATGCATGATAGTATCCAAACGCTTATTATCGAAGACGATTTTCGAGTGGCTGAAATCAATCGAAAATATGTAGAGAGGGTAGAAGGATTTATGGTACAGGAAGTAGTAAAGACAGGGGAAGAAGCTCTTGCCTATCTTAAAAAGTGCACTTCTCGTCCACACTTGATACTGCTTGATATTTACATTCCTGATGTACAAGGGTTAGAGCTGCTTTGGCAAATACGTCATCTGTATCATGAAATCGATTTGATTCCAGTTACTGCTGCGAATGAAACAGTAACCGTTGCAGAAGCATTTAGGGGAGGAGCTTTTGATTACATTGTAAAACCTGTCGATGCGGAGCGTTTTGTTCAGTCCTTGGAACGGTATAAGGCATACCGGGAATTTATTGCTGCTCAAGAAACGGCCGGACAAATGGAAATAGACGCTTTTATAGGTGTTACAGACAGCAGTTACCCGTCTTTCTCCAGCAGCAGTACAAATACGAATTTGCCTAAAGGGATTGATTCGATTACATTGAATGATATCAAACAGCTCTTAGAAGCAAATAAAGGGAATGGAATCACCGCTGTGGAATTGAGTAAGAAAATCGGGACAAGCAGGTCTACATCACGCCGCTATCTAGAGTATTTGGTGTCCACGAAAGAGGTTCATACGAGGTTGAAATATGGAACGGTCGGCAGGCCAGAACGAGAGTATATGCGTCGTGAAACTTATGAACAAAATGATTAATATAAGAAATAAACAACTTATGAGAAGAAGGTTCCCCCTTCTTTTTTTTCATGCTATTTTATTTATTAGTCGTAAAAAATTCTTTTTTTTAAAATTGTATTGTTAACGCTTACAATATAATGGAACTAGTTAGCAATCATACGAAATAGTAAAAAGTATGGAATAAGGGGAGATAGGGATGTTAAGTTTAATAGGGTTTCTAACTATACTGGCAATTGTTATTTTATTGATTAGAGGCAAAGTACAGCCAATCATTGCGATGGTATTAATACCTATATTAGGTGCATTTATTGCTGGTTTTGGTTTAGGAGAAATTGGCGAATTTTTTAATGAAGGAATTGCTACTGTAATGGATGTTGCTGTTATGTTCATTTTTGCAATTCTATTCTTCGGGGTGATGTCGGATGCTGGATTATTTGATCCATTAATTAATAAGATGGTGGCGCTTTCTCGGGGGAATGTTATTGCTGTAAGTGTAGCTACGGTATTTATTGCAGCTGTTGCACAGTTGGATGGTTCTGGAGCGTCGACATTTCTTATTTCGATTCCGGCACTGCTGCCGTTGTATAAACGATTGAATATGAACCCATATTTGCTGCTTCTTTTGATTGCAGGGAGTGCAGCTATCATGAATATGATTCCATGGGCAGGGCCTATAGGGCGTGCTGCTTCTGTGTTAGGTATGGATATTACGGAATTATGGTATCCGCTTATTCCAGTCCAAATCATTGGGATGGTCTTGATGATTGGTATAGCCGTATTTCTTGGATTTAGGGAAAAACAGAAAATTGAACAGCGCTATGGAAAACTGGAGGGTGCTGCTGCAATGGAGAAAGTTGCAAATGCTGACAGCACTGATGATGAGAAGCTTTCTTCCAATGAAAACCCGAATGCGCGCCCGAAATTACTTTGGGTAAATACAATTATTGTAATAGGTGTTATCACGCTGTTAGTAACTGGGGTTATCCCAGCTGGTCTTGCGTTTATGATTGGTCTTGGTTTTGCTTTGCCAATCAATTATCCAAAAATGAATGATCAATCGGAAAGAATTAAAGCACATGCATCAAGTGCCCTGACGATGGCAACCATTATTTTGGCCGCTGGAACATTTTTGGGAATTTTAACAGGTACGGGAATGCTGGACGCTATCGCAGAAGATGGTGTGTCCATCATGCCTGAAGCTGTTGGGCCATATTTACACCTGGTAATTGGTTTCTTAGGCGTACCTCTTGACTTACTGTTGAGTACTGATGCGTATTACTTTGGATTGCTTCCGGTTGTCGAACAAATTGCGTATGGTTTTGGCATAGAATCTATATCTACCGTATATGCGATGATTATTGGTAATATCGTAGGGACATTTGTTAGTCCGCTCGCACCAGCAGTTTGGCTGGCACTTGGTTTATCAGGCTTAGAAATGGGGCGTCATATTAAGTATTCGCTGCCTTGGTTATGGGGATTAAGCATTGTTTTAGTAATCATTGCCGTAGTTATTGGTGTTATATAAAAAGGCTATACTTTTTACTTCCGCCAATATAGGTAGGATGATAAAAAGCGAAAATAGCAAATGTAATATTGTGTTTATTGAAAAGCTGCTTCCCGGTTTATTGCCGGGGAGCAGCTTTTCCTTGTATATGTTATTAACGATAAACGTCTAATTGGAATAGTATAAATAACTGAATATGATTTGAATCGAGAGGTTGAGGTTAAATGGATAAAAAAACGAATAAGCATTCTATCCATTCAGAACAAGAAGACATTCAGATTTCTTACAGTTTGATATTAGCTTTAGTTGGGGGATTGCTGGCTACTTTAGGGGATGCTATAAGCACTTATGCTGCGGGGTTGGCGATTGATGAATTTATACAGGAAACGGAAGACCAAAATGTTAAAGACAGGCAGCTGGAAGAAAGACTTGCATCAATAGAAAGAAAATTAGATGAGTTTCAGAACAACACGTAATAACTGAATAACAGACGGTTACTTTTGTCGGCAATGAAATAATCACAGGGGCAGGAAATTGAATATGGATAATCATTGGAAAGCATTATTCGGATCATGGGACGGGGCTATAGGTACGCTGCTTTCTGCTATAGCCAGTACGCCTGCTTCTAAATTAAATGCAACATTGCAAAAGCATTTGGATGTATTAGGAAATGTGATGCAAGCTACTGGAAGTGCTTTAGCGTCAGACAGCGAAAAAGAGCTTACTTTAAATAAAATCGGAAACCAAGTACAAGCAATTGGAAACACCTCTGTGATTAGCGGAATAATCACTCCATGGAATGAAGAAACAACGAAAAAAATAACTATACAAAGAAACTTATTTCAAGCTGTTGGAAGCAGTATGGCTCTTCCTGGTTTATTAGATACAAAGGAGATGTACTTGGATACACTGTATGACATTTACGGTGCGCTGCTTCAAGCAATTGGAAATGCTTTGCAGGGTTTATCGGTCATTATGGAGCTGCAAGGGAAAAGAGGAGAAAATATTGATTTTGCAGGCAGTTGGATACAAACCATTGGAGCCTTTATCCAAGCTCTGGTACAAAGCAAATCATAATGTATTGACTAAGAAAAGACATTTCCGGAGTTTACACATTCAGTGCGATTAACTTGGATTTCTATCAAAGGTGAAAGTCTGGGATATATTCTTCTCCATGAATGGAAATGGTTAGAGATATATGTTTTTTCTTGTTATAGTAGATAAAAAGAAACTCCGTGAACGTGTTAAACATGACATAGGCATAATGGAAAATAGAGAAGCTGTGATAATGGGCATCTTTCCGAGGCGGATGAAAATGCAATAGCCTGAGATGTTTTGCTGTTTTGTTATCCATAGCTTGTATAAATAAGAGGAAAGTTTAGTATGCTACTATATAAGTTGAACGAATAAACCTGTCTTTTGTGCTTAAACAATGAAGTTATTTATTTTAGGATTAAGCATAATAGCTCGCGTAGTGTTTTTCCGTAGCGAGCAGCCAGAGGATAAAATATTAATTTCAAGTTATATAGAAAAAGAAATGAATCGATTTCTTATAAAAGGATGATGACAATGATTTCCGCACAACCAGCTATTAACCGAAAAAGTATTGTGATGCTATTACGTTTTGTTGCCGTTGGATTTTCCAGTATAGCAGCTATTTTATCGACAGTTTTGCCGCTTTTATTGTATACGGACTTGTCCGCAGGTACTGTGATGATCGTTGCTTCTGTATTATTAATCGGCGCTGTATTTATTCATGGCATGCTGACGCACACATTGAATGATATTGCAGATTATCAGTCAGGAACAGATCAACACAGTCCCGGTGTGCTTTCTGGAGGCAGCAAGGTACTAAAGACAGGCACGATGACTATGGGAATGTTGAAGCAATTGGGCATCTGGATGACTGTTTTTCTATTGCTGATGGCTGGTCTGTTTGCTGCGCTTGGGCTTATCGAATTTGCGGTATTAACTTTGGTTGGCATCTGGGGAGCAGTATCTTATTCATTGAAACCATTTCAATTAGCTTACTATCCATTTATAGGGGAATGGCTCAGTCTATTTCCCACGATGCTGATGCTGGGAATTGCTGCTCCTTGGGTTCTGCTTGGACAAGTTCCTGTCTGGACATGGCAAAATGCACTTGTCAATGCCATCTGGTGCATGGCATGGGTTATGGTTCATCATATCCCTGATCGGCATGCTGACCGAAAAGCGGTGCCCTTAAAGCAAACTTCCGTTGTGTGGGCGGAGAATATTTTTGGAGCAGTTGGTGCTAAATTCCCTGCCGTACTTTATTTTATCCTTATTGGTTTGCTGTTACTTTGGACAACTTTCACACGGCCGACCGGGGCAATTGGAGCTGGGATTCTATTGATGTATGCAATCTATCTCGTTGTCAAAATGGATATTGACAATGTAGAAAAAGTCACCAATGCTGAGAAAAAGCTGCTTATCCTTGCTTTTGCTACAGCTATATGGCTTGGGGTATTTATATAAACAGTGGGATTATCACATTCTTTTGCAAGCATAACGAACACCTTGATCATTAATATTACGGCAATGCACTCCTTTCTATAAAATAGGCAATGGATGTTTTTCATTAAAAATAGGATGAATGTTTCCGTTTTCCTAGTATAATGAAATATAAGGAGTGTTACAGAATGGAGAAGAGAAAGTACGACAGATCAGATTTTTACTTTTGGAAAATTACCTTCTGTTTAGCGGCGGCTTCTTTTTTTATATTTGCAAGCCTTTATGTGGTTCAACCGTTATCCCCGGTTTTTGCCAGAGATTTTAATGTGTCTGTATCAGAAGCAACGTTACCTTTATCCATGAATGTTTTTGGTTTAATTCTTGGATTAATTATCCTTGGGTTTTATTCGGATCGAGTTGGCAGGGTTTCCCTTATTAAATGGTCCTTGGCTATTTCCGTTATCCCGTTTCTTTTTATTGCTATGACGGATTCATTTGCTTTACTTATTGTGATGCGATTCATCCAGGGGTTTGCTATGGCCGGTTTGCCTGCAGCTTCCCTTGCCTATATCAATGAGGAAATCCAGCCTTCGAGTGTTGGCATTGCGACAGCTCTATACATAGCCAGCAATGCTTTTGGAGGGATGGTGGGAAGGGTTCTAGCGAGTTATTTAGTGGAAGATATGGCATGGCAGACGGTATTTTATATTTTTGCAGGGGCAGGCGTGTTTATTGCAGCATTGGTAATCATGTTTCTTCCCAAATCTCAATTTTTTGAACACAAGTACCTTCCGTTCCGAAAAGACATTGAAGGAATGATTTTTCATATAAAAAATCCGGTCATGCTTTTGTTTTTTGGTATGGGAATTATTTTTCAAGTTTCGTTCACATCTGTTTGGACTTATTTGCCATTTTATTTGGAAGGCGATCCATTCTTTCTTTCCCCACAAGCGATATCTTATACATTCCTTGCATATGGGTTTGGAGTTGTCGGGGCGCCGGTTGCTGGGTGGCTTGCCGGTTCTTTGGGGCTGAATCGAGTTCGAATCGCAGGAATTATAACACTATCTGCAGGTATTCTCATGACAACGATTGTATCACTGCCATGGATTATTGCCGGTTTATGTGTGATTTGTCTGGGGTTTTTTACAGCCCATTCTTTAACGGCAACGTTTGTAACAGAACAGGCAACGCATCATAAGGGGAGTGCATCCAGTTTATATCTTGTGTCCTATTATATTGGTGTAGCATTCGGAAGTACGGCAGTGGGGCCTATTTGGAATCAAGCAGGGTGGCATGCCCTCGTATGGCTCGCAGGGATATTGCCGATAGGTTATTTAATTTTTGTTACACTTGTGCAGAAAGGAATAAAAAAATCAGCTTCCAGTAGTTAATGCACCTCAATTGGATAAAAGCAGCGTCGTTGAAAGTAGAATATGTAGGAAAAAAACCGGACAAAAATCGAATGTCCGGTTTTTTGATTATCTGAAGCTTTCTGGATAACTTCCTATATCAATTCCTAAGAATAAAGGAACCAATACATAAACGGTTAGAGTAATTAAAATAATACCCAGAATATTTAAGGAAAATCCTGCTTTGGCCATCTCCGGAATACGAAGATATCCGGATCCGAAAACAACGGCATTTGGCGGTGTAGCTACAGGAAGCATAAATGCACAGGATGCAGCTAATGAGGCAGCGAACATCAAGACAAACGGGTGTACATCAATGGCAGCTGCCAGCGCTGCCATAATTGGAAACATCATCGTCGCTGTTGCCGTATTGGATGTGATTTCAGTTAAGAAATTAACGAGAGCAGTTACAGCCAGAACAATAATGATCAAGTGGATTCCCTGTAATGCTGTTAATTGTTCTCCGATCCAATCGGATAGTCCGGATGAAGTGAATCCGGCAGCAATAGACAACCCGCCGCCAAATAGAAGCAAAACACCCCAAGGCAGCTTGGCGGCACTGTTCCAGTCAATCAAATGGTCTCCTTTTTTATTCTTGGCAGGAATTAAAAATAAGATAATGGCACCTGTCAAGGCAATGATAGCGTCATCAATATTCGGATTTAATTTATCAAGGAAGAACGAACGGGAAATCCAAGCTAATGCCGTTAAAATAAAAATGACAAAAACAGCTTTTTCTTCATAGGATGCAGCACCGAGTTTCTTCTTCTCGTCGTCTATTATTTTCTTTCCCTCCGGCAGTTGTTTCGTTTTTAAAGGGAAAGCAATTTTTGTTAAATAGTACCAGGCGATAAAAATAAATATCCATGCAAAAGGTACGCCAAATAACATCCACGAAGCAAAAGATAAATTAACGCCATACATCGTATTTACTGAACCTGCCAATATGGCATTTGGCGGTGTTCCAATTAATGTAGCCATTCCGCCAAGGGAAGCAGAATAAGCGATACCTAGCATCAATGATTTTCCAAATGCAAAGTTCTTTTTGGAAGATTCCACACCGGTTTCTTGCTTGATTGTATCAGAAACCTGGTAAATAATAGCTAGCCCGATAGGCACCATCATCATGGCTGTTGCGCTATTGGATATCCACATCGATAAAAATCCGGTGGCAATCATAAAACCGAGTACGATACGGTCAGTGTTTGTTCCCATGACAGAAATAATATTAATGGCAATCCTTCTATGCAGATTCCATTTTTCCATCGCTAATGCCAGTACAAACCCTCCCATAAATAAGAAGATGGTGTCATCCCCGTAGGCAGAGGTTGTTTCTCCAAGCTCCAAACCATTTGTTAAAGGAAATAAAATAATAGGCAGTAATGCTGTGGCTGGAATTGGTATGGCTTCTGTCATCCACCATACAGCAATCCAAATCGTACTGGCTAAAACCGCTTGTCCTTCTTCGGATAATCCTTCAGGAGATACAAATAATAAAGTAATAACGAATAATAAGGGACCAGCAATAAGACCTATGATCTGTACCGGCGAATAAGGGCGTTTTTCTTTATCCTCCTTATCATTGTTATCGCCATTGTTATTGTTCCCTCCGTTTGCTTCATCAGGCTTGTTCCATTTTTTCTGTTCCATGATTTTTCCTGGTTTCATGAAAAATCGGAACATATCTTTTACCTGATCATGTTTTTCCCAAAGCCAATTCCAAGTAGTATGAATCATCCTTTTCACCCCATTTAAGTATAAATCTACTGAAATTGTAAACGTATTCATTTTGTAAATCAATGAATACAAAAGGAGTTTCGAATTTTCTTTCAACCCGTTTCCCTCTAATTAAAAGAAATTGGGAATAAGTGGCGCCGGTGAATTCCTTTTTAAATTACGTCAGATGGGAATAATGAAAAGTGTGAAAATGAGGGTTAAATCATGTTGTTGCTTTTTTGAAAACGTATCTTTTGTCTAAAATGTGTAATGTGCTAGTTGTTTTTGTCAAAAATGGACAATGTTATTTGCTTGTTTATAACCTACAATTTAATTAAGAAATCAAATATATTTATTATAAAAGGGAGCGTGTCATATCATGGATAAAACAAAAAAACATGATCCAAATTATTATAAAAAGATAATTGTGGCATTGTGTTTAGGGTGGGTAGCTATCTGGATATATCGTACAATCCTTACGCCAATATATCCACAGATACAAGAATCACTCGGTGACGTCGGCAATACGGAAATGGGGCTTGTTGCTTCTATTTATTTCTTTGCTTATACAGGAATGCAGATTCCTTCCGGGGCGCTTGTTGATAAATTTGGGCAGAAAAAGGTATTAATTCCTGCATTTATAATCTTTGCGCTGGCTGCTGTTGTCATTGGTACAAGTACAACGATTATGCAAGTTTATGCTGGTGCGCTATTAGCGGGACTGTCTACAGGTTCTTACTATGGTGCAGCCTTCTCCCTATCGGCAAAACATACACCAAAAGACAAGAAAAGCTTTGCTAATGCGATTATAAACAGTGGTTCCGCATTAGGTATGGTTATTGGACTGATTGGTGCTTCTGTTTTAGTAGGCGGACTGCAAATTCAATGGAACTATATGCTTTACATGACTGCTGTCATTGCAGTGGCTGTAACATTTGTATTTGTCTTGTTTATTAAACAAGACAAAAAAACAACTGAAGATGATGGAGAAGAGGAAGAAGGGGAAGAACCTGCTCCAGATGTAGGTTCTGCAGCAAGTGCAGGTCTATTTTCTCTTAAACAATTGGTTATTTATTTTGTTTATTTTGCAACGTGTTACGGTTACTACATGATTGTTACATGGTTACCATCATTCCTGGTCTCCGAAAAAGGATTTGAACAGGGCTCTGTAGGTTATGTATCTGCATTGGTTGCAATTGCGGCTGTACCTGGTGCGTTGATATTCACGAAATATATCGACAAAAATGCACATCACCGTCTGCCGTTAATTTTCTTCTTGCTTATTGCAGCAGCTGCAACAATCAGTTTGACTGTATTTTCACCAAACCCTATCGTGCTTTATATCGCTCTGATCTTATATGGCTTGTTAGGTAAGCTTGCAATTGACCCAGTTCTAATCACTTATGTTTCTGACTCTGTACCTGGAGATAAAGTTGCCAGAGCGCTGACACTCTTTAACTTCTTCGGTATGAGTTCATCTGTTATTGCTCCGGCATTAACTGGTTATATTGGAGATGTGACTGGATCACAAGTATTGGCATTCTATATCGCAACCATCCTTCTTGCTTTAGCAGCAGTGCTATTTTTCTTCTTGGTTATGTTAAGACAGAAAAAAACACCAGCTACCTAATAAGATGGAAAACAAAAAGGAGAACTTTTAATGGTTCTCCTTTTTGTTATAAAGTTATTTTCTCTGAGGCAAATAAAGCTAACCGAATACCCAAAGATGTTTCCGGCGATTCGACAGATTGCCCTAATATTTCCTCGCATTTTTTGATGCGGTATTTCACCGTATTACGATGAATAAAAATTTCCTCCGATGTCTTTGTCAGGTCACACTGATTTTCCATGTAGACATTCAACGTATCTTTCAATTCTTTTCCTTTTGTTGTTTTGGGGTAGGCTAAAGAACCCAGCGTATACATAATAAATGGCTTTAATTTATTTGCCGGTATGAGTTGCAGCAATTCTTCTACGCTTTTGGACTTATACAGCTCAATAAATTCATGTTCGCCTTTTTCATATTTATTATCATAAGCTTCATTTGCTTCGAAAAATGACAATGGCAGCTGCGAAAGTTCGGAAACTTCATTGCCAATACCAAAGGAAAGCGTGCTGTCGAAGAAGTGTTGATACTCTTTTTGAATATATTTACAGTATTCGTAGTAGTAGTGATGCCCTGTTTGTAAAAGAATTGTAAATCGACGCTGTCCAGTAGACATATATATGCTGATGGAAGGATCGATATTATGAAACATATGTTTCAGCCATTCAAATGTCATTTGGTATAACTCATTCAAGTAGACACTGTTTTCGATGTTCTTTTCCCTGTCGATTCCGCAAATAATCACTTGGTAGAAGTCAGAAGACTGGATATGATATTTTTTCAACAGATCGGTGTGTTGTGTCAGCGAAATAAGGTTATTTGGCTGTTCAGACATTAATGATGAGAAAAAGTGATCCGTGTCCCGCTGTTCTGCTTCTTTAATTTTACTGTTTTTGTAAATTTCAAGACTGAGTATATTTACTGCTTGTTCGATTGTCAGTAAACTAATCGGATAGTTGAGCATATTCACATTTGAGATAATTAAATAGTATGGAAAGTATTTAAAGGCGGGAACTTTAAATATGGCATAGTCTTCCTGAAAAACGGTTTTATGGTTTGCATTGTTTTGCTCTGAGTTTAAATATCTTCTGAAATAATTAAGGTTTTTTTGAACCAGCTCCGAGTGCTGGTGAAAGTGCTGGCTGTGTGACTCCACTTCATGGAATGGATTAATCAGCATGACGGGAACTTTTATAAGCCTGCTTAAGCGTTCAATCATCATGTCCAGGTTCAACCCTTGAATAAGCATGTCATTTAATTCCTGCTGCGTATCTAAGGCAAAATGCAATTTTTCTGTTTCTTCGTCCATAATAAAGGATGATATATGGTGCGTAATGGAACCTAGATTCCAGCTTTCCGGAATTTCGATGATGGGAAATTGCAGTTTGTTTGCAAATGCTAATACGTCATCATCTATTTTTTTTAAAAATCGGGATAGTTTAATTCCCAGACCTGCAACTTGTATATCATTTAACTCACGAATAAGACTGATAAGTCCGGATTGGTTATCTTTATAATTCATCCCTGTAGTGACAATGAATGAATGTGGTGTTGTAAAATCCTTGATATCAGGCGTTTCTGTAATATCGACCATTTCTACCGTGCGTTCGAGGTCACCTTGCTTATTCAGCAATGTTAAATCTGAAAATTGAAGTACAGATAATATATCTTTTAACGTTGTCATAAAAACTGCCTCCTCAACTTTGTTCGTAAAAGATAAAATAAAAGTAAAATATGTCAAATGCGACAAAGTTAACCTGCTTCTTGGAGAGTACACTATCTTTGAAAGTTATTATACGTATCGTCCTCTATAAAAGGAGAATTATTATGCTTGAACAAGCTCAAGGTAAGCAACGTAACCCTTCATTTTATGAAAAGCGCGGTTATAATAAGAATATCATGCCAAAGACACTTGAACAAAGAAATACATCCGCGTTTTAATTTCTTTACATTGTGGGTAGGATCTGTTTATAATATTCCAAATTATACAGCAGTCCGCGGTTTTTTGCTCTTTATATTAAATAGGTTTAAAAAATAGGGGAGGATGATTTGATGAATTTTGATGCGATTATTAAAAACGGTATTGTTATTCTGGAAAATGAAGAACAAGCAGTAGAAGTAGGAATTAAAGACGGTAAAATTGCAGCAATCGGTAATAATTTGGGTACGGATGCGGCAATCATTGATGCGAAGGGGACTATCGTGTCGCCAGGTATGGTTGATGCGCATGTGCATATCACAGAACCGGGCGGCGGTTATCGAGATGAATGGGAAGGTTATGATACAGGGACCCGCGCAGCAGCGAAAGGCGGTGTCACCACAATTATCGAAATGCCTTTAAATCAAGTGCCGGCTACAGTTAACCAAGCGTCTATTCAGGAAAAGTATGAAGCCGGCGAAGGAAAATTATCTGTAGATGTTGCCAGTTATGGCGGTTTAGTTCCGTTTAACTTAGATGGTGGTATTCAAGAGTTAGATAATAATGGTGTTGTTGGCTATAAATGTTTTCTGGCAACATGCGGTGACCGTTCAATAGAAGGCGACTTCATGAATGTGGATGATTATTCTCTGTATGAGGGGATGAAACAAATTGCAAAAACGGGAAAAATATTATCGGTTCATGCTGAAAATGCAGCCATTACGGATAAGCTGGGAGAAATAGCAGCCAAAAATGGGGAGACCTCTTTACGTGCTTATGTGGATTCACGACCCGTATTTACCGAAGTGGAACCAATCCAGAAAATTATTTTGTTTGCTAAAGAGACAGGATGCCGTGTCCACATCGTTCATGTAGCTTGTGAAGAAGGTGTCGATGAAATTATAAAAGCACAGCAGGAAGGTGTTGATATCACCTGTGAAACGTGCACCCATTATTTATATTTTTACAAAGAAGAATTGGATGATATTGGCCCTGTTGTAAAATGCTCTCCGCCAATCCGGGAGCAGTCACGCTTAGAAGGAATGTGGCATCGCGTATTTGATGGAGATATTTCATTTATTACATCAGATCATTCCCCGTGTACACCTGATTTAAAAGATACCGATAATGCGTTTGAAGCATGGGGAGGTATCGCTGGTTTACAAAACAATGTCGATGTCTTATTTGATGAAGCGGTACAAAAACGCAACATGTCGCTAAGTCAATTTGCAGATATTATTGCAGCAAACCCAGCGAAGCGTTTTAACCTGGATACGAAAGGAAGTATCACTGTAGGAAAGGATGCAGATTTCGTATTTATTAAAAAAGATGCTCCATATGAAGTGAAAAAAGAGAACTTAGCTTACCGAAATAAAATCAGCCCATATGTCGGTCGTGAAATTAATGCACAAGTCGTAAAAACAATACTTCGCGGCGTGGAAATATATGACAAGGAAAAAGGGATTTCGGATGAAAAAACAGGGACATTTATAGATTGATTCAAGAGAACTTCCCCATAAAAAATGAATTCTATATGGTTCGCAAAATAAAGTGTGGAATCAGGTTAGAAAAATCAAAAATGGGGAAATTATTTTGTAAGAAAAGAATATATCCTGTCAGGAGTTGTCTGCACGACGGCAAAAGCATTATTTTGGGTACAATGCTTTGTTAAAACATGCATTTGTGAATAGTGCATAAAACAAACACCCAGAATTGTTGTTTATGTCAATGATTGGTTTTGCTTAGGATTTTATAATGGAAATAGATAAAAAAAGGGAGTGAACAAGGAATGGATATTCAATCAACCTTTGAAGCGTTAGACAAGAAATTTACAAGTTTCGGCGGGTTGGATCAAGGCGGTATCACTCGTCTATTGTATTCACCTGAGTGGAATGAAGCGGTTCGCGAATTGGAATCAACCTTTAAAGAAGAAGGTTTAGAAGTTAGTTTTGATGATATCGGTAACTTATCCGGACGCCTTGTAGGGAGCAAGTATCCTGAAGAAACCATCTTATCAGGTTCGCACATCGATACAGTAGTCGAAGGCGGTCACTTGGATGGACAATTCGGTATTCTATCTGCACTGATTGCAGTGAAATACTTGAAAGAAAAATACGGCCAGCCATTGCGTACTCTGGAAGTATTATCACTTGCAGAAGAAGAGGGAAGCCGTTTTCCGTATGCATTTTGGGGAAGCAAAAGCCTCTTCAATTTAGCGAATAAAGCGGATGTTGAAACGATAGCAGATGCAGAAGGAATTAAATTCGAAGACGCTATGCGTGAATCCGGTTTTGATTATCGTCAAACGGAAAAAGTCCGTGACGATATTAAAGCATTTGTGGAAGTGCATATTGAACAAGGAAAAGTCTTGGAAACAGAAGAAAAAACCATTGGCGTAGTAAATGGGATTTTCGGTCAAAAACGCTATACAATCAATTTAAAAGGCGAAGCAAACCATGCAGGTACAACACCAATGTCACTGCGTAAAGATACAGTTGTTGCATATAGTGAAATCGTCAACGATTTAACAAAACGGGCAAGAGAAATCGGGGAACCGCTTGTATTAACGTTTGGTCACGTCACTCCTGTTCCAAACACTGTCAATGTTGTCCCTGGGGAAATCACTTTTTCCGTAGATACCCGGCATATTGATGAAGCGGCCTTGAATGATTTCGCAAAAGAAATTGAAGCTAAAATCCAATCTGTAGCAGAAGCGAATGATATGTCCTATGACATTAATTTGTGGATGGATGAAGCACCAACATTAATGGATGAAAAAATCATTAATACAATCGAACAGGCTGCCAAGGATAATGTAGGGGAAGCCTATAAAGTTATGCCTTCTGGAGCTGGTCATGATTCTCAAATTTTCGCAGATTTTGTTCCGACAGCTATGCTGTTTGTTCCTTCTATTGATGGCATCAGCCATAATACAAATGAGGAAACGGAAGTAAAAGATCTTGTGAAGGGAATTGAAGTACTGAAAGACGTACTGTATGAATTAGCTTATAAAGAATAATTATTATATAAAGGAGCTAGATACTCTTGAGTTATTTGAATCATAATCAAGGATATAGAGAAGGTTTACTAGAAACACGTTCTGTTATCAAAAAAGACAATTATGCGGTCATTACGCCGGATGGTTTAGTTAATAACGTGGTGCCAGGTTTTGACGATTGTGATGTATCTATACTGGGTTCTCCACGTTTAGGTGCAAGATTTGTTGATTATCTGGTAACTGTTAAAAACCAAGGCGGAAATAAAACTGGTTTTGCCGGTGATGGCGTACAATCATTTGTCTATGTTGTATATGGAAAAATCAATGCCTATGCTGACGGTAAAAAATATGAATTGACTCAAGGCGGCTATTTATATGTACCTCCACATTTACAACTGACTTTTGAAAATAACAATAATGGTGAGGACAGCCGTTTATTCTTATACAAAAAACGTTATCAGCCAATTGAAGGACATACTCCGGAAGTTGTTTCGGATAATGTCAACGATATGAAACAAGAAGCTTATGAAGGCATGAAAGAAGTGCTCATTCAAGATTTATTACCAAAAGACATTGCATATGACATGAATATTCATATTCTTTCTTTTAAACCTGGAGCTTCCCATGGTTATATCGAGACTCACGTTCAGGAACATGGTGCTTATGTATTAAGCGGCCGCGGTATGTATAACTTGGACAATGAATGGATGCCGGTTGATAAAGGCGATTATATTTTCATGGGCGCTTATGCACCACAGGCAACTTATGCAATCGGACTGGATGAGCCGTTCGCATATATTTACTCAAAAGATGCGAATAGAGATATTAATTTATAAAAAGGGGTAAGTTTAATGACTGAACCATTAGTGTATGTAGAACGTGATCGTCTCCGGACGCTAATGAAAGATAAATTAGTGAAAGCTGGGTTACCTGAGGAGCAGGCAGATAAAACAGCAGACTTACTCATTTTTGCAGATGAACGAGGTATTCACTCTCATGGTGCAGTAAGAATGCAATACTATTCAGAGCGCGTAGCAAAAGGTGGATATAACCTGAATCCAGATTTGAAATTTGAACAAACAGGTCCGGCAACCGGGATTTATCATGGAGATAACGCGTCTGGACATTATGTAAGTTATGAAGCGACGAAAAAAGCGATTGAACTGGCAAAAACATCCGGTATCGGAGTCGTAGGTGTCAAAGAAATAGGGCACAGCGGTGCTATCGGCTATTATGCACGTCAAGCAGCCTTGGAAGGCATGGTGTCCTTAACAGTATGCCAATCTGACCCAATGGTAGTTCCATTTGGTGGCTCTGAACCGTATTTCGGCACCAATCCGATTGCTTTTGGAGCCCCTAGAAAAGATGATGAACCGATCATCTTTGACATGGCGACAACCGTACAAGCCTGGGGCAAAATATTAGATGCAAGAAGTAAACATCAATCTATTCCTGATACTTGGGCAGTAGATGAAAATGGTGCCCCTACAACAGATCCATTTAAGGTGAATGCACTATTGCCGGTCGCAGGGCCTAAAGGATATGGATTAATGATGATGGTGGATATTCTGGCGGGAAGTTTACTTGGTTTGCCGTTTGGTAAGCATGTCACTTCCATGTACAAGGATTTAACAGAATATCGCCGCTTAGGACAATTTCAAGTTGTCATCAATCCGGAGTATTTTGGAGGCAAAGAGCAATTCCTTGAAAATATATCCCAAATGGTTGAAGAATTGCATGCCAATCCGCCTGCTGAAGGGTTCGATAAAGTGTATTACCCGGGTGAGATTCAAAATGATGTAATGAAGCAATATCAAGAAAGTGGTATTCCGGTTACGAAGGATATTTTTGATTATTTAGAGTCTGATAAGATTTACTGATCATTTTGATGAAAGGGAGTAGTCAGATGCGTGTAAAAAAGCAGGAACTGTTTGATTTAATGAAGCAGAAGTTTATGAAGGCTGGATTAAATGAGGAAGCAGCGCACGATGTTTCGGATGTATTGACTTTTGCCGATTATCGGGGTATTCATTCACATGGTGCTGTCCGTGTGGAATATTACGCGGAACGAATCGCAAAAGGCGGTATTACCGCAAATCCGAATTACACGTTTGAACAAACAGGACCGGCATCTGCTGTTTTTGATGGAGACAACGGTCCGGGTCATCAGGCAGCAAAACAGGCGATGGAAAAAGCCATTGAGATGGCGGAATCATCCGGTGTGGCTGTTGTGGGAATGAAACATATCTCACACAGCGGGGCCCTGGGCTACTTTGTTGAAATGGCAGCAAAAAAAAATATGGTTGGCTTAAGTATGTGTCAATCTGATCCGATGGTGGTACCGTTTGGAGGAACAGAACCGTATTTTGGTACGAATCCAATCGCATTCAGCGCCCCATCTGCCGATGAGCGGTTGATTACATTTGATATGGCGACAACGGTTCAGGCCTGGGGAAAAGTATTGGATGCGAGAAGTAAAGATGCATCCATTCCGGACACTTGGGCGGTAGATGCATCCGGCGCACCGACAACGAATGCTAGAGATGTGCACGCCCTTGTTCCCATTGCTGGCCCGAAAGGATATGGATTGATGATGATGGTGGATATTTTATCAGGCAGCCTTCTCGGTGTTCCGCATGGTGTCCATGTATCCTCGATGTATCAAGACTTGACCAAAGGCAGGGACCTTGGCCAAATTCACATCGTAATCAATCCGGCATACTTTACCGATTTAGATGCTTTTAAGAAACAGATTTCTACGATGCTTGATGAACTAAAAGCACAGCCGGCAGCAGAAGGCTATGGAGAAATTTTTTACCCGGGTGAACGCGCAAGATTAAGAAGTGCAAAGTATGATAAAGATGGTATTGAAATCGTGGATGATATTTACAATTATCTGGTATCAGACGATGTTCATTACGACCGTTACCATGGGAAGAATAGATTTGCAGAATAATTCAAATGGAGGAACATTATGTTATATACAATTATAAAAGAAAACACGTATCAGGATTCTATTGTGTTAATGCTTTTATCAAACAAATTATCTGCAATGGATGGTGTAAACAAAGTATCCATTATGATGGGAACACCAGCTAACAAAGATATTTTCAAATCTTCAGGTTTGGGAACAGATGAATTGGAAAAAGCAAACCCGAACGATATTGTCATTGTTGTAGATACAGACCAAGAAGAAAAGGCGTCTGAGGTAGAAGCAGAAGTCGATGCAGAATTAAAAGGTGATTCATCTTCACAAGAAGCATCAAAAGATCAGGAAGCACTTAACTGGAAACGTGCAATGGAGCTTGCTAACGATCCGAATTTAGCATTAATTTCCATTCCAGGACAATATGCAGCATTAGAGGCAGAAAATGCACTAAATGAAGGACTTCATGCGTTTATCTTTAGTGATAACGTCCCTAAAGAAGACGAAGTGAGATTGAAACAAAAAGCAAATGAAAAAGGCCTATTGGTAATGGGACCAGACTGTGGTACCGGAATTATTCACGGCCTGCCGCTTGCTTTTACGAATGTTGTAAATGAGGGAGATATTGGCGTTGTTGGTGCTTCCGGCACAGGAATCCAAGAGGTGACAACCATTATCGACCGTTACGGCAAAGGAGTAACGAATGCTATCGGAACTGGCGGTCGCGATTTATCCACAGAGGTTGGAGCAATCACGATGTTAGATAGTATCAAAGCGTTAAACCAAGATCCGAAAGTTAATGTGATTACTGTTATCTCTAAGCCGCCTGCTGAAGAAGTACAGCAAAAAGTGTTAAACGTGTTAAGAAACATTGATAAGCCGGTTGTTACGCTATTTTTAGGCGACAAACCATCTTATCAAGAAGAAAATATTTATCACGCTTATACACTGGAAGAAACAGCGGTTGTATCTGTTCAATTATCTAATGGTGACAAACCAAACTTCGAACCGAAAATCGTTGAAGATGCTAATGTATCTCTAAAAGATTCACAAGTTGGCATTAAAGGCTATTATTCCGGCGGTACGTTAGCTTCTGAAGCAGCAATGTTATTAAAAGAAGCATTTCAAGATGAAGTACCTGAGGAAAAGAAAGAAGCTTATATCTTAAAAACCGATCATCATGAAATTATTGACTTGGGCGATGATATGTACACGCAAGGCAGACCGCACCCGATGATTGATCCGGAAAAACGTATCGAAATGCTTGAGACATCTGGAAATGATCCAGAAACAGCAGTTATTATGCTTGATAATGTGATCGGCTACGGCAGCCATGACGATATGGCAAATGAATTAGCACCGACCATCAAACGTGTATTGGACAGTGCAAAAGAAGACGGTCGTGAGCTTGCAGTACTTGCAACAGTAGTAGGTACAGAGCAAGATCCTCAAGGTTATCAAAAACAAATTGATACGCTGAAAGAAAGTGGCGCTATCCTTTGCGAAACAAACGATCAAATGGTTCGTACAGCGATCAATCTTGTGGGCGGAAAAGCAGAACAACCGGTTCTTGACGTGCAAAAAGTGGAGCATACACCTGAAGACTTAGCTGTAGATGAAAAAATTATGTCCTTAATTAATTCTAACCCTAGTGTTATCAATGTTGGACTGAAAAGTTTCACTGAAGCAGTTAAGGAAAACGGTTCTGAGTGTGTTCAATTTAACTGGCGCCCAATTGCCGGCGGTGACGAGAAGTTAATGAAAGTAATTCAATTTCTAAACTATTATGAAGGAGATACATCTAATGGGTTACAAAACAATTAATGAAGCAAATGAAGCTGTTATCCAGAAGATAGTAGCGGCTGCACCATTCTTAACGGATGTAGTACCTGCTAAATCTGTTATTCCTGAATTGGAAGAGCATGTGCTGCTGCACGCAGGACCTCCAATTAAGTATGAAAATATGACAGACCCTATGCAAGGTTCTTGTATCGGAGCTATTCTTTTTGAAGGATGGGCAGAAGATGAAGAAGGAGCACGTGAACTGCTGGAAAATGACAAAATTACGTTTATTCCATGTCATCATGTGAATACCGTAGGACCAATGGGCGGTATCACGTCTCCAAATATGCCAGTACTTGTTGTTGTGAACAAAGAGTCTGGAAATGAAGCTTACTGTCAAATGAATGAAGGCATTGGCGCTGTATTGCGTTTCGGTGCTTATAATGATCAGGTAATCAACCGTCTGCAATGGATGAAAGATGTGCTGGCTCCAGTATTAAGTAAAGCATTGAAAACCATGGATGGCGGCTTGAACGTGAATGTTCTGATTGCGAAATCTATCGCAATGGGAGATGAGTTCCACCAGCGTAATATTGCAGCATCATTGGCATTCTTAAAAGAAGTAACACCAGCTATTTCTGCTTTGGATGGTGTAGAAGAAACACAAAAAACAGAAGTCATTCAATTTTTAGCTGATACAGATCAATTCTTCTTAAATGTTGCTATGGCAACAGGAAAAGCAATGATGGATGCAGCAGCAACCATTGAACATGGTACAGTTGTTACAGCAATGTGCCGTAATGGTGAAAACTTCGGAATTCGTATTGCAGGTATGGGAGACCAATGGTTTACCGCTCCTGTTAATACACCGCAAGGATTATATTTCACTGGCTATTCAGCAGAAGATGCCAATACAGATATTGGTGACTCAGCGATTACAGAAACAATCGGTGTGGGCGGTGTAGCAATGATTGCTGCCCCAGCAGTAACACGGTTTGTTGGTTCAGGCGGATTTAGCGATGCGCTTGAAACAAGTGATCAAATGACAGAAATCTATATTGGCGAAAACCCGAACTTTGCAATTCCAACATGGGATTTCAAAGGGGCATGCTTAGGTCTTGATGCAAGAAAAGTTGTTGAAACAGGTATTACACCGGTTATCAATACTGGTATTGCGCATAAAGTTGCTGGTTACGGACAAATTGGTGCCGGTACGGTTAACCCGCCAATTGAATGTTTTGAAAAAGCAATTACGGCATATGCTGAAAAACTAGGTTTTACAGAATGATGATAGAGGCGAGTGCGATTGGTTCAATCGCACTCCAACTCTTGATTGAAGGGAAGAAGTTCACAGTCCATAGTATTTTTGAAAAAGGCTTGAATATTGTTGACGATAATGGTGAATTGATATTCCTTGGTACGAATGAAAATGGAACTTTTCCATTTGGAATTTTATTAAATCCACAAACGAAGCAAACGGTGAAAGCAAGTATTGAAATTGGAGATACCTTCATTGTCCACAATAAACATCTTTCCCACAACCGCTTTGACATCACGTTTCATCATACAAAGGTGCTTCCGTTACATACGGATTTTGAGAGTGCCAATATAAATAAATTAAAAGAAAATATGCAGCAAATTTCATTTGAGTCGTATGAGAATACGGATTTTGAATTAAAATATGCCTCAGCGTTGATCCAAAAATTAAAAGATTCTTCTGAGAAACTGGAAGATGATTTCAGGTACTTCATCGGGCGCGGCCAAGGATTAACGCCAACTGGTGACGATATACTGGTTGGTATATTATATGGTCATTTTATAAATCCTTTTATTGCACCCAATCATCTTGAGACTTTGGAAAAACTGCTGAAAGAACCTTTAACAACGATTGTCAGCCAACGTTTTTTAACTTGTGCGATAGAAGGTTTATTTAGTTCAAAAATCACCAATTTACAATATGACGCATCTTTAGAAAGCTTGAACAGCCTGATTGAAGTAGGCTCTTCTTCTGGGAAAGATACATTATACGGAATTTGCATGGCTTTAAATAAGGAGTGAAAGAATGGGTAAAAACGTCGTTATTGCATTAGGAGGTAATGCAATTTTACAACCAAATCAAGAAGCAACCTATAACAATCAATTAAACAATGTGGTATCAGCAACAGGCCATATGATCGAAATTAGAGAAGCTGGACACAATATTGTGATTACACATGGAAATGGCCCGCAGGTGGGTAACATTATCGTACAGAATGAAGCTGCGAAAGATACAGTTCCAGCATTTCCAATCGATGTGTGTAATGCAGAGTCACAAGGTTTTATTGGCTATATGCTGGAGCAATCGCTGAAAAATCATATCAGCAAGCGACAAATCAGTGCTAATGTGGCTACATTATTAACTATGGTAGAAGTGGACAAGAATGATAAAGCATTCCAAAATCCAACGAAACCAATCGGCGTATTCTTCTCTGAAGAAGAAGCAAAGCAAATGGAAGAAAAAGGCTTTACCATGTCAGAAGATGCAGGCCGCGGTTATAGAAGAGTTGTTCCTTCTCCGGAGCCAAAAGTAATACATGGAATTGACGAAATTCGCCAGTTAATTGACGAAACGATCGTTATTTCTTCTGGCGGCGGCGGTATCCCTATCTATCGCGATGAACAAGACCAAATCCACGGTGTAGAAGCGGTTATTGACAAAGACCGTTCTGGATTAAAACTTGCTCAACAGGTTGATGCAGATGTTTTCATGATGCTGACAGATGTACCGAATGTGTATATCAATTTCGGAAAAGAAAATGAACAAAAACTGAGCCAGGTTTCGATTGAAGAAGCAGAACAATATGTAGCGGAAGATCAATTCCCTGCTGGAAGTATGCTTCCGAAAATTCAAGCAGGAATAGAAATGGCAAAATTAGGTAAAGAAGCGATTATCTGTTCATTGGATCAGGCGGTAGATGCTTTAGAAGGTAAAGCAGGTACACGTATTTCAAAATAAGATAAGCGGAGAGGGAGGAAAATGCACCAATATCCTCCCTCTTTTTATATAAAACGAAACATCATTCAGCGGGAGTTTTCCGTGATAAAGTCAACTTCTTTTTCGGAATTATTCGTCTGTTTCGGATAGATTGATTTTTACATTTTTATACAATAAAATGTAAAAATACATATGCATATAACTTGAAATTAATATTTTACCTTCTGGCGTTCGCTCCGGCCAAGCCCTCCGCTTTCCGACGTCCTGGGACTGCGGTTACTCGCCCCATCAAAACCGTTGTACGTCGGAAAGCAAAACGGTTCGCCGCAGCGGTCGCCTTACACTTTACCTTCTCATCTTTGTCAACAGATGTATAGAAGAAACGATCTACCCCTATTCCTATGGAAAGGAAGTTACTTTTTAAAGTGTGTAAGTTGAGTAAAGAAAAAAACAGGTTTTTTAATTCAATTTATACAATTGAAAGAATATGCTTGATTTTTAGTTAAATTAGCCAAAAATCCATATTTAATTCTACAATTATGTTCATGTTTAAAAAAAATACTTGTTTTACAATGTGACTACCATTTGTATATACCTATAAGTACCACATGGCAGAGTGAAAAACAGGAATACATTTTTTGTTGAGCATGACATGATGCTTGAGAGGTAAATGTAATGAACGTTTTTGGAAACATGTTTGAGCAAGAAAGGTATTGTTTAAGAAAAATGATAAAAAATGGTGAAGAATGGACAGACTATGAAAAGGTGAAAGTTACTATTTAGATCAAAATAATACATGTTACAGAAAATAATTGGTCCATGTAAGATTTGCTGCTTTACCGGTATATTATTTGCGTTGAAATCAGCGTGAAGAAGTCAATTACTGTTCATATTTCCTAAATAATAATGTTGAAAAAAGGTATCTGAATGCTGATAAAGGTATGAAATGAATTTGCTTCATGAGGAGGACACTGAGAATGAATAGTTACCAAGAAATGAATACCCCGCTACGAACAATTATGACACCGGGACCTGTTGAGGTTGATCCAAGGGTGCTTCGTGCAATGAGTACGCCTATTCTCGGGCAATTTGATCCGGTTTTTACAGGAATGATGAATGAAACAATGGAAATGCTCCGAGAAGTTTTTCAAACGAAAAATAAATGGGCTTTTCCGATAGATGGGACATCCCGTTCTGGAATTGAAGCCTTATTGAGCAGTGTTATTGAGCCGGGCGATAAGGTGCTCATTCCTATTTATGGAAGATTTGGTCATTTATTAACGGAAATTGCGGAAAGAAATAAAGCTGAAATCCATACAATCCACTGTGAATGGGGAGAAGTTTTTGATCAGGAAGTAATTATTGAAGAGATGAAGAGAGTGAATCCTAAAGTTCTCGCTGTTGTACATGGAGAAACTTCTACAGGGTGTATGCAGCCGTTAGATCAAATAGGGCCGGCTTGCCGGGAAGCGGATGTGTTATGTGTTGTAGACGCTGTTGCAACCATTGGCGGAGTACCGGTAAAAGTAGATGAATGGCAGCTGGACGCGGTCATTGGCGGGACACAGAAATGTCTGTCAGTTCCTTCCGGGATGGCACCTATCACATACAATGAACGTATTGAGCGCATTCTTTTTTCCAGAAAAAAAGTAGAAAAAGGAATAGCTACTGCGGATGATGTTTATGCAGGAGAACCGATTCAAAGTAATTACTTTGATTTAAGTCAGCTTCAGGACTATTGGGGACCTAGAAGATTGAATCATCATACAGAGGCAACCACTATGCTGTACGGATTGCGAGAAGGTGTAAGGATTGTTTTACAAGAAGGGCTGCAAGCTCGATTTGACCGTCATAAACTTCATGAGAAGGCGCTTATGGAAGGAATAAAGGCAATGGGGCTTGAGTTATTCAATGAAGTTTCTTGGAAACTGCCCGTGGTAACTTGTATAAAAATTCCAGATGGTATTGATGGGGATGCTGTCAGAAAAATGCTTCTTGACCAATTTGGAATTGAAATTGCCAGTTCATTTGGACCTTTACACGGAAAGATATGGCGTATCGGAACAATGGGATTCAGCTGCCGGCAAGAGAATGTATTGTTTGTTATTTCCGCGATGGAAGGCGTATTAGTGCGTCATGGAGCTCAGTTGAATACCGGAAAAGGACTGCAAGCTGCCCTCGATGTATACGATTCTGCTGAATAATCTGTGCACGGCAAGTCAGATGCACAAATTGTAAAATGAATAAAAAGAACACGAAAAGTGGTTTGACATAAATCGAAACATCATTTTGCTGAAGTTTTCGGATGTTTCTCCATGTTAAATTGAAACCACAGAACAGTCTGCCCAGTAATTCGGGAACAGGCTGTTCTTTTTTGAACATCCTCTATAATTGATTTCTATGTGTATGTCAGTATATTCTTCCGTAATCGTTTGTTTTGTGCGGATAAGAGTTAACTTCTGCGCGATACTGTGATAACGTATATATACGTGCTTGTACAGATGTGGTAAAATAATATAGCGTATAGCGAGATTTTATGTGTGTGTATATTGGCATAAAAATGGTATTTCATATAGAATAATGATGGTTTTCTATTACCGTATAGGAAAACATATAGCCAAGCAATATGTTAACTTCGAAAATGACAATGAATACGTTGATGTTGATAATCCAGAAATTTTCTAGGCAAAACTACATACTATCTGTTTGTGGAATTTGAAAATAGAGGTAAACGTATAAACTGGCTTTCAATGTAATTGAAGGAGGATATAATGTCTGAGCAGAAAGAATCTGAAAATAATCTGAATCCTGATAAACCAAAGAAAAAAAAGTTTACCATGCCTCATATCTATGTTATCTTGTTTATCTTTATCATCTTGGCATCTATAGCTACTTATTTTATTCCTGCCGGGATGTATGACAGGGTTCCTGGACCAGAGGGGCGGGAAACCATTGATCCCAATTCATTTCAACATGTTGAACAGACACCAATTGGAATAATTGATTTTATGACTGCTATCCCCAGAGGATTAATTGAAGCTGGAGAAATTGTATTCTTTACTTTTATTATAGGCGGTTTATTTGCAGTTATTAAAAAGACCGGACTTATTGAAATTGGCGTAGATAAGCTGACAAGAAGATTTTCGCATAACAGTATTATGGTTATTCCTGTCTTGTTTATCTTATTTGCGACAATATGTGGTTTAATAGGAACACAAGAGCTGAGTCTGGTGTATGTTCCTGTTATGCTGCCTTTAATGATCGCATTGGGATATGACTCCATCGTCGCTGCAGGAGTTGCTCTGCTGGGTACTGCTGCCGGATTTACGACAGGCTTTCTTAACCCGGTCAATACCGGACTGGGGCAAAAAATATCCGGCTTGCCGGTTTTCTCAGGTATAGAATTGCGTTTAATCGCTTTTGTGGTGTTTATTGCTATCGGATTGACCTATCTTCTCCGTTATGCACAAAAAGTAAAGAAAAACCCGAAAGCAAGCTTGGTGTATGAGGACGATACGGAGAAGAGAAAACAATACCTGGAAAAATCAGAAACAGGAAGTCCGCGTAAAGCAAACACCAGACAAAAAATAGCGTCTGTTTTTATTCTTTTGTTCTTTTGTCTGTTAATCTACGGCGTGATTACGCAAGGATGGTTTATGATAGAAATGGCCGGCCTGTTTATACTCATGGGAGTTGCCGTTGGCAGAATCTCCGGATTAAACTTCACGGAAATCTGTGAAGGGTTCAATGATGGCTTTCGAGAAGTATTAATTGGGGCGTTTATTATCGGTGTCGCCCGGGCAGTGGCAGTGGTCATGGAAGATGGTATGGTAATGGACACCATTGTTAATAGTCTCGGCAGTCTTGTCGGAGAGCTGCCGGCCGTTTTTGGGGCAATTGGCATGGCTGTTGTGCAAATGCTGTTTAATTTCCTTGTACCTTCCGGAAGTGGCCAAGCTCTAGTGACGATGCCTATTATGGCACCTTTATCTGACTTAATTGGTGTAACACGCCAGACAGCTGTATTAGCATATCAATTTGGAGATGGCATTGGAAATCTGTTATACCCAACTTCTGGTTATTTTATGGCGACTATCGCTTTAGCTGGTGTTTCATGGGAGAAATGGGTTCGATTTTATTTACCGCTGTTCTTTATGTGGTTTGGAGCTGCGGTCGTTATCTTAATCATTGCTCAAGTAATTCAATGGACCTGATTATACAATTTGGCAGCCAATTTATTATTTGCAGCAAAGAGAAATGGCAACATAAAAAGACAGGAAGGGACACTAAGGTGTTTTCCTGTCTTTTTCCGTATCTGAAAGTATATAGAAAGATATGATCAGAAATTAATCAAGCTGCTGCTTCAAAAATTGAATCACTTTTTCAAATGCGTCGATAACTTGCGGGTCTTCCATATCTTGATCAAATGAATGTTTTCCGCCGGATATTGTTATTAGTTGATTAACAACTCCTGCTTCATCCAATACTTGTTTCATATGAACGGATTCTTGATATGGTACATCTTCATCCGCGTCGCCATGTAATAATAAAGTCGGTGGATAGTTACTGTCTGCGAGACGAGCAGGACAGTATGAGCTTAAGGAAGATAGATCTTCTTTGGAACTTTTGCCCGTTACATAATCAATCCATTTTCCTTGCTGCCGGCAATATAGATAGATGGCATACCTTTTTTCAATTGGAGAAGCAGCTATTTCCTTATCCATAATCAGCTGTTTGGCAAGCATTTCTGGAGCAGCAGGCATTTTTGTAAAATGTGGACTGGGCTCTGTATACCACTTACCTGTAATGTCCCCATAACCGTAGAAGGAAACAATTGCTTTTGGATGAGTTTGTAGTGTCCCGGACATTAATGCTAGATAAGCACCAGCAGAAGAGCCGATGACAGCAATATTTTCTTTATCAAAGTCACATTGTTGGCTTCCTTCTTCTGCCAGCCATTCAATCGCATCGCGTATATCTTCTATAATTGCCGGTAATTTCGTTTCCGGAGCTAGTCGATAGTCGATGGAAAATACATTAAACCCAGCATTGGTGTACAACTCAATCTGTTTTTTATCCAAATCATCTCTGGTACCCCATATTAAACCGCCGCCATGAATATACATGAGCAGCGGTGCTTGTTTTTCTGTCGTCTCATGCAATGTTCCGTTTATTTCACAGTCATGGCTTACTTTATACGTATATGTTTTCATGTTCGTCACTCGCTTTCATAATGAATATGATATCGGCATGTTATTGTGATGTCAAATGAAACTATACGATTTTCACTTGCCCCTTTACCCCTATTTTGAAAGAGAGAGATTTGTTGTAAAAAATGCGAGTAATGCTGCATTTTGTCTTAATGGTATTATTTCACTTCCGATTTCCGAAAGATAAGGAAACTGGCAAGATAGAAAACGAATATAAATAATAAACAGATGATGACACTTTTTGCTATAAATGCACCGCTCATTGCGATTGTTAACCGGGATAAATCAATTCCATAAGGCGTATAAGCCATTATAGAATGCACCGTTTCATTCAGGCTTGAGATAGGTCCGAGGATTAAGCTGGTTATATACGTGGCAGCGATGACTAGAACAGCCTTTTTAAGTAGGAACATATAGAAAATGCTGATCATTAGCTGACTGATAAAAATGAGCAAGGATACACTGTTTGTCAATAGGATGTTACCAAATAAATCAGCTGTAAATTCCCGGGTAGTTGCTTCTGATAAAATATTTAAGGTTGGTGTTGGAATAAAACCACTGAATGCTGTATCCGAAAAAGCAAAAATCATCGTGATGATGATGTAAGGCAAATACAACAACGCCATTAAAATAAAAAAGGAAATCATTTTATGGATCATAATCGCATTTCTGCTGTGTCCGCCAGTAATGGCATTTTCAATGATTTTATTTTCAAAGTCGGTTGTCAGGCAAATGCCTGCAGCGATACTTCCTAATAATGCCATCATCTGCGTTTCGGAAAATAGAGACAAGCTGCCTGACGCAGTTTCTACACTTAAACGGCCTGTCGCTACATAATGAGAGCAGGCAGTAAAAATAATCGCACTGACCATAGCTAACATAAATAGTACCCATGGGGAAATCGATTTGCTACATTTAAAGAAATCGGCTTTTAATAGTTGCATCAGCTTGCCCTCCTATTAAATGAAGATAATAGCTTTCTAAGCTTTCTTCCTGGGTTGCGAAAGTGGTTACGATAATACCATGTTCGATCAAAGTTTTTGATAATTTTTCTTTTTCATCGGTGAAGTCGTATAATTTCACGCTTTGATCAGGCTGTACAATAAAATTTTCTGTATGAAGGGATTCTCTCAGCACTTTCGGCAGCTTTTCTGGTTCATTGCAATCAATCAGAAGATGCTTATCAATTTGTTGTTCTAATGTGTTATGGCTCAGTGTTTTCAGGATTTTCCCTTCATTCACAATAATGAATTCATCTGCCGTTTGATGAAGTTCTGCTAAATGGTGGCTGGACAACAGAATCGTCATTTGGTGTTTGGCGGCCAATTTTTTTATAAGCTGTCTTATTTCCGCAATGCCGCTGGGATCGAGCCCATTAACAGGTTCATCAAGCATTAATATCTCTGGATTACCTAACAGGGTAATAGCAATGCCTAAGCGTTGGCGCATTCCTAAAGAAAAATCTTTTGCTTTCTTTTTCCCGGTATGTCCTAATCCAACAATCTCGAGTACTCGTTGCTCTGTATTTTCTTCTTTGATCCCTTTCATGATTTTATGGACGCGGAGATTATCACGTGCATTCATGTTGTCGAGGATACTTGGATTTTCAATCATACTGCCCATCTGCTTCCGTCCAGCCTGCAATGCTTTTTGACTGGATTGGTGAAATAAATATAGCTCTCCGGAAGTGGGGAAGGACAAGCCGGCAATAATCCGCATGAACGTTGTTTTGCCGGCTCCATTTTGACCAATCAAACCATAGATTTTTCCTTTTTCCAAGGATAGCGATACGTTTTCCAATGCTTGAAAACCGTTATAGGTTTTGGAGATATTTTTTGCTTCCAGAATATAATGCTTCATTTTTTAATATCCTTTGTATCATTCAAGATTCCCTGTGCCATGGTTGTAAAAAAATCTGCCGGTACCAGAGCAATACCAATGCTTTCCGGGTTTTCGTCACCTAACACCATAAACTGGTCACCTTCTTGCATGTGGACCATCTTCAAAGCCTTTTCCGGCAATTGAACATAACCCCCTTTTTCTAATGGCGTTGTGTTAAACATATGCTTTCCCTTTGGAGGGATTGGAAAACCGCTATCTTTTTGATCGTAATGAATGAAATTGTCTAAAGAGACATCAAATAAGGAGGCAAGGGCATCGCAATGGATAATGTCCGGTAAAGACTCGCCGTTTTCCCACTTCGCAATAGATTGTCTGGTGACACCAATTTTTGCGGCTAATTCTTCTTGAGAGTAGTTATTTTCACTTCTTAAAAAAGAAAGATTTCGTGCTAAAGTAATTTTTTGCATGTTATGCATCCCTTTCATTTAGGTATACTTTTATTTTACCCTTTAATGAAAAGGAAACAACCAACGCAGGATAACCATTTATGTTAACGTCAGTTACGTATCCAAAATACAAGTTGTCTCTTGCGCCTAACGTAACGTGAAGTGATATGATAAAAGTATCCATTGAGAGGGGATTGGAGCGAAAATGAAAAATGAAATGTTCTCAATCAGCGAATTTGCGAAAGCGACAAACGTATCTGTACGAACACTGCATTATTATGATGAGAAAAATATATTAAAACCAAAACGGGATGAAGATACGGGACATCGAGTGTATGAAAAAGAAGATATGATTCAGCTGCATAAAATTTTAACGATGAAGTTTTTAGGAATGAGCTTAGATGACATCAAGGATTATATGCAGCTGAATACGTTTGATTTGAGTTTTATCGATACGTTAAAACTGCAAGAATCAAAATTAATCAAGGATAAAGAACAGATTGATATTGCTTTGGAAGCTATCCAGCGGACGGTCCATCTTTTAGAAAATGAAAAGGAAGTCGATCAAGCTGTACTTGTCAGTTTGCTGGCTAATATGCAAAACGAAAAGAAGCAGCAGGAACTGTCAAAAGGAATCATTAAAGAAGACATTATGAAGAAAATGTTTCCGCAGACTGTGAAGGAGAAGATGCTTTTTGAACAAGGAATACTGACATTCTATAAACGGGTTAAGAAATATTGCGGGAAGTCGGCAGATCATCCAGAGGTGAAACAAATGCTGGAGGACTTTTATCATTTAATCTTAGCGATATTTGAAAAAGATTCTTTAGAAGAATTGCCCGATATTTTTTCTTTAGATATGGAAGACAGAGAGAGCGAAAAACAGCTGGAGGCCTATATTCGAGAAGTTGAGCGTCTTATCCCTACGCCGATTACGGAAGAGGAAGAAGCATGGCTCGAGCAAGTAACACTAGATTATATGAGTCCATTATGGGATAAGGAAGAAGGAGAAGATTAAATGGAAACATCAAAACAATCATCTAGTAATTTTATCAAGTTATTATTATCAACAAGGATACCAAAGCTTGTTTTAATATTAGGATTAATAGGAAGTATCTTGACTACCTTGGTCGGGCTTACGATTCCGCTGCTGACAAGGGAGCTTGTAGACGGATTTTCCCTTGCTGATTTAGATTGGCGTTTTATTGTCATTATTGTCGGTGTCTTTATTGTGCATGCGCTGATAGATGGATTATCCGCTTATGCTCTGGCTTATGTAGGGCAAAAGGTGGTGGCGCGACTTCGGGAAATTTTGTGGAAAAAGTTGATTCGCTTGCCGGTTCCTTATTTTCAAAAGCAGCCAAGCGGGGAATCTGTCAGTCGTGTGATTAATGATACGGGAATCGTAAAAGATTTGGTTTCCCAGCACTTCCCGCAATTTATTTCTGGTCTGATTTCCATTATAGGGGCAGTTATCATTTTGCTTTTCATGGACTGGAAAATGACATTAATCATGTTTATTGCTGTCCCAGTCACGCTAATTGTGATGTTACCGCTTGGAAGAAAGATGGCAAAAGTTTCGCGCAGTCTCCAAGATCAGACAGCGAATTTCCAGGGAGAAATCCAGCAGACGGTCAGCGAAATCAAACTGATGAAATCTTCTACCGCAGAACAACAGGAAGAGAAGCGGGGCTTGCGAGGGATTTTTAAGCTATTGCGAACAGGTTTGAAAGAGGCGAAGATTTTCTCGGTTATTGCCCCGTTTATGTACATGATTGTGATGCTTGTCATTGTGATGATTATTGGCTACGGCGGTATTCGCGTAGAGCAGGGGACGATGACGACAGGGTCGCTTGTTGCTTTTCTGTTGTATTTATTCCAAATTGTTATGCCGCTCACTACCTTTGCAATGTTTTTCACGGAATTGCAAAAGGCAAAAGGAGCGACCGAACGAATCTCGGAAATTTTACAGGAAGAAGAGGAAGAGGTATTACCTGGTTCTGTAAAACAAATTAGCGAGCTTCCATTGGCGTTTAAAGAAGTCAGCTTTTCTTATGAAGCAGGCGAACAGGTCTTAAATAACATTTCATTTTCGGCATCACCAGGGGAAATGATTGCCTTCGCAGGGCCAAGCGGGGGAGGCAAAAGTACAGTATTTGGGTTAATTGAACGTTACTATAAGCCTGATGAAGGTGTTATCTTGCTTGGCAGCGAACCGATTCAGGATATTGCTCTTGACTCTTGGCGGTCTCAACTGGGGTATGTATCACAGGAGAGCTCGATGATGTCGGGAACGATTCGGGATAATTTAACATATGGCTTAGAAAATGCAGAAGCAATTGCGGCTGAAAAACTTTGGGAAGTAGCAGAAATGGCTTATGCTGCTCAGTTTATTCAAGAGCTGCCAAATGGTATGGACACGCAAGTCGGCGAGCGCGGTACGAAATTATCAGGTGGACAGCGGCAGCGTATTAATATTGCCAGAGCTTTCTTGCGTGATCCAAAGATTTTATTACTGGATGAGGCAACGGCTAGTCTCGACAGTCAATCGGAGCAAGTGGTACAAAAAGCATTACAGCGATTAATGGAAGGAAGAACGACATTTGTGATTGCGCATCGTTTGGCGACGATTATCGATGCAGATCAGATTATCTTTATTGAAAATGGGGAAATCACTGGAAAAGGAACGCATCAGGAACTATTGGAGTCACATGAATTGTACCGTTCTTTTGCAGAGCAGCAGTTGACGTAGAAAAAGGGCAGAGCATATCTATTTCATATGTTCTGCCCTTTTCTTCCATTTTTTAGTGGAGCAGCAGTAAAATCACACTTTTACTGTTATATCTCTAATTAATCGATAATTCATTCCGTAAAGAGCGACAACTAATACAAGACTTAACGGGATGGTAACAAAGGTTGGTAAATAAAAGACATGGGAGAAGAAAGAGAAAAGTGTTATCTCCATAAGAATTCCTGTTATTGCTAAAATGAAGAGGCTGAGCACAATGGATAAAAGGCCATAGAGCCAGCCCGAACGATAAAAAGTCAACCCTATCATCCAGCCAATTAAATAGTAAATAAGATGCACAATGGAAAAGCTGCTTAAAGTATAAAAAAAGGCAGAAAGGCTACTCGTGAAATCAACCTCTGGAGCTTGTATATTCCATCCTGCCCAACCAGATATAAATTGGAGAATGAAAGCTAACAATATCAAGATGACAGTTATTGTAATTGCTAGTAAGACTGAAGCTATCAGTGTGCCGAAAAAGAAATTTTTTCTGGTAACGCCTTGCAGCATATAGTAATAAAAGAAGGAAGACGTGGTAAGAATACCAAGAACGAACATATAAATAGATGATGAACCGTTGGTGAAGTTTGCTAAATCTACAAAGCTGGAGTGTGGACCAGAAGCCAAACTTACGACGACAATGTAAATGACAAACATAAAGGAAAGAAACCATATCGTCCATTTCGCTTGTTCCATAAACAAGAAGGTTCCGATTTTTTTAGGTGTTAAGATAATAGAATTCATTCTTCTTCCCCCTTCGTTAAGTGCACAAATAAATCATGCAGCGAGAGCGGCCCAATTTCGAGTCCAACTTGATTGGCAGCATTTCTTTGCTGTTCCGTTAGTTCGCCATATACCATAACGGATTTTGTGCCGCCAAGTACCTGGCTGTTTAAAACCTCTAATGCTTTCGTAAAATCGTCCACCTGCTCCGATGAACCTGTAATAGAGAATCCTTTGGAAATAACCTGTTCATTCGTATCTTGCAACAGTACGTTTCCTTGATGAATGATCAGCACCTCATCAAACAGATAATCTGTTTCCGAAACAAGATGGGTCGAAAAGATAATGGTTCTTGGATGCTCCTCTTGATCATTTAACATTTCGTTATAAAACAATTCCCTTGTCGGCGCATCCATGCCTAAATACACTTCATCAAAAATCGTTAAGGACGTTCTAGATGCTAAACCAATAATAGCTTGAAATGCTGACTTTTTTCCTTTCGACAGCTGATTCACTTTTTTATTTAAAGGAAGTTTGAACTTTTCAGCTAGATGGAGAGCATAGGATTCGTCGTAATGTGGACGAAAATAAGCCATTTCTTTCAATGTTTCACCAACTTTGTCATAGCTGTATTCCAAATCTTTGTGTTGGTCGAAAATAAAGATGGTATCTTGCATTATTCTTGGATTTTCAAAAGGGTCTTCCCCGTCAATAGTAAGACTCCCTGCATCTGCTTTCCGAAAAGCGGCCAAAACAGAGAGCAACGTTGTTTTTCCTGCTCCATTTCTTCCTAATAAACCATGAATTTTTCCAGGTGTGAGCTGAAAACTGACCTGATCGATAGCGGTGAAATCTTTATATTGCACACGGACATTTGAAGCTTCAATGGCATAACTCATGCGTTATCCCCCTTTCTTGCTTTTTTAATTAAATCAATGATTTCATCCTCTGTGATACGAAGCTTCTCTGCTTCTTGGACTAAGTCGATAACGTAATCTTCCATAAAGTCTTGTTTTCGTTTTTCAACGAGTTTTTGTTTTGCTCCTTCTGCGACAAACATGCCGACACCTCGCTTTTTATATAAAATGCCCTCATCTACAAGCTGTGTAACGCCTTTGGAAATGGTGGCGTGATTAATTTTATAAAATTGAACCAGCTGATTGGTAGAAGGGGCTTGTTCTCCTTCCTTGAGCTGCTCATTAACAATCTGGTCTTCAATCTGTTCCCGGACTTGCACAAAAATAGGTTTATCACTTCGAAATTGTGTGGACATGATGCGTTTGGCCTCCTTTCTGGCAGATTTTTATAATCGAATAGGTGCGTTTTTGGTCAAATGGTAGATAAAGCCAATTAAAATAACAATCATGACTAAGAATATGGCGTAGAATACGATAATCGTTGACTCAATCCAAATATGGTCCTGTAAAAATTCTGCCATCCCGATAAACGGAGAAGAAATCAAAATAAACAATAATCCAATTTTCCAGCGGAAACGATAAAAACCAATTCCTATGAACCAGCCGATTAAAAGATAGAAAAAATGGCTGATAGAGTAATCAACTATACTTTGTATAAAAGGTAATACCCCGCTGCTTATCAATAAATCTGTCCATGGAACAACAAAACCTAAAGCTGGAGCGACTGTCTCAAATAAACCAATCATGAGACTCATAGCAAAAGCTAATATAACAGAAAGCAAAACGGATGCGAATAAAGAAGCTTTAAAAAACTTTTTACGGGAAATACCCAACTTAAAGTAGTAGTCTAAGAACCCATAAGAATAAAGCAAACCGATAATTAACAAAAACACATTCGATGTTGTACTGCTAACATCAAGGTTATCCAAGATTCCCCAATGATTTGCTAGGATAATTGCAAATGTCAAAATAATCATAATGCCGTAAAACCAAGCCGCCCATTTCATCTGTTCTGCGAATAAAGATCTGCCTAATTGAGTTTGTTTCATGCTTTGCCACCTTCCTTTGTTAAATGAATAAATAAATTATTCAAGGATAATGTGCCTATTTCTAACCCAAGCCCAGCTGCCTCATGCTGTTTTTGTTCCGTCAATTCTCCATAGACCATAACGGATTTTGTTCCGCCGAGCGTTTTCTCATGAATCACTTCCAATGTTTCCGTAAATGAATCGACATCTTCTTTGGGACCGGTGACAGAGGAACCTTTTTCAAGAAGATGCTCACTTGTATCCTGTAACAGAACCTTCCCGTTATCGATTATAAGCACTTCATCAAAGAGATACTCCATTTCTGAAACAAGGTGTGTAGAAAACAAAATGGTACGTGGATGTCTTTCCTGCTCTAATAGAATTTCTTTATAAAATAACTCTCTGGCAGGCGCATCCATGCCCAGATAAGCTTCATCAAAAATCGTAAGCGGTGTTCTGCTTGCCAGACCAAGAGTGACTAGTAACGCCGAGTATTGTCCTTTGGATAATTGATCCGCACTTTTATCCATCGGAATGTGAAACTTTTCCGCTAATGTTCTTGCATAGGTTTCATCAAAATTCGGACGGAAATAAATCATGTTTTTTATGATCTTATTAATCTTATCGTAATCATAGGTGTTATCTTTATCGTAAATAAAAGAAGTTCCCTGCAAAATCCGGTCATTTTCAAATGGGTCTTCCCCATCAATAACAATCGTTCCGTGTTTTACTTTGTGAAAAGAAGCAAGGTACATTAATAAAGTGGTTTTCCCGACACCATTTCTCCCTAATATGCCGTGAATTTTACCCGGAGAAAGAGAGAAGGTTATGTCTTCTAACGCTTTAAACTTCTTATAATGTACCGTTAAATTACGGACTTCAATGGAATAAGGCATATACATTCTCCTTTTTAAATAAATATTGAAAACTTATACTGATATGGTTATATAGTTATGTATATAACCATATCAGTATAAAGGTGAATTGTCAATAAACATAGAGAGATTTCTGAAAATAGACTGTGATTAAAGGAAACATGACTTTTTACGAAAATATAAAATTTACAAAGAGATTTATTTGAAACGTATGATATATTAGAAAGTAAGTTAAAAAGATAATAAGCGAAACACTGCAAGAAACTTGTGGGATGGGCAAAGGACACGGATGGAAAAAGCGAGTTGCTATTTAAATTTGATAAAGAATGGAGGATGTATATGATGACAGAAGCATTAAACGTTAAAAACGTAACGATAGGAGAGGGGAAACCGTGTATTTGTATCCCTTTAACTGCTGCAACAAAAGAAGCTCTTATTGAAGAAGCTGGACGCTGTCAACAGGAGGGGGCAGAAGTTGTAGAATGGCGTGCGGATATGTTTGCGGAAGTAGAAGATCATTTAGTCGTAGAGCAAGTTCTAAAAGATCTCACAGCTGTTTTAAAAGGAATTCCGCTTATTTTTACCTTTCGGAGTCATCAAGAGGGGGGAGAGAAGGAACTTTCCAAAGCAGATTATGTGTCCCTGAATCAATTTGTTATCGAGACTGGGCTGGTAGATTTAGTGGATGTTGAACTCTATCAAGGAGAGGAAACAGTACATCATCTACTTTCTGCAGCACATCAACGCAATACATACATAATCATTTCCAATCACGATTTTCAAAAAACACCTCCCCAAGCAGAAATAGTGCAACGTTTAAAGCAAGCAGATGAGCTTGGCGGTGATGTATTAAAAATAGCTGTCATGCCAAAGGAGATAGATGATGTGTTAGTGTTGCTCTCTGCAACCAATGAAATGCAAAAAATAACAACAAAGCCAATGATTACAATGTCGATGGGTCCGCTCGGAGTGATTACCCGATTATCCGGTCAGGTATTTGGTTCTGCATTAACTTTTGGAGCAGGAGAAAAAGCTTCTGCCCCGGGGCAAATTCCTGTCGGGGAAATGCGGCAAGTACTGGATGTGCTGGATAAATCAACAGGAGCTTGATACGAGTTTTTTTAATAAAACGCATGATAATTGCAGGAGGAAAATAAATGTCAGCAACGTTAGAAAAAGCAGCGAATGGATATATAGCAACATATGAACGTCAATGGGAAAAGACGATAGAAGAAGTGTGGTCTGTTCTTACACAAAATGATAAATTACAGCAGTGGATGCCGAATTTAGAAGTGGTAGACTTGCGTAAAAACGGAACGATGACATTCCATATGAATGATGGGATAGGGAGCTCTTTCAGTATTTCCATTTTAGATTTTCAAGCCTATTCTTATTGGCAATTTGAATGGGGAGATGGATCTGTCCGGTTTGAATTGGAACCTGTAGAAGAAGGGTGTAAGCTTATATTAAAAGAATATATTCCAGCGATGAGTAATCATGTTCCCAAAGATTTAGCAGGATGGTATATCTGCTTAGATATGTTTCAAGCAGTCTTAGAAGGAAAACCAATGGATTTCCCAAAAGAGTCATGGAAAACACATTATGAAGCATACAAGAAACAAGCCGCTCCTTTTTTAAGTGAAGATAAATAAAAAACAGTGCCTCAAAAGCTGATGCTTTCGTAGGCACTGTTGTTGTCTATTAATATGGATCTGCATCATGTCCTAGCTCTTCCGCGCGCTTTGGAGCCTGTTCGGCATCCGATGCGCCTAACGGATTCTGGCTGGTGCCGTGCTTTTTCGTCTGCTCTAATCCTTCTCGCAGGCGGCGTCCATATTCTTCATCCGCTTCTTCTGCTAATGCAATCATCTTATCTTGAATTTTCTTGTCACAGGTTGATAAATCGCCAATCAGATTAGACAGTAATTCATCTTTTTCCCAGTCTTCAAACTGACGGAAGGTTTCGCCGGCTTGTTTGGTATTATCATTGCGTTCAATGGATTCGCGTACAAGGTTTCCTTCTGCATGAGGGGTATACTCTTTTCCAGTCTGCTTTGCCTCTTCCAGACCGCCAAGTACAGACGGCTCGTAATTGACATGTGGGTTCTGGCCGGGTGCTTTATCGTTTTGCTGACGTAATTGTCCGCCTTCTTGATTGGTTGCCACCCGTTTTTTTGCTGCATTAATCGGTACTTGCAAGTAGTTGGCACCGACACGATAACGCTGTGTATCGGAGTAAGAGAAGGTACGGCCCTGCAGCATTTTATCGTCTGAAAAATCCAGCCCGTCAACTAACACACCGGTACCGAATGATGCCTGCTCTACTTCTGTAAAATAATTCTCTGGATTTTGATTTAATACCATTTTACCGACCGGCAGCCATGGAAATTTATCCTCCGGCCACAGTTTGGTATCATCTAACGGATCAAAATCAAGCTCCGGGTGATCATCGTCTGACATGATCTGTACCAGTAATTCCCATTCCGGGTAATCGTCGTTTTCAATGGCATCATATAAATCTTGTGTCGCATGGTTGAAATTCTCGCCTTGAATTTCTGTAGCTTCTTTCATGGTTAAATTTTTAATCCCTTGTTTCGGCTCCCAATGATACTTCACAAGAACAGCTTCTCCATCTTGATTGACCCATTTGTAGGTATTTACTCCAGAACCCTGCATCATACGGTAATTTGCAGGAATTCCCCATGGCGAATAAATAAACGTCACCATATGAAAAGATTCCGGCGAGTTGGCACAAAAATCAAAGAAGCGCTCAGAATCTTGAATGTTCGTGACTGGATCCGGGCGGAAAGCATGAATCATATCCGGAAATTTCATCGCATCACGAATAAAGAAAATCTTTATGTTGTTGCCGACAAGATCCCAGTTGCCATCTTCTGTGTAAAATTTCACCGCAAAACCGCGCGGATCGCGGACCGTTTCCGGAGAATGGGTGCCATGAACCACGGTTGAGAAGCGGACAAATACAGGTGTCTGTTTTCCTTTATCCTGAAAAACTTTTGCTCTCGTATATTTAGAAGCAGGGTCATCTCCAACGGTTCCATAGGTTTCAAAATACCCGTGCGCTCCGGCACCGCGGGCATGAACAATCCGTTCCGGTACTTTTTCACGGTCAAAATGACTTATTTTTTCAATGAAATCATAGTTCTCCAACGTTGCGGGGCCACGATTACTGACAGTACGGATATTTTGATTGTTGGTTACAGGATGACCTTGGCGGGTCGTTAAGGTTTTATCATTTTCAATGTTGGTTTGATTGGTGGATTTTTCTTTTTCAGACATGTGTTTATCCTCGTTTCTTTTGTAGATTTCTTCTTATTAGGATAGCCAATTCAGATGAAATTAACCGGTTTTTAGTGAATTTCTCAAAGAAGCAGGAAAAAGAAATGTATTATTTCTCTGGAAATATGGATGGAAAGGTTGACCTTTTCTAACAAGCGTTTAAAATAGGGATAAACTCATTTTTTGGAAAAGTTAAATTAGATAGAAGAAAGTGATAAATAATATTTAAAAAATAATGAAGTTTTACAAATAAAAAGTGGAGGTAGCAACCATGCCAATTAAAATTCCTAGAGAGTTACCGGCAAAAGAGATTTTAGAAGAAGAGAATATCTTTGTGATGGATGAACAGCGTGCTGCTTCACAGGAAATCCGTCCGCTTAGTATTCTTATTCTTAATTTAATGCCGGAAAAACAAAAAGCAGAAACACAACTGTTACGATATTTAGGGAATACACCGCTGCAAGTTCGGATTTCTTTTTTAAGGATGGCTTCGCATGAATCAAAGACAACCAGCAAGAACCATCTGGATACCTTTTATAAGACGTTTGAAGAAGTGCGGGATAAAACCTTTGATGGCATGATTATTACAGGTTCTCCCGTCGAACATCTAGACTTTGCTGATGTTGATTATTGGGAAGAATTGCAAGAAATTATGGATTGGACAAATGACCATGTGACCTCTACGCTCCATATTTGTTGGGGGGCACAGGCAGCTTTATATCATCATTATGGCATTGATAAGCACCCGCTTTCGAAAAAATGTTTTGGCATCTTTGAGCATGACGTGTTGACACCAAAAGAACGGCTGGTGAGAGGGTTTGATGAAGTATTTCTAGCACCGCATTCCCGCTACACAACGGTGTCAGCAGAAGAAATTAAGAACCATCCGGATTTGCAGCTGGTTGCGGAGTCTGAAAAAGCCGGCGTATTCTTGCTTGCTTCCAAGGACGGAAAGCATATCATGGCAACGGGGCATTTAGAATATACAGCATCGACATTGAAAGAAGAGTATGAAAGGGATCATGCCCGCGGTGTGAATACGGAAATACCGGAAAATTATTATCCGGATAATGATCCGGACAGGCGTCCGAAGCATCGGTGGAAAAGCCATTCGAGTCTGCTGTTTTCGAATTGGTTGAACTATTATGTGTATCAGGAAACCCCGTATGTGTGGGGAGGAGAATAAAAATAGAAGAAATTGCGGTGTATTACTGCGATATGCATGGAAGGGGTTCGGATCAGTCCGGACCTTTTTAATGGAAAAATAAGGCCAGGAATCATCCTGCCCTTATTATTTACTAAACGCCGCCACCAGTTATGTTGCGGGTTTGATCCATATCGTTTTTGATAAAACAGAAGCTTGTTCATAAGCATCAATTAGACCCTGTTGTTGGATGTTTGTTTTCGGTATGCGTTTATATTTCAGAACGATAGCGAACGCGGATGAAAAAGGGAAAGGATCCATAGTAACTGTCTCCGTATCTGCCCAGCTGATAGAAAAAGCAGATGGCAATGCAGAAGCGTTGTTTGATACAGCTAATCCTTTTCTGAAAAATGGATGAAGGTCTTCATCTGCAGCTCCAGCTTCATTCAAACATACAAACAGAGACAGGGTATCAGAAAATTGTAAAAGCGCATAATCCGCCGCAAACTGCTCCTTGTCAAAATCTTTCATCATGCTGATCAGCCATTCCTGCCGCGCTGCTTCTTGCTGAACGAATGTTTTTGCTTCCTCCGCAGTTACTTCTGTCAGGAACTGTTTATAATGTTCACTGCAGAGCAAAGCCGCATAGTTGTTCTGTTCCTGGACCATATTGATTCCATGCGTGTATAATACCGTTTTGGGAATTACCGGGAAATCCATAAAGGAATACGGCTGATTTGCCTGATCATTCCAAAAAGGCTGACGGTCAAATGCTTCCCATCCGGAATCATGCTGATAAGCGGCGTAGATAACGGCATCTTTATAAGGCGTATGCTCAAAGTAAACAGGGGCTAACTGTTCCAACATTTCTCCTGATAATAGAGCATGATCCACTTGCGATATGAATATAAAATGTTCCCCTTGGTCTCGGATAATCATCTAAAGCCTTCCTCCCGCCATAATGGTCGTTTGTAATTGCTTCACAGGTTTGGTCTATATGCAATGATAAAATGCGTCTTTCCATTGTAAAAAAAAGACGATGACTCTTATCCATCGTCTTTTTTTACTTTATATCATTTTATCAAAGTGGATCCGTTTATATAAAGCATAAAAAATAGGGATACCTATCAGTAATACAATAAATTCACTGGCTGCAGTTGTGAGCCAAGTAAATAAAAATGGCAGCTGTACAGCAATATTCAACATAAAGGCAATGATAAACATATTAAAACTGAAAACCAATGTATTCAGAAAGAATAGCAATAATGTGTTTTTAATATATTTTTTCAAGAAAATGATAATGCCTAAAGATATAGCAGTGTGTGCTGTCCCGAAAACGAGGTCCAGGCCGCCTGCCATAGAAAATAAATTAGAAGCAAATACACCAATTGTAATCCCGAAAAAATAACGTTTATCAAAGATAATTAAATGGTTGAACATCTCAGATATTCGAAATTGAATCGCCCCAAATGCAACTGGCGATACCAATAAAGATACGGCCACATATAATGCTGCAATAATGCCATTCACCACAAGTGTCTTGATATTCATATTCTGTTTTTTCCTCCTAGTTTTTTATCGTGGGATGGTTACGAACCACGTTATGCATAGAGTATCATATCAGGATTAAAGAAGGAAAACAACAGATGTTGCTCAGGTGCAAAGCAATATCCAAATAAGAAGTTTTGACCAATTATCATTCGTCGGTTACAATTAATTACATAAAGTAAGTTTGTTATTTTTAGTTAATATTAATGGAGTGAATCAGATTATTACAGTGTTCTGTCTCCTGCTTAGAATATTCAACTTACCTCTGCTTTTGAGGTGGCAGGCTACAGTTAGCTACACTACAATAAACAGTCCAAAAAGGGGATGACTGAAAGATGGAAAATAAATTTTTTGAAACACAGGCCATGCATGTATCAGATATAACGATGCAAGTAACTGATCTGCAGCGATCCATTGCTTTTTATCAAGACTTCCTAGGTTTTCAAGTGATGGAGAGAACAGCGCATAAAGCAATGTTTTCAGCGGATGGAAAAAAAGCTTTGATCACACTGGAACAGCCGGAAAATGTGGTGGCAAAACAACGAAGAACAACAGGCCTTTATCATGTTGCTATCCTTCTTCCGTCAAGAATTGATTTAGCAAATTTCTTAAAACATTTGCTGCAAGCTGGCAGAGCATACACGTTGCAGCTGGGGGCTGCTGATCATTTAGTTAGTGAAGCGCTCTATTTTTCTGACCCGGATGGCAATGGAATCGAAGTAGCAAGCGACCGCTTATCTAGTACCTGGAATTGGTCGGGAGAGTTCGTGCAGATGAGCACAGACCCGCTGGATGCAGATGGACTTTTGGAATCAGTAACAGCGGATTGGAATAAGATGCCTGAAAAAACGCTTATTGGACATATTCATTTACATGTGAATAATTTGCGGGAAGCAAAGGAATTCTATATAGAAGGATTAGGCTTTCAAGAGGTAATGGCTTTTTCAGGGGCTTCTTTTTTGTCCGATAGAGGGTATCATCATCATGTTGCTATTAATACATGGAATGGGACAGATGCGCCAATTCCTGATTCCAATGAAACAGGGCTGCATGTTTTTACGATAGCTTATCCAACCAAAGAAGAAACAGAAAAAGCAAAGCAAAGGCTCGAAGCTTTGGGTTATTCGGTTAATGAAGATATGGTGAAGGACCCTGCAGGAAACCAAATCGTTCTATCTTTTAACTGATTCCGTAAAGAAAAAATCAGCTGCCTGTAAATAGTGGATAGACAAATACAATTACGGTAGAATATAAACACAAGAGCAGGAAAAGATAGGGAGTATTTTTATGGAATATATTTTATTAATTGTAGGGTTTATTTTATTAGTAAAAGGAGCGGACTGGTTTGTAGACGGTTCTGCTAATATATCCAGACTGTTGCGTGTTCCCCCGGTATTAATCGGATTAACCATTGTTGCTTTGGGAACCAGTGCGCCGGAAGTGACAGTCAGTCTTATTGCGGCAATCCAGGGAACGGCAGATGTGTCGGTCGGGAATGTCGTCGGAAGTAATATTTTTAATATAACGATGGTTGTAGGTATTGCAGCGGTTATCTTTCCGCTTCAGGTGAAAAATGAAATGATTGTGAAGCAGATTCCTTTTACATTACTGGCTTCCTTAGCTTTAATAGCATTGGCTGGAGACGTGACATTACAAGGATCTGCAGAAAATATACTTAGCAGAAGTGACGGGTTTATATTCATCTTGTTTCTGTCTATTTTTATGTACTATATTATCGAGGTAGGTTTAAAAAGCAGGAAAGAAACGAAACCCATTGGAGATTCGAATGTAAAGTGGGGGAAAAGCACGCTTATTACGGTGATTGGTGTTGCAGCCATTATTATAGGCGGCCAGTTTGTTGTAAATAATGCAACAGAAATTGCGCTGGCATGGGGGATGAGCGAGGCTTTAGTCGGCCTGACTATTGTTGCTGTCGGAACATCACTCCCGGAACTGGTTACATCGATATCTGCAGCGTTGAAAAAAGAAAGTGAGATTGCCATGGGGAACGTGGTTGGCAGTTGTATCTTTAATATACTATTTGTTTTGGGTACCACTTCATTAATTTCCCCATTGTCGATTAATCCTGTTATTTTTACAGATATCTGGATTATGATTGTATTGACGATTTTATTACTTATTTTTTCAAGGACAGGTTTTCGGATCGGGCGCAAGGAAGGATTCATTCTTTTCCTTATGTATGTCATCTATATGGTTTATATTATTATGAGAAATTAAAAAATCCTAGAAGGACTGTATCTTTTGATACGTTTTCAAACTTGTTTATCGAGTTTTTAAAGTAAAGGTATAAGGTTATATAGAATGGAATGTAAAACAGCTATAAAAAATACAAAGAAGGATTTAGGAGGAACGATGGTACAAAAAGGAAGAATCCTCTTATCAATAGTTATTATTGTGTTGGCAGGATATAGTATGATAACCCAAAATTTTGGACTTGCTCCTTATTACTTATTTCTATTGGGTGTTGTCATAGTGATTACAGGAGGAATAAGTATTCAACAATCTAAAAAGGATTTCTGGGGATATATTTGCATTATTGCTTCTCTGTTTGTGTTTTATGTTTCCGTACAGGGGTTCTTATTTCATTAATAGATATAACATATTTATAAGAGAAAATAAAAGAGAGGCGCTCCCCTCTCTCTTTTATTTTGATAATAATCTCATCTACATGCTGTTAAAAACACAACTTTTTTCTTACTGAGCATACCAATTTGCTGCAGCTTTTACTTCCGTCATCGTGAGCTGGTGCCCATTACTTTCCCAATGGATATCCACTGCAGCACCGGCGTTTGTGAGTAATTGCTGTAACTCTTTTGCCTCTTCCGGCGGACACATTGGATCATTATCTCCAGCTCCAATAAATACGTCTGTGCCTGTTAAATCAGGAAGTTCAATCCCTTTGCGAGGAACCATCGGGTGATGGAGAATGGCTTTTTGCAGTGAATCTTTATAATGGAATAACAAGCTGGCAGCAATGTTTGCGCCGTTGGAATAACCGACAGCCGTTACTTGTTTTCGGTCAAAACCGTTTTCCTGACTAGCTTCATCCAGAAATGCATGTAATTCTTCTGTTCGTTTGATTAAATCTTCTTCGTCAAACACGCCTTCTTCCAAGCGCTGGAAAAAACGCAGCATACCATTTTCTGATACGTTTCCGCGCACACTTAAAACATTGGCATCAGGATCAATAAGATCTGCTAAAGGTAATAAATCACTCTCTGTTCCGCCTGTCCCATGCAGGAGGAGCAGGGTAGGACTATTTGGACCGCCTTTTTCTTCGTAGATATATTTCATGGGTTTCATCCTTTCTTTACAATGAAATGTTTTTTGTTACCGTCTATTCTTTTTCTGCAGCTCGATGGCCAACTGTTTTTAATACGTCAATAACGGTCTGTTTATCCTTTTCGGAAATACCTTGAAACAGTTCTTCGATCACCTGCTGATGTTTTGGGAAAATATCATCCATGATTTCTTTTCCCTTATCCGTAATTTCTAAATAAACTACTCTGCGGTCATCTGAGCAATTGACCCGGGCCAGCAGTTCTTTTTTCTCCAATTTATCAATTACATAGGTTATCGACCCGGTACTGATTAATACAGATTCCGAAATGTCCCGGATAGTCTGTCTGCCTTTATGATACAAAACTTCTAAAATAGCGAAATCAGATGTGCGCATACCATGCTTTTTGATATCTTTTTTAGTGACTTCTTCCAAAGCTCGAGAAGCTTTCATGGTAATGACAAAGGATTTCAATGATACATTTTCAGCCAACATTCTCACCCTTTCTATCGATATATATGAAAAAACATTTTAATTAAAGTATATTTAATTAAATAATAATGAATTATATTTATTTTGTCAATGTGACGGGAAAGGTCTATCCATGTGTTATCCGGTAACCTTAGTTCTCTTCGTCCATCTTGGTTTTTATCAGTTGCATCCGCTCATTGAAGAGGGAAGGATAGGAGAGAAAACCAAGCATAATACTTGTAATAGCAGCTGTTGTCAATAAAAGAAAGAGAATCAACAGCTGGAATTGAACTGCTTGTATTGGGTTAGCTCCAGCAATAATCTGGCCGCTCATCATTCCTGGCAGTTGAACGAGACCAATTGTTTTTTGACTTTCAATGGTAGGAATCAAACTTGCTTTAATAGACTGAATCAATGGCATATGGACAGCTTGCTTTGGCGTTCCTCCTAAAGAAAGCAGGAGCTCTGTTTCTTTTTTCTGCGTTTGCATTTCTGCTGTGAAACGGTTCAGAAAAAGAATGGAGAGCACCATGGAATTGCCGACTACCATCCCGCTGATAGGAATAATATATTGTGCAGTTGGCGGTGTAATTTGAAACCCTAACAGAATACCTTGCGTCAATACTTCAATGAAAACAAATGTTAAAATGAGTTTCCATATAATCCCTTTAATTGACACGCCTTTTTTCTGGGCATTATGTGTTGCTGCTCCAATCATGAGAGCAATCATAAGGGTAATAAAAAGATAACTTTCCGATTCAAATACAAAGGTTAAAATAAACCCGACAGCGATGAGCTGGATAATCGAGCGAACAGTTGCGATGATGGTATCTTTTTCTAAGCCGAGATGTAATGTTTTGGAAAGCAGCAAGGGAATAAGGACAAAAATAAGCGATAAGGCGAGCGTCAGATAACTCATTGCCATTCCCCCTTCACAAATTCTTGTACACGAGGGTTCGTTGAGTTTTTCAATACTTCTGTCTCTCCTGCCTCAATCAGTTCACCGTTCATCATAATCCATGTATAATCACCGATATGTAAAGCTTGTTCTAAATTATGAGTAATCCAAGCAATCGTTACTGTAAACTGTTGATTAATATTCTGGATTAAATGTTCAATATCAGCTGTAGATACACGATCCAGGGAAGAGGTGATTTCATCCAGCAACAATATTTTCGGTCGATTGACAAGTGTACGTGCAATCGATACTTTTTGCCGCTGACCGCTTGATAAATCAGTGATGTCCCGATAGAGGAAAGAAGCATCTAATCCTACTTGTGTTAATAAATGTTCCGCTTCTTCCTTTGCTAATTCCTGGTTTTGAAGGGTTTTAGGCATAGCCAGATTTTTATAAACGGTGCCATGCAGCATCGTTGCATCTTGCAGAGCTATGCCGACCGTGCGCCGTAATGCAGTCGGTTTTATTGCTTGAATACTTTCTCCAAAAAGACGGATATCACCTTTGTTTGGAGAAATCAATCCGTTTAATAAGCGGAATATCGTTGTTTTTCCAGCCCCAGAAGGCCCGATGAATGTGGTGATCTTTCCGTTGGGAAGAAAGCCGGAAACATCTTTAATAATATCTAAACCTTCATCTGAATAACTGACATGATCGAGTTCCATAGCTGATTTATCGGTTTGTTCTGTTGCTTGTTGCATAATCAGATTCCTTTCTTAGATGTTGTTAACAGGAACAGCAGGAGAGAGCAGCTCTCCTGCTGACAAACCTTATTTTATCATTCTTGCTGTTGATTTAATAGAACCCGCTTTTGCTGGAGCAGCTTTTGAAATTCTTGATCTAATTCATCCGAGGGCTCCATGCTGAGTTTGCTTAAGGTTTCTGTTATTTTTGTTTCAATTATCATTAACTGCTGTTCCGTAGAATCGGATTGTGCTTCTTTTTCCGCCGGTTCTTCATGAAACTGTTGTATCGTTCCGTGGAAGAAAGTAAGTTCTTGATTATTTATTTCAATTATCTTGGCAGCGATATTTTCTATAAACTGCCGGTCATGGGATACTAATAAAACCGTACCTTCATAACTCTGCAGCAAACCTTCTAATGCTTCCACAGCCTCAATGTCCAGATAATTGGTCGGCTCATCGAGGATCAACATATTGATATCACTGACGAAAAGCTTTGCAAAAGCTACTTTGACGCGTTCTCCGCCGCTTAGTACGTGAACAGGTTTAAACACATCATCACGATAGAAATGCAGTCTGGCTAAGACAGTCCGGATGAGTGTTTCATCCTGCTTAGAGGTTTCCTTGACATTTTCAAGAATCGATTTTTCCGGATCCAATGTAGATAAATCTTGTTTAAAATAACCAATTTTTACAGACGGATTTAAAGTGATACCAGCTTCTCCCTGCATTATTTTTTGAACAAAGGTTGTTTTTCCTGCGCCATTCGGGCCGATGATACCGACCTTATCACCACCTTTTATATGCAAGTTGGCTTTTTCCCATAATTGTTTTCCTGGAACCTTGCCTTCTACGTCTTCTATCCGTAAAATTATTTTTTGTTGTAAGCGGTCCTGGTGGGGGAGTGCCATTTTCACAGGAGGTGTTTCTTTCACCTTTTCCACTTTTTCCAGGTTCTCTAACCTTGTTTCCAAAGCTTTGGATGTTTTCTGCATCTTTTTTTGTTTTTTAGCAAAGTAGGGCTTCGCTCCTTTAAGATTTTCTTCTGGCGAGCCGATCTTCCCCTTAGGTGTTTTCGTTGCTCGCTGCGCTTTCTGTTCTTTTTTCTCAATAGCGCGTTCAAGCTGTTCTTTTTTCTGTTGATAATGCAGATAATCCTGGCGTTGTTTTTCGATTGCTTTATCCTTTTGTTCACGGTAGGCTGAATAATTACCTGTATAGATATGGAGGCTTTCTTCATCTATTTCCCAAATTTGCTCACACAATGCATCTAAGAAATGTCTGTCATGGGAAACAATAATAAATGCTCCTTGCCAATGGGAAAGTTGTTTTTCGAGCCATTCTATATGAGCTGTGTCCAGATTGGTTGTCGGTTCGTCGGCAAGGAGCAGACCAGCTTGTTTCTTTAAGGCCTCCACAAGATAAGCCTGTGTTACTTCGCCGCCGCTTTTTTGCTCTCTTTTCTCTTTTAACTGCGGTAATAAGGCGACAGTCGTGTCTATTTGAATCGTTCCTTGTTCTGGCTGCATGTTCCCGGCAAGCAGGTGAAGCAATGTTGTTTTTCCTGAACCATTTTTTCCGACTAAACCAATTCGGTCTTTTGCTTGCATAGCCAGATGTTCGATGGAAAATAAAGTTTTTTCCTTAATACTATGCTTCATGTGATGCGCTTCTATAATCGTCATAAAATCATCTCCCTGATTATATAGAGTGAATAGGGAGGTTAACCAAATAAAAAACCCCTATTCTTTAATCAGAACAGGAGTCGCCTGGGTAGAAACAAATATATACGAGAATGTTCCCAAAGATACGGAGCGGTTTCTTTGGGAACACGTATCATAATACTTATTTCACGCGGATGTCAAAAAACATAAAGGCTAATCCTGTTCTGAAATCGTTCGATAAAAGCATGCCAAATAGTACAGCTATATAGCTGTTGTTGTGCTTTTATGGAATTCAATCTTTAGAAAAAACAGGATTAATACTTCATGTTCTTTTTGTTCACCCTTTCGATAATTGTTGGTTATAGTATAACGGAAAAAACAGCGTTTGTCATTAAAAGGCAGATTAACCTTTCGAATTTTTCAATAAGATGTATATTCACCATTGCAAAGAAAAAACCGGGAACGTTTTATTCTGTTGGCAGAAAAAGTAAACATTGTCCGGTTTTTCTGTATATATACTACAATGCTTTTGGTGACTGGTGCAACGGATTTTCCTGCATTGCATCTTGAATCAAACAGTTTCCCCGCCCGTGCGGAATACACATAGGCGTTCCGAAGATGGGATCGCGGGCGATATTGCAGTTCATGCGGAAGACGGCGGAAACAAGTTCTGCTGATATTGTTTCTTCCGGCTTTCCTTGCGCATATACTTTTTTATCTTTAATCGCAATAATATGATCTGCATAGCGGCTTGCCAGATTTAAGTCATGCAATACCATAATAATGGTACGACCGTCTTTTTCGTTTAATTCAAACAGAAGATCCAGTACATCAATTTGGTGCATTAAATCAAGGTAAGTTGTCGGCTCATCCAGAAGAATAATTTCTGTATCCTGAGCCAGAGTCAACGCAATCCAGGCGCGTTGCCGCTGCCCGCCTGAAAGGGAGTCGACAGATTGATCCTTGAGGTCAGCCATATTGGTATCTTTTAATGCTTTCTGTACAGCTTCTTCATCTTCTTCGGACCATTGCTTCATCATTTTCCGATAAGGGTGTCTGCCTTGCTTGACCAGCTCATAAACTGTTAGTCCCTCTGGGTTTGCTGGTGCTTGCGGCAAAATAGCTAAATTCTGTGCAACGTCTTTGGTCCGCATTTTAGAAATGTTTTGCCCGTTTAATACAACAGAGCCTTGCTTTGGCTTTAATAAACGTGCCAAAGAACGTAAAAGTGTTGATTTTCCACAGCCGTTTGGGCCGATAAATACAGTGATTTCTCCTTTAGGAATAGAAATATCTAATTCATCTATAATTATCCGGTCGCCAAAACCGAGTGTTAAGTTATTTGCTGTTAATGAGTCCAATGTAAAACGCCTCCCCAGCCTAAAAAAGGTGCGTATAGAATACTACTTTTATTCTAGTCCTCCATCAGCTAATAGTCAATGATAATCGTTTTCAATTAGAGAAGAAGGAGATGTTTCAAAATTGGCAGCATTGCAGTTATACGGTTTTATATTGCAAAATCAACAATAATTTGAACAGAACAACGTATAAAAAGACACAAAGCTGCATCCACTGCCTTGTGTCTTTAAAAAGGTGTTATTTAAATAAATCAACAAACATTTCGATTGTTTGTTCTGATGCTACGAAACCGTTGTTGGTCCAGTTACTTTCATCTTCCAAGTAGTATACCTGATCATTTTGCACTACATCGGTATTATTCCAGACGTTGCTGTTTTCCAATGCCTGAATTCCTTCGTCATCTTCATTTCCTAAAATAATCAAATGATCTGCATCCATTTCCGAAAGCTTCTCTAAGGAAATAGGGTTCCAAGCTTCTCCACCTTGTCCAAGTTCTTCTACAATTCCGGGAACTTCCACATCCATTTCATTGTAAATCATGTTTGCAGTGTGACGATTTTCTTCAAATAAGAAGTATTCCCCGCCAGTAACCCACATCATTGCGACGCTTTCGTCACCTAATGTTTCATCAAGTTCTTCTTTGGCCTGATTCACTTTTTCATCATAATCTGCTAAGGTTTGTTCCGCTTTATCTTCTTTTCCAAGAATTTCTCCGAATTTCTGTAAGCGTACTTTCCAATCACCTGTCTCTTCTTCGGATAATACATAGGTCGGGGCAATTGCTGCATAATCGTCATAAGAGCCTTCATAATTATCCAGCGTGTGATCCAGAATAATCAAATCCGGTTCGATGCTTAGAACTTGTTCCAGCGGCAGCGTCCATTCAATGGTTTCTATATCTGCCAAGTCTTCTTCTAAATAATCCTGAATACTTTCGCCGATTGCCCATTTTGCAACAGGTGTCTCGCCGAGTGCGATTAATGTATCTTCATTGTAGGGAGCAACGATTTTTTCCGGGTTTGCAGGAACAGTCACTTCTCCCATATCGGAATCAACGGTAATTTCGGAAGATTCGTCGTTCTCTCCGGATGTATTTGAATCATCTGAACTGCTGTCATCATCACTGCCGCAAGCGCCAAGAAATAATAAAGCTATAAACAGGAACATAAATAAGTATTTTTTTTGCGTGAATGTGTACATCGCTTTTTCTCCTTTTATGTTATAATAAACATCTATCGATAATGATAATCACTTTCAATTAGAAAGTCAATATGCTATTTTATTCGAAAGTGTTACTATAGTATTTGGTATTTTAAAAGAAAACTTAGGAGTATACAAGTCATGAAATTTTTTTCACGTTCTTCGCGAATAACAAAAGGGTTGATAAATATCCTTGGAGTTAGTCTTGTTCTTTTTTCGATTGGCATGTCTATCTCTTATGGTGCAACAAATGTTGATTTACATACGGTGTGGCAGGCAATTTTTCATTTCAGTGAAGGAGAGCAGGCGCATCAGGTTATTTGGGAACTGCGCATTCCGCGGGCATTGGCTGCAGTATTCGTCGGAGCATTTTTAGCTATGTCTGGAGCAGTGATGCAAGGAATGACACGTAATCCGCTGGCGTCTCCATCCATCATGGGCGTAACAGACGGCGCTGCATTTATGCTGGTAATTATATTAGCATTTTATCCGGCAGCTTCCAGTGTCGGCTTAATGTTTGCTACTTTCCTCGGAGCAGGTATAGCAGTAACCTTGGTATTTCTGGTCGGCTCTTTTTCCAGCAGCGGATTGACACCTATTAAATTGGCGCTGGCCGGTGTTGCTATTGGGACGTTATTACGTTCTATTTCTTCCATTCTTTCGCTGCATTTTCAGTTGGAAAAAGATATGGGCTTTTGGCTGGCCGGCGGATTAGATGGTGCAACCTGGGAGTCTATAAGCCTTCTCCTTTTCGCCGGAGTAATCGGGGTGATTTTGGCATTGTTTATTGCGAAATCCATTACCGTCCTTAGTTTAGGTGATGATTTATCTACCGGACTGGGACAGAATAATACACTGATTAAAATTACTGGCATCGTTGTTGTTTTAATATTAACTGGTGCTGCTGTTTCTGTTGCCGGTGCTGTCGGATTTGTGGGACTGATTATTCCGCATATAACCCGGTTTATTGTCGGAACAGATTATCGTTGGATTATACCGACTTCTGCAGTGCTTGGAGCCTTATTATTAGTGAATGCAGATCTTATTGCGCGGCTGATTAATGCCCCATTTGAAACACCTGTGGGCTCTATTACATCCATTATCGGAGTGCCATTTTTCCTCTATTTAGCCAGAGGCAGCGGGGGTGATAAAAAATGAACACGGTAGAGAAGCAAAAGCGGCTTCGGTTTTGGATAATTATTGGCATCCTTATTATCGGAATGATTATAATTTCCTTTGTCAGTTTAAATTTAGGAGCTATTTCTATTTCCCCGAAAGAAGTAATACAAACACTGATGGGACAGGGGTCAGACAGGCAGGAACTGGTATTGTTCAACTTTCGGATGCCTGGAATTATTTTGGCTCTATTAATTGGAACAGGTCTGGCTGTTTCTGGAACGATTCTGCAGGGAATCACGCAGAATGGACTTGCAGATCCGGGAATTTTAGGTATTAATTCAGGTGCAGGTTTTGCGATTGTTTTATTCCTTTATTTCTTTCAGGGAACGATTCCGGCAGACAGCGCATTAAACAACTATATGCTTCCTTTTGTTGCTTTAATAGGAGCATTTACGGCGGCTGTTTTGATTTATACCATTGCCTGGAAAAGAGGCGTAACACCAATTCGTCTTGTTTTGGTCGGAATTGGAGTGAATGCAGCATTTAGTGCGCTTATGACAATTTTACAACTGCGAATGGATCCGCAAAATTATCGACAGGTAACCATTTGGTTATCAGGAGAGATTTGGAATGAAAGCTGGAATTTTGTTTTTGCTTTATTGCCATGGATGCTGATACTGATTCCAATTGCGATTCAAAAAGCAAGAAGCTTAAACGTCTTCCATTTAGGAGATGATGTTGCTTCCGGTCTGGGGACATATGTAGAAAAAGAGCGGGGGCTCTTGTTATTAATTGCTGTTGCATTAGCTGGTGCTTCTGTAGCGGCAGGGGGAGCGATTGCCTTCTTAGGATTGGTTGTTCCACATATTGTCCGTAAACTGGTCGGCCCGCTGCATCATTATGTGATTCCGATATCTGCTTTGCTGGGAGCGTTTATTCTAGTAACTGCAGATATGGTTGGAAGTAATATTCTAGCGCCGACAACGATACCGGTAGGGATTGTTGTTTCCATTGTGAGCGCACCTTATTTTGTTTATCTGTTGATGAAAACCAATTAATAATAGAAAGGAGCTCGGAGAATGATGAATGAGGAAATATATGATGTCACGATTATCGGCGGAGGTCCAGCCGGGTTATTTGCTGCTTTCTATAGTGGCATGCGGGAGATGAAGACAAAGATTATTGAATACCTTCCTTATCTTGGCGGGAAAGTACCTTACTTTTATCCAGAGAAAGTGATTCGTGATATTGGAGGAATTGCACAAGCTACCGGGGAAGAAGTAACGGATCAGCTCGTGGAACAAGCGATGACATTTGATCCGGAAGTGGTTTTAGGCGAACAGGTTGTAGATATGGAGCGAATGGATAATGGCCATTTTCAGCTCCTGAGCAGCAACGGCAATATCCATTATTCGAAAACAGTTATACTGGCAACCGGTTTTGGAACATTGCATTCCGTAAAGCTGGATCATCCGGAAGCAGTCTATTATGAAGAGAAGAGTTTGCATTATACAGTCAGAAAGCTGGCGGATTATTATGACCAGCATGTGCTTATTTCCGGCGGGGGCAACAGTGCGGTGGATTGGGCGCTGGAGCTTGAAAATATAGCCAAAAGTGTTACGCTCATTCATCGCCGCAATCAGTTTAAAGGATTGGAAAGCAGTGTGACCAAGTTAAAAAACTCCGAAGTCAATGTCATGACGCCTTATGAAATAAAAGCATTGTATGGAACGGATGGACAGGTCGAAAAGGTAGTACTTTCTCACTTAGAGGATGAAACAAAGGAGCAAGCGCTAGAGATCGACCGATTAGTTGTTAACCATGGATTTCAAATCAATCTGGAACCGATCACCTCGTGGGGGTTGGAAATGATAGATGGTATGATTGCCGTTGATTCCAGTATGCAAACATCTGTGGAAGGTGTTTTTGCTATTGGGGATATTGCCCATTACCCAGATAAGCTTGGGTTAATTGCCGGGGCTTTTAATGAAGGACCAATTGCTGCTAATCATGCGAAAAAAATTGCTGATCCGGAAGACCCTGTGCAGCATTTATTCTCTACGAATTATGCTGGATTTACCGACGAAGAATAGCTTAGGACGCATAGTAGTTGAAAAGGGGAATAAGCAGGAAACTTCTCTTGCTTTCATATATTGACAAAACAGGCAAGCGCCTATACAATTTCCACATTGAAGTAACTTTAAAATCTTATCATATATACTTATCCAGAGCGACTGAGGGACAGGCCCAATGACGTCCGGCAACCTCTTTATGAAAAGAAAAGGTGCCAATTCCTGCAAAATAAGACATGTTTATTTTGGGAGATAAGGCGAATGTAAAAACAGCCTTTTTCTTGTGGAAGAGGCTGTTTTTAATAGGTTTATAACATAAGATTTTTACATAGCAAGGAGGAGAGATTTCTGAAAAGCGTTAGAAATAACGGATATACTTATTTAAAAGCAAGAGGAGCGTAAATATGAAGAAGAATCACGATAAAGAAAAGAAAAAACTATTGGATCGCATTCCGCATCCGCTGGCGTTGTTGTTTTTTATTGTTGTTGCAGCGGCTGTTTTGACCTATATAATACCATCCGGCTCTTATGAAAGAGAGACGATAGACGGGACTACTCGAACGGTTCCTGATTCATTTCAATACATAGAGAACAACCCGGTCGGTATCATGGACTTATTTACGGCAATCCCTGAAGGATTCCGGGAAATGGCTGATATCGTCTTTATTACTTTTGCCGCAGCTATGATGTTCGGGCTTTTGGAAAGGACGGGGATGCTTGAAAATACAGTCGGTACACTGGTTCGCAAAGTCGGATTAAAACGACGTTTCCTTATTGTTGCGATTATGACATTTGTCTATGGATTTTTTGGGATGTTTGTCGGGCTTGAAAATAATATTGCCCTTATTCCAATCGCTGTTTTATTAAGTGTTTCCATAGGCGGTGATGCTGTACTTGGTGCGGGTATTGGAATAGGAGGAGTACTTGTCGGATTTGGTCTCTCTCCATTCAATCCTTATACGCTGGGGGTAGGACATCGAATAGCAGAAATGCCGCTATATTCAGGATGGTTTTTAAGAAGTATTTTGGTGGTTATCGTTTTATCTTTATTAGCCTATTATAATATTCGATATTTTAAAAAGATATTACAAGACCAGAAACATAGTTTGGCATATGGTATTGATACACAGGATATGAAATTGAGCCAGCCGCTTGAATCCTATCGGATGCGCAAAAAAGATATTGCGATGCTACTTGTGGTGATTGCAGGATTTGTGGTCATGCTGACAGGAATATTTATGAATGACTGGTATATTAATGAAGTTGCAGCGATATTTCTTATGATCGGTATTGCCTGCGGGATTATTGCAGGTATGAATGCCAATCAAATTGCGGAAGCTTTTTCAAAAGCACTTGAACCCAGCGCATTAGCAGCTATTTTGATCGGTGTTGCCATGGCGACTCAAGTGGTCATGAACCAAGGCAATATCAGTGATACGATTGCTCATGGGCTTGTTTCTGTGATGGAAGGTTTACCAACAACGCTGGCTGCCGTATTCATGACTATTTCCCAGTCGATTATTAATATTTTTATTCCAAGCGGCAGCGGCCAGGCATTAGTTACATTGCCAATTATGATTCCTGTTGGGGACATGTTAGACATTACACGGCAAACGACTATCTTGGCATTCCAAATCGGCGATGGTATTACCAATATATTTTCACCGACCTTAGGCGGTTTAATGGCGATGCTCGGTTTGTGTAAGGTGCCTTATGGCAGGTGGATTCGTTATATTTTTCCGTTTGTCATGATGGCTCTTGTTGTGTCTTGGATTGCTTTGGTGATCAGTCATTTAATTGGCTGGGGCGGATCGATTTAAGCGGATTTTAATGGTATATAATCAAAGTTTATTAAGATGATGGAACTTCCTTATAATCAGAAGTTGGCAGAGACTTGTCATTTCCTGATTATAAGGATTTTTTTATAAAGTGAAACTTCAATCAGTGGGGGTTTTCTTTTTATCCCCCACTGATTGTTAGTTGAACGAATCGGGCCGTTACTGGCTGTTGAATCTCCCACTTAGAAATAAAATTTTCACTCATTTCTTGAAGTGGGAGTCTTACAGCCAGTTACACTGCGATAAATATTTTTGAAAAAGTTCGAGAAACTTCTCCCGGTCTTCTTCGGTTAATGCTTTTGGGCCTTTGGTGTGTTTTCCGCTCCGTCGCTCTTTCGCACTTAAATAACGGGATTGCAGCAGTTGGTCAATATTATTATTCGTATAAGCGAACCCTTTATGATGCAGGACATGGCATCCTTTTGCCAGCGCGAGAGAAGCAAGTCCATAATCCTGCGTTATTACTATATCTCCTTTTTCCACAAGCTTCATAATCCGGTAATCTGCAGCATCTGCACCGGTATCTACATAAATGGTCTCCACCCAGTAAGGATATTCTTGTAATGAAAAATGGGAGATACTCGTAACCAGAATAACCGAGATATTCTTTTTACCTGCTTCTTGTATGATTGTATTTTTGACAGGACAGGCATCAGCATCGACGTAGACTTTCATGCATTCACTTCCTTTATGTACGTTTTTTAATATATTGTAGCAGATTGCTGTAGAACTTGTCTTATCCACTGGAATTCCCTGCGAAAACCATGTAAGATATAAATCACTATTTACCGTGAAAAGGAGTTTGCATGTATGTGTTATGTTATTGAACAGATGAAGCCGGCAGATTGGGAACAGGTTTTGGAAATCTATTATCACGGCATGGAAACACAAAACGCGACCTTTGAAATAAATGAACCGGATTGGAAGACTTGGGAGGATTGGAATCGCGCTCATTTATCGGAATGCAGGTTAGTTGTCCGGGAGGATGAGCATATGCTCGGCTGGGCAGCGTTATTGCCTATCTCTGCCAGAGAAGCTTATCAGGGAGTGGCTGAGATAAGTATTTATCTGCATAAAGACAGCATGGGAAAAGGTATTGGTACAAAGTTGATGCAGGCACTGATGGAAGCAAGTGAAGAAGCAGGGGTATGGACACTGCAATCCGAAATCTTTCCAGAAAATATAGGGAGCCTGAAATTGCACGAAAAGATGGGTTTTCGACGGGTTGGTATTCGTGAAAAGATTGGACAGATGGAAGACGGCAGGTGGCGAGACGTTGTACTTGTGGAGCGCCGCAGTCCGCATGTAGGATTAGACTAAGGAGGAATGTATACATGGAAATTCAAATCAACGAAGAAGTATTGGATGGAAGAAATGTGGAAGTATCAGAAGTGAATCATAAGAAACAGGTTGCCTTTTCATTTGATGTAACCAGTGAAACATATCATGATGTGACATCACTTCTGTATAAAAATGATTTTGACGTATCTATTCCTGAAAAATCTTTGTCTTTTTCTGCAACCATCTTGGAGTACGCTACATCCACAACAAATTTATATGAAAAAGGCAATACAAGCGAATTTTACTTAAAGTTGCGTGAAAAATAAATAGGCAGGCACGGAGAGGATGTGCACAATAGTGGAGGAACCATTGCTTTTAACGTTTCCGGATCAATTTGAAACAGAACGATTAACCATTCGTTCTCCAAAGCCAGAAGATTGGAAGCAGATTTATACGGCAATGCAGGCATCTATCAATGAGTTGAGACCATGGCTGCCGTTTGCGCGAAAAGAACAGACAGAGATAGATGTACAAAAGACAACAAAAGAAGCTTATCTGAACTTTCTTTCTCGGGAAGATTTACGATTTCACGCCTTTGACAAAGAAACGGGAGAATTTGTGATTTCTACAGGGCTTCACCGTATCAATTGGGATGTACGGAAATTTGAGATTGGTTATTGGGTTGATACAAAACATCGTGGAAATGGCTACGTCACAGAAGTAGTAACAGGATTGACTACTTTTGCATTCCGGGAGTTGCAAGCAAATCGTGTGGAAATCCGGTGTGACCCCCGAAATATGAAAAGCAAAGCAGTGGCTGAACGAGCCGGATTTGAGTTGGAAGGAATCTTAAGAAATGACGTTATAGAAGAAAATGGGGAACTGAGAGATACCTGTATTTTTGCAGTGATTGAAGATCCTATAATAGATGAGAAATAAGGGTGAAGGAATGAAGCGAGTAAAAGTAAAACAAGCCTATGTAAAAAATATGAAGCAGCAAAACCCATTGATTTTAGAAGAAGCGATTGAAGGGGCTCAGAAACTACAGGAAGGAGAAATCATTGCGCTGTACACACAGCAAGGAGAATTTCTCGCGCAGGCGTATACAGGACGCCAAAATAAAGGGATGGGCTGGGTGCTGACATGGAAGCAGACAGACACGATTAATCAGGCTTTCTTTAAACAGAAACTTCTCACTGCAATGAATAAACGCCGTTCCTATTATCAAGATGAAGAAACAACCGCCTTTCGCATGTTCAATGGGGAAGGAGACGGAATTGGCGGCTTAATCATTGACTATTTTGATGGGTACTATGTGATGCAATGGTACAGTGAAGGGATTTATGCGTTTAAAAACTGGGTCATCCAGGTTTTTGACGAACTGGGTGATTATCAGGGAATTTATGAAAAAAAACGTTTTGATACAAAAGGGCAATATGTCGAAGATGATGACTTTGTTAAAGGTGTAAGAGGAGCGTTCCCGCTGATTGTGAAGGAAAATGGCATGAACTATGCTGTTTATCTGAATGATGGAGCGATGGTCGGTATTTTCTTAGATCAGCGTGATGTCCGAAAAGCGTTGCGGGACAAATATGCGAAGGAAAAACATGTATTAAATACCTTTTCCTATACTGGTGCTTTTTCCGTTGCAGCTGCATTAGGCGGTGCAGACAAAACGACCAGTGTTGATTTAGCCAAACGCAGCAAACACAAAACCATTGAACAATTCAGTATCAATGACATTGATTTTGAACAGCAGGATATTATCGTGATGGATGTATTTGATTATTTTAAATATGCAAAACGGAAGCAATTACGATTTGATGTGGTGGTTCTTGATCCACCGAGCTTTGCGCGTTCTAAGAAAAGAACGTTCCGGACGGCGAAAGATTATCCAGAACTGATTGAAAATGCGATTGACTTGCTGGAAAAAAACGGTGTCATTATTGCTTCCACGAACACGGCTTCGTTCGGCATGAAGAAGTTCAAAGATATGATTCTGCGCGGTTTCCAGGCAAAACAAAAGCAATATACTATCTTGGAAGAGTTCTCGCTTCCCGGCGATTTTGCAGTGGATAAACATTTTAAGCAAGGAGATTATTTGAAAGTGGCAGTGCTTCAGGTGAAGGATTAAGTTGCTCGATCTACAATCCACCCTATTCGCAAAACGAAATCAAAACAGTCAATTCGCATGAGCATTCGCGTTTTGGCTGTTTTTTAATATGTTGGTAGCAAAAAAGAAATAGAACGTATGCCTGCTCTTTTTCTACATTAGTGAAATTTAAATGTAGAAAAAATCTAAAAAAATACTTGTATAATTATTCTTTTTATTGCATAATAATACGTAACTACTTTTTGGAAAGGGTGTTCGTGTATGACAGTAAATCAAATCCAATTTCAGCAGGAGTTAAAGAACCGCGACTTTTTAACACTTGCAGACTATACAAAAGACGAAATTGAATATTTAATCGACTTGGCAGATTATCAAAAAAAGCAAAGTAAAGAAGGTATCATTTTTGAACCGTTAAAAGGGAAAACATTAGGCATGATTTTTGAAAAATCATCCACTAGAACGCGTGTATCTTTTGAAGCGGGAATATATCAGCTTGGAGGATTAGGGATTTTCTTAAATTCGAGTGATATTCAAATCGGCAGAGGAGAAACCATTGCAGATACGGCACAGGTGTTATCCGGGTATTTAGATGGCATTATGATTCGTACTTATAACCAGGATGATGTAGAGGAGCTGGCGAAACATGCAAGTATCCCTGTCATCAATGGCTTGACGGATCTTTATCATCCATGCCAGGTATTAGCTGATTTACAGACGATAAAAGAAGTAAAAGGGTCGCTGAAAGGGCAAAAAATCGTTTATATCGGTGACGGGAATAACATGGCGCATTCGTTAATGATTGGCGCTGCAAAAATGGGGATGCATATTGTCATCGCAACACCGGATAAATATAAGACGGAAGAACAGATTACCGAAACAGCGAAACAATTTGCATCGGAACATGGTGCAACGATTGAATGGAATAATGACCCGGTTGATGCTGTGAAGGATGCGGATGTGGTTTATACAGATGTATGGGCAAGTATGGGACAAGAATCAGAACAAAACCAACGTGAACAAGAATTTCAGAAATTTCAAGTGAATGAAGCGCTGCTCGCTCATGCAAAATCGGATGTTACCTTTATGCATTGTCTGCCAGCGCATCGCGAAGAAGAGGTGACAGCGGAAGTTATTGACGGAGAACATTCGGTTGTGTTCCAGCAGGCTGAAAACCGTCTGCATGCACAAAAAGCTTTGATGACAGCATTGATGGGATAATGTCATGTCCATAAAAGAAGCAGGGAAATCCATTATTTGGCTTTTCCTGCTTTTTTTATTGTTTTATATGTATGAGTATGAAAAGCTCTGGTTCCAGGATAATGACAATACAGACCTGTTTTCTTAAAAGAAGCGGTTAAACAATATATCATCTTGATACGTTTTAATCCGGTTAAAAAAGGAAATGAATCAGAGGAGGAGGCGATTAACATGAAAAAATCACTGCAGCTCATCGGATTATTACTTCTATTAACTATCATCAGCGCTTGTCAATCTGATACAGAGCAAGAAGTAAATAATCAAAATGACGAGAGCGGAGAAACAACGCAAGAAAATGAATCAGACATAGCCGGCGACGTTTCTGAGGAACCGGATAATGAAACTGCTGCGAACGAAAATGCAGACTCCGCTTATGAATATGAAGAGCAGGAAGTAATTGAAGGACAGATTGAAGAGGGCACGTATGACGTTATAGTCGAAACAGATAACCCAGGATCCCGCGTTATGTTTTATGAAATAAATGGAGAAAAATATTATAAAACTGTCTTTGTTAAAGAGGATAATCGTTTGAAAATCATTGATATTCAAAATGATGAAGAGCAGGGGCTCATTTACAATGACATCATATAAAAATGTGCAAGCGTCTCCCATCTCCGCTTGCACATTTTTTGCTCCGTATATCATATAACTTTACAACTTTATGAAATAGAAACCCCTTTTGTATCAATCTTCAAAAGCTTTACTTGATAACCTTCAAGTTGTTTTGCCATTTCCTGTTTCACTGCTTCTCCGTTTCCTTTTGGCACAAAGGAAAGCATGGTTGGCCCGGCTCCGCTTAAGGCTGTACCATAGGCCCCAAGCATTTTTGCATTTTCCCGAATCAAATCAAAATGCGAAATCAGCACCTTGCGAAAAGGTTCATGAAATAAATCATTTTCCAGCATTTTTCCAAATAATGCATAATCCTTGGAGTAAAGTGCTGCTACAACGATATTACTCATTGCACTGGCTCTGGCTGCATAATTGCGTTCATATGTATCTGGCAGGCAATCCCTGGCAACTTCCGTTTTCAGTTCTACTTCCGGAATGTATGCAATGATATCTAAATCAATATCATGTAAACGCACAGAAGGAATGTCATCTTCCAGCATCGTAGAAATCGTTAAACCGCCAAATATAGCCGGAGCAATATTATCAGGATGCCCTTCCAGCTCTGTTCCGAATGCAAGTTTCTGCTCATCGGTTAACTGTAGATTTCCAAGCTGATTAGCCAGCTCAATTCCCGCAACAATAGCTGAAGCACTGCTTCCTAAGCCTCTGGCCAGCGGAATTTCACTTGTTTCCTGCACGCTGCAAGAAGGTAGCGTTACCCCGTATCTTTCTGCCACCTGTTTGGAGATATTCCAAATAAAATGATTTTCCTCAGATTCCGAAGAACCATGAGCGAAAAAAGCTTGTTTATCCGAATCCGCTACATCTAAATGAATATACAGACCTAATGCCAGACCCATGGAGTCAAATCCAGGGCCTAGATTAGCGCTGCTTGCTGGTACAGAAATGCGAAAAGGGATCATGATGTAATCATCTTTCCTAAATAGTCAAGGATAGCTGTTTCATCATTTGGCAGTGTAACAGGATCAATAGTTAATTGGTCAATAGCTGTTTGCGGGTCTTTTAATCCATTCCCAGTCAATACAGCTACAACTTTACTGCCTTGTGGAATGGTACCAGCTTTCACCTGCTGGATGATACCGGCAATGGAAGCTGCAGAACCTGGCTCTGCAAAAACACCTTCCTTACTTGGAAGCAGCTTAAATGCAGAAACAATTTCATCATCGGTGACAGAACCAATCATGCCATCAGACTCCTGTCTGGCCTGGACAGCGAGTTCCCAGCTAGCCGGATTTCCAATACGGATTGCTGTAGCTACTGTTTCTGGCTCTTTCACCACTTCATTACTGACAATGGCAGCTGCACCTTCTGCTTCAAATCCGAACATTTTTGGAAGCGCAGTTCCTTTTGAGGTGCTGTATTCTTTAAAACCTTTCCAGTAGGCGCTGATATTGCCTGCGTTACCAACCGGAATTGCCAGAATATCCGGTGCTTCTCTCAGCTGCTCACAAACTTCAAACGCCGCTGTCTTTTGACCTTCTAAACGGTACGGATTGACGGAGTTTACCAACGTAATCGCTGATTCTTCACTAATCTTGCGGACAAGCTGCAATGCCTGGTCAAAATTGCCTTCTATTTCCACAATCTCAGCGCCGTACATCACAGCCTGAGCGAGTTTGCCAAGCGCAATTTTTCCTTTCGGGATTACGATAATCGCACGCAAGCCTGCACGCGCTGCATAAGCAGCTGCAGAAGCAGAGGTATTTCCGGTAGATGCACAAATAACAGCGTTTGAGCCTTCTTCTATTGCTTTGGCAACAGCCATAACCATTCCCCGATCTTTAAAGGATCCGGTCGGATTTAACCCTTCAAATTTTCCATATAGTTCAATTCCCAATTCCTCTGACAGATTTGGAAAATGAAAAAGAGGAGTATTCCCTTCAAATAATGTTAAAGCAGGTGTTTTATCTGTGACGGGAAGTAAATCACGATATCCTTCAATCAGACCTTTCCAAACCATCTTATGCATCTCCTTCTACTCTATAGTAGCTTTTTATCTCGTTAACTGCATCAAACGATTCCAATTGTTGCAGTACTTGTTCAAATTGGTAGTATGGTGTATCATGTGTCACTAAAACAATTTCAGCAGATTCTTTTTCATCTACAGGTGTCTGCAATATGCGTTGAAAGCTGATATCTTGAGCGTGAAAAATTGATGAAATTTCTGAGAAAACGCCAGTCTTATCTGCTACACATAAGCGGACATAATACTGACCATGCTGTTTCTCTTTTGGACGGAGTGTTTTTGGAAATTGCATATCGTTGGACTGATTTCCGGATACACCCAAGCGCATTGCTTTGATTGCGGCAACAACGTCGGATAAAATCGCTGTCGCTGTCGGCAGGCTTCCTGCTCCCGGTCCATAAAACATCGTTTCTCCGACTGCTTCTCCATAAACATACACCGCATTATATTCATTTTTAACACTTGCCAGCGGGTGATTTTTGGCCAACAGGGTAGGCTCTACACTCACTTCTAATTCATGGTCGAAAAAGTTGGCAAAACCGATAAGTTTCATTGTATATCCCAGCTGGGAAGCATAGCGGAGATCTGTTAAATCAATACCATGAATACCTTCGATAACAACGTCTTGTAAATCGACAGGTGTAGAGAACGCTAGACGGCCAAGGATAGCCATTTTCCGGGCGGCATCTAATCCTTCCACATCTGATGTTGGATCTGCTTCAGCAAAACCCAGGCGCTGCGCCTCGGCAAGGGCATCTTCATAGCTAACGCCTTCTTCGTCCATTTTCGTTAAAATAAAGTTGGTTGTCCCATTAACAATCCCCATAATTTTTTGAATATGATCGGAGGACAGCCCCTCGTTAATTCCGCGGAGAATAGGTATACCGCCGGCAACACTTGCTTCATAATAAAAATCACAATTATTTTTTACTGCTGTCTTCTGCAGTTCAGGACCATGAACAGCGACTAAGTCTTTGTTAGCAGAAACAACGTGTTTTTTATTGGAGAAAGCTTTTAAAATATATTCTTTCGTATGATCAATTCCGCCCATAACCTCAATGACGAGATCAATATCTGGATTTTCCAGTACCTCGTCGGAATTTGTTGTTAAAATGCTTTCATCTACATCAATATCCCGTGCCTTTTCCATATTACGCACGAGCGCTTTAACCACTTCGACTTTACAGCCAAGTTGGTGGGCTAGTTTTTCCTGATGATCTTCAATCAGGTGGATAACGCCCGAACCAACAACGCCAAGACCTAATAATCCTACTGAAACCTTATCTTCCATCTTATCACCTCTATGCTTCTATTGTATATTTAATTTATTTAAACATGAAACAGGAAGTAAGGCAATAGCGAATTTTTAGAATAGACAAGCGCCGATATGCGAAATCGCTTTCTTTTGCATTAGAATAAGCAAGCGAAAAATCATCCTATTTAAAAAATGTCGTAAACTCGGCTCAACAATTTCGGACGTTTCCCTGTCTTTTTCATATAATAGAAAAAAAGGGGATGAAACGATGCGAATCTATCATCTCGGAGCATTATTTATGGTTTGTTTAAGCTTAGGTGCCGGGATAGGGTACAGTTTTGCCAGAATAGAAACAGGAGCGCTTGCCGGTCTTATTTTGGGGCTGATTCCCATTGTGATGTACAGAAGAGCTGTTATCAAAAGAGAGAAAAATGTACGTAGTGAGAAAGAAAACATATCCTGACCAGGGGTACTTTTTTGTTCCAAACAACAGCATAAAAAAACCGCCGGAAGGTTAGCAGGAGAAACCTTCCGGCGGTGATCACAAAATGTATAAGGAAGTCGCCCGGTTCTGCTCAGGGGACCTATTTAATCTGCAGTAACCGGCGGCCGCTTATATCCTTTAAGCGCGATGCATGCTGTAATCAATCCTAAAAAGACAATTGCTCCGCCGACGTACGCATTCTTATCCACACTTGCCATTTCAATAACAACACTGCCTGCGAATGATCCGACGGCAATTCCTAAATGCAGGGCAGAATTATTTAAGCTGACCAGAATGCTTGAATTTTGCGGAGACGTTTCAATCAAATAACTTTGGACAGGCGGGGAAACAGCCCAGCTGAGCATTCCCCATAAAATCAGCACAACGAGGAATAAGACAACGTGGAATGACGAAACAGGTATGATTAAAATCGTAGCCACAAATAAAATAACCGCGCTGAGAATCGTTCGTTTCGGTCCGAATAAATCGGATAATGTTCCCCCGGCACCGCCGCCGCTGACAGCTGATATACCGAAAATCAGATAAACAGCACTTAACCAAATGCCATCCAGCTCCATAAAGTCTTTTACGAATGGATTCAAATAGCCGTATAACGTGGTATGTCCGGCTAAAACAAAAAATGTCGTCAACAAAATGAAAAGAATCTTTGGATTTCGGATCAATTTCAACTGTGTTGTTATCGGTAAAGGTTTTTCTACAGAAGGAATGCGCTGCATAAAGAAATGCACACATATAATAGAAGCAACCGTTAAGAAAGCAATGAGTACAAATGGTGCACGCCAGCCGAACGACTCGCCGAGGATTAAACCAAATGGGATTCCAAAAACCAGTGATCCGCTCACTCCCATGCTTACGATGCCAATAGCACGTCCGCGGTAGGCAGGTTTAACAATGGAGGAAGCCATCATTGTGCAGAGTACGATTAATAAAGAAGCACTCGCTGCAGAAATAATTCTGCTAATAAAAATCATTGTATAGTTCAAACTAAATATAGCAATTATATTTCCCAGTAAAAAGATGAATAAAGAAATAATCGTCAGCTTTTTACGTTCTACTGAGGCGGTTAAATAAAGCAGAATAGGGGAGGCAATCGCAAAAACGAGCGAGAAAATCGTAATTAATAAACCTGCTTTTCCTAAAGATACATTTAAATCAGCTGCTACTAAATCAAGAATACCGCCAATAATTAATTCAACCATTCCAACAACAAAGGAAATGGTCATCAGTAAATACACACCTTTATTCATAACACACACGCCTTATCTATAATTATCTTGTCATCTATCATTTTCAAACACTAAGTATTATCATAGCTCAAAGTAAAGAGCTTGCACAAGTAGTTTTAGTGAATTTTTAATGTGAATTCAGCATTTTTAAAGGAAAAAAAGACACTTATTTGTTATACTTATATGTATCGCATGAAAAATAAGGAGGCGTTTTGGGTGAGTAATAAAGCAACACTGGAAAAAGATGCAATGAAGGTTTTGAAACAGACGAGCAGAACATTTTATATCCCCATCAAACTGTTGAACAAAACGTTGCGGAAAACGGTTGGTTCGGCTTACCTCTGCATGCGTGCTGTTGATGAAATAGAAGATCATGAGGAAATGGATGCGGAAATAAAGCAGCATTTATTAATGGAGACAAGCCAATTATTAAAGGAATCAGTATTTAATCGAAACGCTTATGATCAATTGGTGGCTCCTTATGAAAAAGAATTGCCGGAAGTCACATTACGCTTAGCAGATTGGGTTGCATTCTGCCCGGATGATATTGAACGAAGAGTCAAAGATTCCACAAGTGAAATGGCAGAAGGAATGGCGAAATGGGTGGAAAAGGACTGGCATGTGCAAACAAAAGAAGACTTAGACGAGTATACATATTATGTAGCAGGCCTTGTAGGCGTGATGTTATCTGATATTTGGAATTGGTATGACGGCACGGAGACAGACCGTGATTTAGCTATTGGTTATGGCCGGGGATTGCAGGCTGTGAATATATTACGCAATGTGGACGAAGATGCAGAACGTGGAGTAGGGTTCTTCCCAGATGACTGGTCTAAAAAAGAGATGTTTGCTTATGCCGAAGCAAACTTGCAAAAAGCAGATCAGTATATGACACAAATCTCCACGAAGAATATCCTGCTGTTCTGTCAGATTCCGCTGGCACTTGCCCATAAAACATTAAATGCCTTAAAAAGCGGTAAAGAAAAAATGTCCAGGGATGAAGTGGAAGAGACGGTGGATAGAATCATTAATTCCTAAAAGGATAGCAAAAACGTAATGTGATTTAAATATTCCCCGTGATGGAAGAAAAGGTTCCTTTTTTCTGGTGATAAAAAAGGAACCTGATATCCCCGATGTATTACGGTTTATAATCGCCGGGAGATTTTTCTCCAAGCTTGATATAGGAAAACATCTGCGCCGGCTGCATTAAAACGTTTCGCCATGGTTTTTTCTTTTTATTTGTGTGCGCATACATGCAGTGTAGTTTATGGTATACTAATAACCGAACCATGAGTTTAGAAAGGGTTATCATCATGAATAATAATGAGTTGTTTTATGCATGGATTCATTTGTCCAAATACTACGATCGTATACTGAAGGCTATGGATTTCACACTTCAAGACCAATACCAATTAGGAATAAAAGAATTTTATCTTATGTATTATTTAGCACAATCAGAACAAAAGAAGATGCGCTTATCCGAATTAGTCCCCAAAGTAGGTTTAAGTCACAGCGCTTTATCGCGTTTAGTTACAAGATTGGAACAATACCGGGGAGAGCCGTTGGTGGAGCGTCAAAAAGATGGCAAAGATAAACGATCTGTGGATATTCTTCTTCTTCCAAAAGGAGAACAATATACGGAAGAGATGCAGTCGCTGATTAGTGCCAGTTTGCAGAAACAAATGAGCGAGAAAGACATGCAAAATATAAAAAGGCTTGTTGAATAAGAAGGAGATAATTGATTACAAATACGTCAGACGAACTGTTTGCATTTGAAATCTTTTATCGTTTGACTTTGAAATCACATGGATTTAATATGTATGCGCGTCAATAATGTAAGCTGATATACATGTTTGGATGCATGGAATGAAAGGAGCAATCATATCATGGTAAAGTTGACACGTGGTATTGACCATGTAGGAATTACAGTACCGGATATTGAAGAAGCTACAACATTTTTCAAAAAAGTGTTTCATGCAAAAATTGCTTATGATAATAAGAAATTAGGCGATGAACCGCAGCAGGGAGAAGCTGTCGAAAAAACATTAGGTCTAAAAAAAGGTGCGAAGGTGATTCACATACGTATTCTATTTTTTGATAATGGTTCTAATTTAGAACTTTTTCATTATAAAGATACGGAACAAAGAGAACCTGTTATTGCCTCTGATTTGGGCGTGCAGCACTTTGCATTCTATGTGGATGATATTTGGCAAACAGCTGCACATTTTGTTGAAGCTGGCGGAGAATTATTAACAGAGCCTGGCGAGCTATTAGGTGATGTGGAGAAAGGAACGGGGCATTTTGTTTATGGTCGTGCACCGTGGGGTATGCTAATTGAGTTGATAAGCTACGATCCGAATCAATTAGATTATCCTGAAGATAGTGAAACCAAAAGATTTACACCATAAAAATAAAGGTGCGACTTCATTTCTGTAATCTTTTGTGGATGCCTTTATATATGTAATAACTGCTACGAAAGCTAATTAATGAAGATGGGATATAACTAACTTCAATTCACTGGAAAATGGTTCTAATCATCCAAAAGAATGGTTGGAACCATTTTTTACTGTAAACACCTTATAGTGTGAAATTTTCTTATTTTTGGGGGTGAGAAGGGTTTGAGAAAATTTAATTAGGGTATACTTCTATATTCGCGATTATTCGTTGAATAGATGCTTCAATTGATAGTTGTGTTGTTCCATGCACGAAACTATAATATGAAAATATGTGTTAAAAAACAAGTAAGAGGATGAAAGTTTGTCAAGTATGTATAGTACTGACTTTTATTCTGGTCTATAATGCCATTTTAAGGTGTTGTAGACGCTTATACAAAACAGGAGGTAAAATGTGAAGTCAGAGAAGGGGAAAGGTTTAGATTGGCCGGTCTTTTATATCAGTGGAGGGTTTTTAGTTCTATTTATCATATTATCACTAATTAACAGTGATATGGTGGATAATGCAGTGAATACATTATTTACCTATTCTGCTGATTGGTTCGGCGCTTATTGGCAAATACTTTTATTCCTTAACTTCGCTATCGGCTTAGGATTAGCCGTATCAAAGTACGGAAAAGTAAAATTAGGAAAACAGGATAAACCGAAATACAGTTATTTTGGCTGGGTGGCTATGATATTAGTTACACTGCTGGCTGCCGGAGGGGTTTTCTGGGCTGCCGCAGAGCCGATGTATCATTATATGGACACACCGCCTTTATTCGGCGGAGGACAATTCAACTTTATAGAAGGCGGATTTGCGCAATCCTTTATGCATTGGGGCTTTCTCGCATGGGCGATTCTTGGCACCTTAGCTGTGATTGTCATGATGTATGTCCATTATCAGAAAGGGTACCCTTTAAAACCACGGGGATTGTTATACCCTATTTTTGGAAAAAAGATTTATGAAAAAAGTGTTATTGGAACAGCTGCAGATGTATTTTCAGTTATTGCAACCGCAGCAGGAACCTTGGGGCCATTAGGCTTTTTAGGATTGCAGATTTCGTATGGGCTAAATCATTTATTTGATGTTCCCAATACATTGACCGTCAGTATTATTGTCGTGATTGTTTTAGTTGCTATCGCGGCGATTTCAGCTGCGACTGGAGTCGACAGAGGCATCTATCATCTTAGTAACTGGAATGTAAAATTTACGATTTTTCTTGGCGTTATCGTACTGATTATAGGACCCACTCTATTTATAATCGACGGGTTTGTCGGCGGTACGGGAGTTCATATTCAAAATGTATTTGAGATGATGTTTTACCGAGGTGACGGCGAGTGGCTGGCAGGATGGACGCTTTTCTTCTGGGCATGGTTTATTGGTTATGCACCGATGCTTATCGTATTTATCAGCCGTATTTCCAGAGGAAGAACAATTCGTGAACTGGTTATAGCCGTATCTATTGTAGCGCCATTGGTGACAAATTTTTGGTTTTCCATTGTCGGCGGAACCGGAATCTTTTTTGAAATGCAAGATGGAGGATCTGTTTCTGGACCATTAGCAGAAGGCGGTATGCCGGCAGCAGTTATGGCAATTACAGATCAACTGCCAATGGGAGTTGTGATGGGTGTTGCATTCCTGTTGGTATCTATCGTATTTGTTGCCACAACAGCGGATACCATGTCTTATACAGTATCTGCAACATTATCCGGACATGATAATCCAAGTCGTTGGTTACGTGTTGTCTGGGCTGTTCTTTTTGGGGCTTTTACGGCTGCAATTATTTCTATTGGGGAAGATAGTATTACATCGATTCAGAACTCGATTGTTATTTCCGCAGTGCCGGTATCATTATTGATTTTGCCGCCACTTTGGAATGCACCGAAAATTGCCAAGAAAATGGCACTTGAACAGGGACTTGTCTGGCAGCGGGAAATGCGCAAAAAAGTAGATAAAACATATAAGTAAAACGTATAAAAATGGACAGCGAAGGCAAATGCCTTTTCAGCTGTCCATTTTTTAATGTGTGCAAGAAACATGTTACATGCATTGAAAGGATTCAATGCTATTTAAGTCCATTCCGAAGTAAACCCAACGGAACCCGTTCCAACGAAAACCGGCAATCGAGTTTCTTCCTAAAAACGTCGGGAAGGCCCAGAATCCACGGCCGTGATTTGGCCAGATATAAGTGAAACGGAACATACAATGCCTGATACCTCCTGGATCCACTGCGAATGTTTGCACCTGTTGTTTTTGCGGTACAAAGTTCGGTGGGGGACTCATAGGAGCCTGGCTGTTCATTCCGCCCATTGCTGCCGGGTCGGGTTGCTGTTCATAAGGTGATCCATTATTTCCATTGCCCTGCGCATTGGGGAAAGAAGGGGCAGGCGGCCAATTTTGGGGAGGCCCTCCATTTCCATTCCCGTTCCCATTATTGTTTGCAGGTTCGGGAAACAAATTATCTTGAAGTTGTTCTGTAATAAAATCCTGGAAAGGAAACCCGTTCCCGTTTCCTCCCCCATTTGGCGCTCCAGGGAAAAAGCTGTCAATTCGCTCTGGTGCAGGATGATATTGCTGGCCGTGTTGAGGGGGCAGGTTATGAGCGGGCTGCTGTTCCGGATAATAGCTGCCAGGTCCGCCTGTCTCCCCCTCTGGTCTTTCTGGAAAAAAGCCATTGGCAGCATTATATTGCGGCGCTGGCTGGAAATAGTTATTTAACATCTGTCCGGGCAGATTATTCTGTTTGTCTTCCGCTCCGTGTGGATGCTGTGGTCGAAAATGATTCATTATTCTCCTCCTCTGCCTTCATTCATGCTCTTGAGCATTATATGAGACATCTGCCTGGTTTGCGCCTCTTAATTAGCAGAATGGGCTGAATAACCAGAAGGAAAAAATGTTTTTTATAAAGTATCTACAGCATCTTGAATATCTTGCGCCTCTGTAATTGCCGTAATAAAGGAAACGCCGTCAGCGCCTGCTTCGATAGCAGAGCGGGCATTTTCTGTCTGAATGCCGCCAATCGCCACAATGGCGATATCCGAAAATTGCCTTCGGATAGTATGAATCCATTCCAGCCCGGCAACTTTCTTGGCATCTTCCTTGGTAGAGGTGGCAAAAATAGGACCGACTCCGATATAATCCACCAAATCAAGCGGACTTTGTTCCAATTCTTCTTGTGTAGATATGGATAAACCAATGATTTTATCAGGAAACTTGGCGCGGATTTCTTCTACAGGCATATCGTCCTGTCCGACATGTATGCCATCTGCTTCCAACTCTTCGGCAATCTCTATATCATCATTGACGAAAAAAGGGACTTCATATTCACGGCATTGTTCTCTTAAACGCTTGCCAAGCTGCAGTTTTTCTTCGCCTTGTAATGACCCGCTACCTTTTTCCCGAAATTGAAATGCGGTAATACCGGCGGCGAGTGCTTCTTGTAACACAGCTTCTGGATCTCTGTTACAATTTTGGCTGCCCATAATAAAATATTTTCTTAAGATATTACGGTTAAATGTCATCATTCGGGCCTCCATTTAGTTGTTTTGGTGCACAAGATAAAGCGTCGATAAAGTTTGGCAAAAACGTTCCTGAACCTTTTACATCCGGCTGTTCCGCTGCACGTTCTGCAGCAAGCCCGTAAAAACAGAGTGCTGCATGAAGCTGTTCGGAAACAGGATAAGAAGTAGTAAGGCACGCCGCAATAACGGATCCTAATAAACATCCAGAACCGGTAATATTTGCGAGAAGCGGATGTCCTGTCTGGTTGTAAATGAGTTGTTGATCTGTATAGATCACATCTGTTTTTCCGGTTATCACGATAGCGGTATTCCATTTCTTACCGGCTTGTTCTGCAATGTCATCAACGTTTCCCGCGCCGACAGAATCGACACCGCGCATTTGGATGTCTGTATCAACCAAGGATGCGATTTCTCCTGTATTTCCTTTAATAACAGTTGGGCGTACGTCTTTTAAAATTCTTTCGATTACTTCTTGTCGAAATGGGGTCGCAGCAACGCCAACAGGATCAAGGACAACCGGAATCCCTTTTTGGTTAGCTACTTTTCCCGCTGCAATCATTGCAGGAACTTCACTTTCTAAAACTGTACCTATATTTAAAACAACTGCATCCGAAGCTTTTGCCATATCTGCGACTTCTGTCATTTCTTTGGCCATCACCGGGCTGCCGCCAAAAGCAAGCAGACCATTTGCACTAAAGTTGACGACAACCTGATTGGTTAAATGATGAACAAGCGGGGTGTTGTTTCTGGCTTGCTGGATAATATCAGGATTCATGAATAATCTCCTTCCCTTCATTTTCCCGGATAGCCCAGTGGTTTGTCGGACCATTTCCTTCTCCGAGTTCAAATGATTTTGAAATGGCAGCAGTTACAAACGTTTTTGCCTGCTTCACTGCTTCTGGGAGCGGATAACCTTTTCCTAAATAAGCAGCAATAGCAGCAGAATAGGTACAGCCTGTTCCATGCGTGTTTTGCGTATCAATACGCTCAGAAGCATAACTGTGCATGTTATTTCCATCATAAAGAAAATCAATTGCTTGTCCTTTTAGATGGCCTCCTTTGATTAAAGCAGCATCCACTCCATATTCTTGAACAAGATATTTTGCTGCTCCTTTCATATCTTCTTCTGTTGTAATCGATAATCCGGTCAAGAATTCGGCTTCCGGAATATTTGGTGTTACAACGGTTGTTAACGGGAGGAGATATTGTCGTAAATAGTTTCGGCCCGCTTCATCTATCAGAGAATCTCCGCTGGTAGCGACCATTACTGGATCCATAACATATGGAGCATCGACTTGTTCTAACTTTTTAACGATTAATTCCATCATTGGCTTGCTTGCAATCATACCTGTTTTTATCGCATGAATCGGCATATCTTCTATAATGACGTCTAGCTGGTCTTCAATCATGGAAAGCGGCATATGCTCAACGGAGCGGACTCCTGTTGTATTTTGTGCTACAACGGAAGTAATCACAGACATTCCATAAGTTTTTAATTCTTGAAATGTTTTTAAATCGGCTTGTATACCAGCACCGCCGCTAGGATCAGTACCAGCAATGGTTAATGCACAACGAATCGGTTTCATGATAAAAACCTCCTTCATAGAATAAAAGATTTATTTTGTTAAAGAAAATTGGCGTGACGGGAGACGGCTGACTAACAACCACCCGATTAATGCACCGGAAACACTGCTTACAATAAATGGCGGAATAAAGGCAAAAGCTCCTGCAGAACTTCCCATAAGTAAGTTAGCGATAGGAACAGCGAAGAAAGAACCGATAATGCCAGTACCAATTATTTCTCCTAAGGCCGCCATCGGATATTTATACGTTTTCCTATACAATACCCCGGCAACAAAAGCGCCAATCATCGCTCCGGGAAATGCAACCAATGTTCCCAGTCCTAAAAGGTTTCTGAGCAAGCTGATCATGAATGCAACAATTACTCCGGGACCCGGCCCGAGCAAAATGGCGGCAATGACATTAACGGCATGCTGGACCGGGTAGGCTCTGGCGACACCTGCAGGAAACCAGAGCAATTGAGAGCCAATCGTTCCAATAGCTACGAGAACAGCCATCATCGTTAATAAACGTGTGCGATTTTTCAATTTCATCATCTCCTTTTATTTGGACAAATAAAAAAGGAACTACTTTATAAAATAAAAAAATCAGGCTTTGTCGGGAAGCCTGATTTGGTATACTGAGAGTAATCATACGTTGATTGACTACTTCCCTACGCTGGTATTAACCAGATCAGGTTTATAAGAGTCGGAAAGTGAGCATGCTTTCCTCTCAGCCCGCCATGTTGGGCTCCCCTAGTAGTTGCTTTTCATAATTTTCTTTGATTCTACTTTATCAAAGATGAAGCAGTTTGTCATGAATGAATAATTAAACTGCAAGTTCATAATGATATATTGACAGGAAGAGGTATGAAGGATGCTAAAAATAAATGGTATGGAATATCGTCAGGGAGACCAGACATTGTTCCCTAAGATAGATATAGAAGTAAAAGCTGGAGAAATAAAAGCAATTCAATCAACTGTTAATATTCGTTCCGTGTTGCTGCAGATGATTACCGGAAAAGAAAATGTACGAAATGGAACGATTCAGGTTCAGCATCAAACATTACAGGAGGATAAACAGAAATACTTTTCCTGTTTAGGTGTTTGCTGGTATGAAGAAGGGATTTACGAACGAATGCAAGTGCAGGAATATTTGAAATTTATTGGCTCTTTATATCAAAGAAAGGTTTCTGTAAAAGAAGTACTTTTGCAAATTCAATTAGAGGAAAAAGCGAGATGGAAGATGCATCAGCTTCATCGCTCTGAGAAGCGGCGTGTTCAGTTTGGAAGAATATTAATGCAGGAAGCGGAAGTGGTGATTTTTGAAGAGCCTGAAGTAAATATGGATTTAGAAACAAAGCGCGTCCTGCATCAATTTGTCGAATTTCTGCAGAATCAACAGAAGGCGGTGCTGATTTTAACAACAAGTACAGAGAGCGCCATCACGATTGCGGACACAGTCTATCGTTTAGATGAACAGGGGATAAAGCAAATGGAAGTCGAATCAGAGAAGAATGAACGTTTAACATCCTTAGAAATAGATACAGAGGAAACAGCGGAAGACACGGTCCAAATAAAGCAGGCTTTCCAGATAAATAAAATCTCCGCAAAAGTAGAAGATAAAATCATTTTATTTGATCCACAGGAAATTGATTATATCGAAAGCCAGGATGGACAATCCTATCTCTATACCCGCGGAGAAGGATTTCCGACAGGGCTTACCCTAAAAGAATTGGAACAGCGTCTGTCCCATCAAGGCTTCTTTCGTTGTCACCGCTCCTATATTGTGAATCTTCAAAAAATAAGAGAAGTGATTACCTGGACGAGAAACAGCTACAGTTTATCTCTTGTTGATAAAAAAAGCTCTGAAGTCCCGCTATCGAAATCAAAGTTGAACGAGCTGAAAGAATTATTGGGGGTAGAATAAACACAATTCAACGTCATATATACTCCATTCATCGGAAATATAGTGCGCTGTTGCTGAAAAGAGCTTATTCTGTAGTCACAGGCAACTTAACTGACACAGGAGGTTTTGGGAGTGGAGAATATGATTGAAGTAGCATCCTTAGAGAAGGTTTTTGGGGACAAACAAGCGTTACATGATGTGTCCTTCCAGGTTAAAAAAGGAGAAACATTTGGTTTTCTTGGCCCAAGCGGTTCAGGCAAAACAACAACGATTAAAATTTTAACTGGACAAATGAGACAGAGCGGAGGTACAGCGAGTATCTTTGGAGTACCTGTTTCAAAGTTAAATACACCTGAATATCGGAAACGTTTTGGCGTTGTAACAGATAATAGCGGTTTATATGCGAGGCTGACCATTTATGATAATTTAAAGCTTTATGCAGATTTATATGATACGTCTTATAAGCGGATTGATGAAGCGCTGGAATCAGTGAATTTAGGTGCGGAGAAAAAAACACAGGTTTCGAAACTTTCCAAAGGGATGACACAGCGTGTGTTGCTGGCAAGAACACTTTTGCATAAGCCTGAGTTATTATTTTTAGATGAGCCGACATCGGCATTGGACCCTGCGAATTCAAAACATATTCATAATGGTTTAAAAGAACTGAATCGACAGGGAACGACTATTTTTCTGACAACACATGACATGGAGGAAGCGGATCATCTCTGTAATCAGGTAGCCTTTTTAAATAAAGGGATTGTCCAGCTTTTAGATGAACCAAAACAACTAAAAAAACAGTATCGGGAAGAGATTATCGGCATCGAATTAAAGGATGGAACAGAATTAGAGTTTCCCTTGAAAGCATCAAGTGCTGAGGAAATTCAACAATATATTTCCCGGGAAATGGTGGAGCGTATTTATACAAAAGAGCCAACCTTAGGAGATATCTTTGTTGAAGTAACTGGGAGGGAATTAGTATGACATTTTCTGTAAAACGATTCATGGCTATTTTTCAGAAGGATTTAAAAGATTTATATCGAAATATGTATGTTTCATCCACAGCATTGATGCCGCTAGTCTTTGCTGTTATATATGGAAGAATGGATAATATAACGATAGAGATGTATGTATTTGTAATCAGCATATCGCTTGCACTGGTCGGCACTTTCCTGCAATGTGCGATGATCGCAGAAGAAAAAGAGAAAAATACGTTGCGTGGTCTGATGCTTTCCCCAGCCACATTGACAGAAATACTATCTGGAAAAAGTGCTGTGACAATTGTTATTACCGTGGTTGTAACCGGCGTTTGTATGCTTCTTATGAATTTTTCCTTTGCAGGCAGAGGTGTTTTGATTGCAGGGGTTATACTCTCTCTTATTTTCTTTATTGCATTAGGTACATGGATGGGCTTGATAACAAGAAGTGTTTTAGAAGCATCTGTCTATATTCTCCCGGTCATGTTTATATTTGGGATGGGGAATATGTTTATGGCATTTGCAGATCAGTATACCTTCTTGCAAGTATTAGAATATACACCTGGGATCCAATTGGAGGAAATTGTGAAATTAGAAGATACAGGAGCAGGTTTTAGTCAGCTATGGAAGCCATTTGCTATTATCGGAGCATGGGTTGTGGCATCATTGGTGTTGGCTGCTGTGACATTTAAGAAGCGGATGATGGACTAAGAGGATAATTGGTTTCTGTTTAGATAGATATTATGAAATTTGCAGCCATTTAAAGAGTGGAAGCGGCTCTTTAAATGGCTTTACGGATATTTAAACAATATTGAATTTATTAACGATCTTATTTAATATATAGGTTCCCTGTTAAAGAGTATACACTGACATTGCAATGGAAAAGGCGTATAAAAGAGCATAAAAAGCCTGATTATCTAGCTCAGGCTCATTTGCGGTGCTATTTTTGGTTTATACAATCATATAAGAAAAATAAAATGGTTGTGAAGGTTTTTTCAATGATATGTAGAATTACTATATAATAAGCTAATTCTTTGAAAAGCATTTTAAAGAAAGAAAAGAATCTGTGTATATTTTAAAAGTTATTGGGAGTGTGGAAATAATAATGATTCAAATCTTTGGCAGAAAATGTAGTTTAGAAAATATAGTATTTCCTGTCCTATTTCTTTTCGGAATTGTCATTATGGGTTTAAATGTTTTTTATTACTTAAACTTTGATGCGAATATATGGAACTGGAATATGGGGGTTGGCGTTACGCTGTTTGCTTATGCCTGGTATCAGATGTTTGATAAAAAGTAATTACGCCAATTCGCGATATGAAAAGCTATTTTTGGGCTCGTCTTGATAAGCTCATCAATAGCTTTTCATTTGGGGATTGAAATCCTATAGGGAGATTTATTGCTTTGCAGTTTTTAAAGTAACTCCAAGGGAATAACTGAAGAAATATAGAATCGGATAGTGCGTCTTGAATATTGTATTCTATATGCACGCATTTTGATAAGCAAAGCATCAATGAACTATCCGATACTTGTACAGATTTAGAAAATGGAATTTTCATATTAACTTTATCGCTTATTATTCTTATTTCTTAATTTCTTATATATTGTTTTAAGATAATGGGTGAATTTTAATTTTAGCGGTTAGCAATAATTAGATAGACAAAAAAAGCAGGTGACAACCATGAACATTGAAATAAGAACTGGAAATCACGATGATTTCCAAGAGATTATGCACATTATTAACCACGCCAGAAATAAACTGGCTGCATCTGGATCGCCGCAATGGTCCAATGAAGATGCTCCCAAAGAAGCAGATATCAAAAATAAGATAGAGAGTGGAAATAATTATGTTTTTACGATGAATCAAACAATCATTGGTACAGCAATTATAACGGATGAAGAAGAATCAGCTTATTCATCCATATGTTATGGTGATTGGGATACATCACAAGGAGATTATGCGACCATTCATAAATTTGCTATCAATCCAGAGATAAATGGAAAAGGTTATGGAAAAACGTTTCTAAAACTGCTGCTACTTGTATGTAAAGAAAAAGGGTTAGCTGAAATACGGATTGATACCCATCCTCAAAACCGAGCCATGCAGCAAGTTATCTTATCAGCAGGGTTTGCGTTTAAAGGAATTATTCATTTGCCGTTTGTGAATGGAGAGAGATATGCGTATCAATTATTTTTATCATAAGAGAGTTTTAATAAGCGGCATCATATGCATATTCTTCTAGTTAGAATATAGATATGATGCAGGCAAAAGGGAGATAAAATATGACCTTACAACAATTAAAATACGTCATTGAAGTAGCGAGAAGCCGCTCCATTTCCAAAGCAGCTCAAACCCTGTTTATCAGTCAGCCAAGCCTGTCCAACGCGTTAAAAGAATTGGAAAAAGAAATTGGTGTAAAAATCTTTTCCCGTACAAATAAAGGGATTCATGTAACGAAAGAGGGTTCTGAATTTTTAGGCTACGCCAGACAAGTTTTGGAGCAGGCTGAATTACTGGAAAATCGTTACTCCAACAATGCAGCACCTCAGCATCATTTTGCGGTGTCTGCTCAGCACTATGCGTTTGCAGTCAGCGCTTTTGTCCGTCTGCTAAAAGATTATGACAGGGATGAATATGATTTCACACTACGGGAAACAAGGACATATGAAATCATAGAAGATGTCAAAAATTTAAATAGCGAAATCGGTATTATGTATATGAATGATTTTAACGAGCAAATCATCTGCAAATTTTTAAAAGAAGGGAATTTAGTCTTCCACCGCCTATTTGAAGCAACACCGCATGTATTTATCAGCGGGGAGAATCCACTTGCAGAAAAAGATTATGTCACTTTGGAAGATTTAGAGCCATACCCTTATCTGCTGTATGAACAAGGAGATTACAATTCCTTTTATTTTTCGGAAGAGATATTAAGCACGCTGACCCGCCCCAAAAATATTCATGTCCGGGACCGGGCGACGATGTTTAACCTGCTGATTGGACTGAACGGCTATACGATATCTACTGGGGTTATCAGTCAAAAATTGAATGGCGATAATATTATTGCGGTGCCGTTGAAAGTTGATGAAATCATTCACGTAGGCTATATCGTTCATAAAGATATGGAGCTTAGCCCGATGGCGGAAACCTATATTGCGTACTTGCAGTCCAGTATTGAAGAAGAGAGACAACGTTTACCGTAATACTGGATATAGATAAAAGCTATACTGAACGATAGATTTTAGGTGTTATCTGATAATAGGATTTCTATGATAGACTAATCTCAACCAATGAAACGAAGGAGAGATTAGCAATGGCAGTGGCAAGTAAAGAAGGTATACGTACCGAAACACCCTTCCGTTTTGATAATGTGGGAAGCTTCCTGCGTCCGGAAAAATTAAAGGAAGCTCGTAAAGCATTTGCAAAAGGAAGTATTTCTGAGCAGGAGTTAAAAGCGGTTGAAGATGAAACGATTAAAGACTTAATCCAGAAACAGAAGGATGTCGGGTTAAAAGCAATTACAGATGGAGAGTTTCGACGTTCCTGGTGGCATCTCGATTTTATGTGGGGCCTGCAAGGGGTGAAAAAACAGGAGATCGACCAAGGCTACCAATTTAAAGGCGAAGAAACACGTGCAGAAACAGCTCGTTTAACTGGAAAAATCAGCGGCGAAAATCATCCTTTTGTCGAGCATTTTCAATTCGTTCAGCAATTTGCAGATGAGAAAGTAGTGGCGAGGCAGACGATTCCTGCTCCGGCACAGTTCTTAGCAGAGCTGCAACGCCCGGAAAACGTAGAAATAACCAATCAGCTTTATCCGAATCAGAAAGAATTGGCAGAAGATATTGCGGCGGCATATCGTACCGTTATTCAAGATTTGTATGAAGCAGGTTGCAGAAACTTGCAAATAGATGATTGCACATGGGGAATGCTTGTCGATGAAAACTATTGGGCAAACCGCCATGATGGAGCGAACGTAGAAGATATCGGAACGCTTTATGTGAATTTAAATAATAAAGCGATTGAAAACCATCCAAAGGATTTAATAATTACAACACATGTGTGCCGAGGAAACTATCATTCTACATGGGCTTCGTCAGGTGCTTATGACACCATTGCTAAAATATTATTTACGCAAGAAAAAGTGAAAGCATATTACTTAGAATTTGATACGGAGCGCGCAGGCGGATTTGAGTCACTCGTTAATGTTAATGACGATAAGCTTGTAGTATTGGGGTTATTCTCTTCCAAGCTCCCGGAACTGGAGGATAAAGGCCAAATCAAAAAACGTATCAAAGAAGCGTCGAAATATGTTCCGATTGAACGCTTATGTATCAGCCCGCAATGCGGCTTTGCATCTACAGAGGAAGGAAATATTCTGACGGAAGAGCAACAATGGGATAAGTTGCGTTTAGTTAGAGAAGTTGCTGAAGAAGTTTGGGGGAAATAAGCGTTTTGATTTCTTTTGAACAAGTAAAGGAAATAGAGAAGAGCGCTTGTTTAAGCTATTTTCAATAATGACATTTTTCTTAAAGATATACAGACAAGGAAGTGCTGGAGAAGCACTTCCTTGTCTGTATTATTTATTCAACTGGAATGTAACATTCTAGAATCGTTTTTCATCTTGGATGTTGTCATCCATATCTCTGATTTCCACCTTGCTTGGTGTGTTCTCTTTCGCCATTTGCTCTGCAGCAGCAAGCGCATCATCTTTTGAGGCATACGTTTCTTCCGGTGCGACATTTTCCAGTTTTACAAACCAGCTTGTTTCATCTGCATTCGGTGCGACACTAAATGTTTTCATTTTACTCAACTCCTTTATAACGCGGTTAGGGAAAGTTTTCCCTTAGTTGGAGTGAGTGAAACATGAATGAAAGTTAAAAGAAAAATTCCTCCGTACTGGTCAGTTTTAACACAGCAGGGAAAAGGCTAAAAATAGCAATACTTCCCAAAATCAGCCAACTGAAAATAAACCAGGGTGATATATTAAAAAAATTTAGAAGCATTCCTGCTAACGGGATAAGCATTAAAAGTGAAAATTGTATATTTGATTTTTTAGTTGCATATTGTTTTTCCCCGCAATATGGGCAGATATATGCGGTGTCTATGGTAGCGGTTCTTTTCATCGTTTGTTTCCAAGTCCATTTCTGATGGCAATGCTGACACGTCGGCATGCTTGTCACTCCTTACCGTAAATCATACTATGAAAAGAGTAACACAAGAAAAATACATTTTCATTTCACAGCTTGCGTGCATTTTTTCAAAAAAGCTGGCTTCTTTTCCGTTTTTCCCTTAATCTATAATAAGCTGTTTATTGTTTCGAGAACCGGATTACAAATTTAACTGTAAGAAGGGATATGGATAGATGAATCAAATACATCGACCGACCGTTGTGGCCTTGCTGCTGGCAGGGTCTTTTATTGCTATTTTAAATCAAACATTAATGATTACGGCGATACCGCCAATTATCAATGAAATGGGTGTAACACCGAACAGTGCCCAGTGGCTGACAACGGTATTTATGCTGGTAAATGGGATTATGATTCCTGTCAGCGCATTTTTAATCGACCGTTTTACCACCAGGCAGTTGTTTCTGACTGCGATGAGTGTATTTGCTGTTGGAACATTGATTGGCGGAATAGCTCCGAATTTTGAATTTCTCATTGCGTCCAGAGTGATTCAATCGCTGGGAGCCGGTGTGATGCTGCCGTTAATGACAACTGTATTCTTATTGATTTTTCCAATTAATAGAAGAGGTTCGGTAATGGGATTGATTGGACTGGTAATTTCCTTTGCCCCTGCCATTGGACCTGTTATTTCAGGCTGGGTGACAGAACATTACTCTTGGCGTGTGTTGTTCTATATTATTTTACCGATTGCTATTATTGATATGATTATTGCCTTCTTTGCGCTGCGTAATGTAACGGAAGTAAAAAAAACTAAGTTTGATATCCTTTCTGTTATTTTATCCTCATTTGGTTTTGGAGGCGTACTTTATGGCGTGACCAATGCAGGGAATTTTGGCTGGGGAGCGCCGATCACGCTGGTAACGCTCGCTATTGGTATTCTGGCGATGACGTTATTTATTTTGCGGCAGCTTCGGTTAAAGCACCCGATGTTGGAATTTAGGGTATTTAAGTATGCTATTTTCCCATTTAGTGTATTTATCGGTTCCATTACGTTTATGGGATTGATAGGCATAGAAACATTGATTCCGCTGTATATGCAGAATATGCGGGACTTTACAGCATTTGAAGCTGGACTGTCAATGCTTCCCGGCGCTTTAATTACAGGCATTATGGGGCCGGTTATTGGCAGGTTTTTTGACCGGGTTGGCGGGAAATGGATTGTGCTGCCGGGGCTTGTTATTATAACGTTAGCTACCGTTCCATTTATCTTTCTTCAAGTCCATACGACCTTTACTTTCGTGACAGTGATATATGCTGTACGTATGTTTGGGTTTGCGATGATTATGATGCCGATTCAGACAGCGGCATTGAACCAGCTGCCGAGAGAACTCATTCCACACGGAGCAGCATTAGACGGAACGATGCGTATGGTAGCAGCTTCTGTCGGGACAGCTATTCTTGTAACGGTTATGACTTCGGTGGCTGCGATTGCAGAAGGCGGTGAATCAATTGCTCGTCCGGATATTTTCGGAGTGAATGCAGCTTTTGGTGTTATTGCTGTATTAGCTTTATGTACATTGATCGCTTATTTCTTTATTAAATTCGACCCTTCACCTGCTGAACAGGCAAAGCTTGCGGAGGAAAATCGTGTATCATAAAAATGAAACGCCAGTCAGTTATACTGCGATAAAGGTTAAAAACCCGTTAGCTAGTGAAACGGGTTTTTTGATATTTATCATCCTGCAGCAAGAAGGAGCTTGACGATTATCTAATGGGAGGATACCATAACTTTAGATACTGCGTATGTGAGCTTGGCCGGGCTGATTGCCTTCCATGGCAACAACGGTGAAACGGCATTTTCACTCATGCGAACATAATCGTAAAGCGCATGAATCAACCGGACATATCAACATGTTTTAGTGAAAGATAAGTTCTTTTCTAAACAAGTCAAAAAAAGGAAATAATAATATAAAAAAATCTCGTGTAAATATGCACAATCTCATGTATCATGTTCTTATATCAATGTAAATGTAGAGGAGTGTTTTGAATGAGTGGAGAAATTATTGTTTTTTCTGGCTATGCAGGTGCAGGAAAAAACTCTATCATAAATGAGATATTAAAGAAATTTAAGGAATTAGAATATATCCCTTCCGTTACAACTAGAAAAATGCGGGAAGGAGAAAGTTCCGGAAATCCGTATTACTTTTTTAATTTGGACCAGTTTAATGAAGCAAGAATCAATGGGAAATTTATTGAAGCAGAAAATATCCACGGAAACTGGTATGGGACCATCAAAGACAAGTATGAAGAAAGCATGAACAAGGGACATAAGATTATTAAGGATATTGATGTGAATGGGGCAATCCGATTTAAAGAATTGTTTGGAGATAATGTGTACTTAGTATTTGTCAAACCTTCTAATGATAAGGATGTAATCGATCGAATGGTGAAAAGAGGGGATTCTAAAGACGATATCGAAAAAAGAATGGAAAGAATTGAATATGAAAAATCCCTCGAAAAGTTTTTCGATACGACGATTATAAACGATAATTTAGAAGAAGCAGTGAAACAAGCAGAAAAAGTGGTTGGCGACAGGGTTAACAAATAATTACAATGAATGCACTACAAAGCACCATTGATTTTAGTATGATCCCATCCTAAGTGTGATTCATTTTAGTGATTAAAATGAACGCTCTACATAATATAAGATAGCAATTTAAAATGGGCCATTCTTTAAAGTGTCTTACAAAGATGAAGAAGGAAAATAGTATAACAACATGAACGATCTCCGTTTTGTTTTGAAGAAACGGGGATTTTTCATAGCATAAAGGAGAAAAGATATGGTTTGTATTCCAGAAAAGCTGGAGCAATGGATTGTTTCTCATTTTCCTAAAGAGACAATTATTCATGAGGTTTATCCATTGAAAGGAAGCACCACAGCCACGATGCTTGCTATCGTTTTACAAATTACTGATTCGGAAACACTAGAGCTGGTATTACGCCGATATGAAAGGAAGTGTTTTACAGCGCAAGATATCAAACAAGAGGCGGATAGCTTAAAAGAAGCAGCATTCTTATCTGTTGAAACTCCGCAATGTATAGCTGCTGACCCGGATGGAGAAGTTATCGGCGATCCGCTCCTTCTCATGAGCAAAATAGCTGGAAAAGTAGATATATTACCTGTTGATCAAGATGCGTGGCTGTATGGGCTTGCGGAAACATTAGCGCAAATCCATGACCATTCGGCAGAGCCCTTTCCATGGAAGCATGAACGTTATCAAAAAGCGGAACAGATTGACATTCCGGCATGGTCAGGCAAACCAAAAGTATGGCAGGCATTAAAAGAGATAGCGTTGCTCCCGCAGCCAGCTTATATGCCGAAATTTATTCACCGGGATTTTCATCCGACGAATGTATTATGGCAGGATAATAAGGTTAGCGGTGTGGTGGATTGGGCTAACGGTTGTCTCGGCCCTGCTGGGATTGACGTGGGGCACTGTCGTTGGAATCTCGCTATGCTTTATGGCGTGGCAGCTGCAGATACTTTTTTATCTGCTTATCAAAGGAAGGCAAGGTGTCCTTTTTTCTATGATGTGTATTGGGATATTGTTTCCTTAATGGATGTTTTGGAAGGGCAGCCGGAAGTGTATCCTGGATGGGAAGTCTTTGGGAAAACGGATATAACGGTTGAATGGATGGTGGAGCGGATGGATGGTTATGCGGTATCGTTAAGGGATAAAATAAATATGTGCTGATGTGCTTTATCGAATATAGAAATAGATGCAGGATAGTGATATGAACATCGCTATCCTGTATGTTTGTATTTGCGAACCTTTTGACAACCTCTTCCATCAATCAAAACAAAATATAAGATAAATAAATCACAACAGTTACGGTGATGATACTGAAAAGGGTTGAAAATAAAACGATTTGTGCATGTAATTCCGGCTTGATTTGATACTCCATCGCAATCGTTGATGTGTTTCTGGAAGTCGGAAAAGAACTAGCGATAAATAGGGATTGTGCAACAACTCCATCAATGTTCAGCAGGTATATAACACCCAACGCTAATAACGGCCCCATCATCAGCCTGCCAATCAAAGACCATGTAATTACCCGGTGGAAAAAATGCAGATTAATATTAGCTAATTGTGCTCCGAGTAATAGGAGTGCGATGGCAACGAAACCATCCGCGAGCTGGTCAAGCGGTATCATAATAGCTTGTGGAATCGTTATGGAAAACAATTGAAATAGCAAACCTAATAGAAGTGCATGGAATACAGGCAATCTTAAAAATGATTGGATAATACCTCTGATTGTTTTGGTTGCTGATAATAAGTTATATATGCCGTAAGAATACGTTAAAAGATTTTGGAAAATCAAAATAAAAACTTGAACAGAGAAACCGATGGGATTTTGACTGAAAACCAATTGGCTTACTGGCAACCCATAATTGCCAGAGTTCATTAATGAAATACTGTTTTTTAGAGCTGCACTTTCTCCCCGATCTAACTTCAATAGTTTTGAAATAATATGACTCACAACAATCAGAATCAAACTATACAGCACGACGTAGTTTATGATTTGGACAACAATTTCTATTTCAATATTAATCTGATAAATATTCACAAATACAGCTGCGGGCATGAGGCAATATGTAATCAGCGTAGATAATTGTTTCAGATGAAATTGAAATTTCCGTTGCAAAACAGCACCGACCAGCGTCAATATCAATATGGGTACGATGACATCTAATAAAATAAAAATAAACATTGCCAACCTCAATCTGACTATTTCATCATAGGATAAATGCTCTTTGGTAAATATGAATTTATCCTATCATAGAAAGAAAAATAAGGAAAATACCAAAAAATTATCTTTTTGGATAAGTAATAGTTATATGAAAAGAAAATGATCGTATTCATTGGTTATCGTAAGGAATCAAAAGTTGAAGTGGAATGCATTTCAAAGAAAATGTGATTCAAAACGTTTATCTTTTTATTCATATCAACAGAAAGAATCTTTACCCTTTTCAAGATACGGAAAAGCTTTAATGTGTTATGATAAAGAAAATACGAAGTGGTGGTGATTTTGTGGGATACATTGAATCTTTAGAAGAGCTTATGAAGCGCATAGAAAATATGGATCGAGATAATTCCGTTTTTCAGTTTTCTATCGCCGGTAAGGGAAAATTCACCCTCGTATTACAGGAGGAAGATGAAGATTCCATTAAACTGGATACAGAAAAAAATCCTCAACTTAAACAGATGATTGAAGAAAGTAAAAATGAATATAAAGAGGGCAAAGGAATGTCAACTTCTGAGTTATTACATTCATTTTCTGTAAAGGATTTCGAATAGTGGGTGTCCCCAATATAATTTGGCTGCCAACTGTAAGGAAGAAACTGCTAGAATATAGAAGTACACATTTCACAGCAGAAGAGACACAGGAATTTATTGTGAAATTGATTATAGATATTGAGGAATTTCTAAAATATGAAATTGTTGGTCAAACATACGTTGAAGAATTTGGTGTTTATAAAGGTTTATCACGGTTCGTTATTAGGAAATTCCGAGTGTATTATGAAAAAGATAAAAATGATATCATCGTGCTTGCTGTGTTATTTCCTGGAGAAAAATAAATAGAATCATTTCCTTGTGAATATACTGTTGAAATTTACAAGGAGTGATTCTATTTTTTTAGAAGTAATCCAAAAACGAGATACGAATAGTCATTATAAATTAAAACGTAGCTTTTAAATTTACACTTATTCTTATGATATAAAACAGTCGTTCAAGAGTTTTAGTAACTTACTAAAGAAAAAAATATGAACACCGGGGTGCAAGACATTATATGATGAAATTACAGGTTACAACATTCGTTTTACTTGGAGGTATTATCGGCTTTTTTACAGATGGTATCATGACAGGTGCCGGGGCAGGGACGCTTATCTTTATTGCTTATCGAATGGAAAAGTTTTTAGGTGCTGTTCGTCAAGAATAGCTGGTAAAGTGTTAAATGATAAAGTAAGAAAGGTTATGCATAAAAACAGGGTTGCAGAAATTTTTCTTTTCGGAAGTTTTGCATAAAGGGGGGAGCAGTCATGAAACGAAAGCGGATTCTTTTGGTCACAATTGGTATGATTTTTGTGTTATTAGTGGGAACGATACTCTATTCTGCTTTGAGAGATGATGATCCGTATCGCTATTATACCGGACTGGGAGAAGAAATAAGTGTAGCTCCGGATGATTCGCAAATTGCTTTTTCTTATTATGTAGATGGTGAGGAAGCTATTTATACAGCCAATCCTGATGGTTCGGATGTGGAGCAAATAGCCGGTGCAGCTGATCGGCAGGATAGCGCCCCGAAGTATTCGTCAGATGGACAGAATATTGCTTATTTAAGTGAAGATTCAGAAGGTATGAACATACTCCAGGTGATGAACCAGGATGGAAGCGAAGAAAAACAGTTGACGGACAATTCCATTCACGTGATGGATAGTGTTTTTTCCAATGACGGGGAACCCCTTTTTTTCGTTGCAATCGACGCAGAGGGATTTAACCAGCGAGAAGGATCGGAATCAAGTGCAGGATTTGATTTATTTTCCGTAAAAACAGATGGGAGTGATATGGAAAACCTGACAGATGCCGATTATTCTTCTATGGATCATCCCTCCCTTTCTCCTGATGGGCAAATGATTTATTTTAGCGCATTTGATGGAGAGAAGGAACAAGTCTTTTCCTACTCTTTGGAAGACGGTGCGGTAAATGAAAATCCATCTATTGTTTCGGAAGAGATAGCAAACTCTCAATCATTTAATAAACCGCAATTTTCACCAAACGGGGAGCAGCTGGCATTCACAGATGTATCGGAAGAAACGCAAGACAGTTCTCTTTTTGAATATGAATTGTTCTTGTTAGACATAGATTCACAGGATGTAGAGCGATTAACAAATCTGGGCACAGCGGTAAACTCACCGGTATTTTTTCATGAGGAAAATACAATCGCGTTCTTGGAAAATACAAACTGGCCATCGGAACCAGCTGAACAGCAGTTGAGGGCCATTGATATGGCAACACATGATATAGAACCAATCGAATTGGACGCACCTCAACCAACAGATAATCACCTGTTCATGCAATTGCTTGATCGTGCGGTGAACAGTTTAACGCTTGCAATTCTGTATACCTTCATGATGAGTTTGTTGAGTGTGTACCTTCTTCATTATGCTGGCAGAGCGTATCTGGCCTCCATCATCAGTTTTTCGGTTGCCATTATCGTATTAGCAGTTAGTTTTGCAGTAGCTGCAATTGGAGATCCTTGGTTTGGTATCGGACTCGGAATGTTGGCTGTGGGAATCTTTGGCTGTTCGATAATCGTTTTATTATTTATACTGATTTATAAACGATTTGTTAAATAAATATTTTGGTAAGTTTATAGAACGGCTATTGGTAAGCGTATACCTTGATCTTGGAGGGAAACGAATGGATAATAGAATAAAAGAATTAACGGATATGACAAAAAAGAAATTTGGTTTGGGTGATTACTATTTAGAACGGTATACATTTAACCGGCATGTGACGCTTTCCGGTGAAACGGTATACACCTTAACAATGGAATGGTTTCCTAATCATGCAGAAAAGCCAGAGGATGATACCAATCCGGAGGGTACAGCGGTGATTGAAGTTAATGTCCATTCCCGGAAATTTGTCAGTGCTGTTTTTGTGATGGGTAAGACTTTTGCGGAAAATGGAATTTGTTTTGCGGGTCTTGGAAAAGACGCGATGATAAATTGGATGGAAAAAGAAACTGGATTAATGTATGGAAACCAGTTGGCGCTTCATAAAGAAGAGGAAGGCAGGCTACTGTTTAAAACCGTAATGGATGATGGAATGGAGCTTTCACCATCTGGCTCTGTGGAGATAAAATATAACGATGCAGGGGAGCTGACTTTTTTTGCTGTTCATGGGCAATTTCCTTCGAACGCATTGATCAGAAAAGAATCTTATACACTCTCTTTTGATAAGGTAGAAGATATAGCAAAGGAACAATTAAAGCTGATTGAATTTCCTTCATATGAGCAAGAAAAAAGAGTTCCTGTATATGCCGTAGAGGAAGTGTTTATTACCAATTCCCAAATGGCGACGCTGGCATTTGAAGTTGGTGATGGAAGCCGTTATCTGAACATGGATCAGACGGTGTATTTCGATAAAACAGTTAAAAATCCAATTGAAATACAAGAAATAGACTGGACGGAAGAGGTAACGGCAGAACAAGCATTTTCGCGAGAGCCAAGTCCGGATGCCTATCCAATTACCAAAAATGAGCAAGAGCAGTGTATACAGGCGGTGAAAGACTTGTTACTGCAGGAATATCCCGATGATTCAGGAAGTTGGATACTTAAAACATTGCATCGTGATAAAGGATATATTTATGCGACATTACGGACAAATCAACAGGACAATCACGTATTTCAAAGAAAACTCACTGTTATCATTGATGCAGCCAGCTGCCGAGCTGTCAATTATGTAGATAATAAATCCATGCTTGATATGTTCGACCAATTTCAAGCGGCGGATAGGGCTGTGATTGGCAAGGAAGAAGCATATGAAAAATTGAAAGAATTATATGAGTTAAAGCCTTATTATGTCTATGATTTCGAACAAAAACAATATATATTATGCGGCAAATTAGATTGCCAGTATGGCGTGCATGCAAGTGACGGGGAAATCATTGCGTTAAATGATTTATAATCTGAGAGATTCCATGTAATATGAGGGGGAATAAGGTGCAGATTAGAAAAGCAAAGGAAGAAGATATAAAATCCATAGCCAAAGTCTACGTGGATGGGTGGAAAACGACTTATGATGGTTTAGTACCAAATCATTATTTGGAAAGCTTAACATATGAAGAAGCTGAACAAAACTGGCTCTTATTTTTAAGTGATACAAATCAACCCTTTATTTACATTGCAGTTAATGATAAAGGGGAGAAGATAGGTTTTGCAGCAGGAAGTAGTACGGACGACGACAAATTTGGCGGGGAGTTATACGCACTCTACCTATTGCCGGAATCGAGAGGATTAGGTACTGGAAAACAATTGATTTCAGCGGTTGCGAATCATTTCCAGGAAAAAGGCATTTATTCCATGATGGTATGGGTGATGGAACAAAATAAATCCGGCCTCGGTTTTTATGAGTGGCTGGGCGGGAAAGAATACCTCCGCAGAAAAAGTGAATTTGGTGGAATGACAGTAGAGGATGTAGCTTTTTGCTGGGAAGATGTCTCGATATTATGCCAGGAAGATTGATACTATACCTTACTGGTGAAAAATATTGGAAAGCATATTTACATAAAAGGCTCTTTAGCGTAAAACGCAGCATACAAAATGATGAAAAGGGTGTGTCAGGATGAAAGCAGTTATTTTTGATTTTGACGGGACACTTGCTGATACGTTACCTGTTTGTTTTTATGCGTTTCAAGCTGTATTTAAGGAATTTGACAACAAGATACTTACATCCGATGAAATAAAAGCAATGTTCGGTCCATCTGAAACGGGAATTATCAGAGAAAACCTGGCAGACGCTAATCATGAAAAAGCAATTGAATTATATTATGGAAAATACAATGAAAAGCATCGGGAGCTCGTTGGGCAGAACGAGGAGATGAACGATTTGCTTCGATTTTTAAAAAGTGAAGGATATACATTAGGGATTGTAACTGGAAAAGCACGCAGAAGTCTGCATATATCGTTAGATTGTCTGAATATGCATGCTGTATTTGATGTGATGATAACCGGAGATGATGTGACAATACCCAAACCGCATCCAGAAGGTTTGAATGAGGCTTTGGCACAGCTGAACGTAACAAACACGGATGCTGTATTTTTAGGCGACAGTGATGCGGATATTCAGGCTGGGAAAGAAGCTGGCGTATATACGATCGGCGTACATTGGCTGCCGAATTATCAGGCATTGGAGTTTAGTGTTCAGCCAGACCACATGTTATATAGTGTAAATGAATTCGTGCAATCATTAAAAAAAGGAAGTTTCTAAATGAAAAATAATAAGATATTTCTAATGGGCATGTTAGCATTCGTATTCGTTATATTGACTGCTTGTGGAAATGTAACGGAAGATTCGGATGTTGAGTCCAATCACATGTCATCAGATAATGATGGGATGCAAAACGAAAATGACAATGTACCTGGACAAGAAAGTACACAAGATTCATCACTTACCAGCCCAGAAACAGAAACGAATTTCTTTGAAGATTGGGAAGGAAAAAAACAAGGTGAATCAGCGGAGGAACAGAACCAAGAAGAGCCTTTGGAAGAATATGTTCCCAATGAAGATGATGTTGTATATAAGAATAATGAATTGAAAAATAAAGATATGCTTGAAGCGTTTATGGAGACTGCAGGAGAAAATGGACAAGATAATGAAAGTGAAATTAGAGTGGTGAAGGACGAAGGGGATCAAGGTGTACTTATATATGATTTGAAATCAGGGTATGAAAAAAGTGTTGATCAGGCATGGATTATGGTTAATACAGATTTGAGCTACTATAGAGCTGCAGAAGATGAAGTGCAAGATGTTTTTAATACGAACCAGCAATGCGGATATATGTCAAAAGATGAAATAGAAGGAAATTATAAATTACATGAATGTAAAACCCATTGGGAATACAGGTTAATTCCTACTGTGGATGATAATGAAGTAGAGTGATCTGTGCAGATGAAGCGTGTTTTGCTAAATTATCTCATCTCAACAAAAAGACCGAAGCATGATAACTTCGGTCTTTTTGTTGAGAAAATGAGTCTTACACTCGACTCGCACATTTCGAATTAATTTTTGTATGTTAAAATATAAAAAAAGATGATGCAGTAATTCACGAAAAAGGAAGGGGATTAAAATGGATGTAAGATTTCCAATTGGAAAATTAGAAGTTCCAAATAACGTAACTTTAGAAAATGTTCAAGAGTGGTTAAAGGAAATCGAAAGTTACACGAGCCGTTTAAGAGAAACGGTTGACACATTAAATGAGGAGGAATTAAGCAGAACGTATCGTGATGGCAGCTGGACAGTGCGTCAACTTGTTCATCACATTGCAGATTCTCAATTGAATATGTATCAACGTTTGAAAATGGCTTTAACAGATGAAAATCCAAACGTACCGGCTTTTGATCAAGACAAGTGGGCGCATGAACCGGATACAAGTCTGCCTGTAGAAAGTTCTATTAAAATGCTGGAAGGGATAAATGAGCGCATTGTAGCTTTAGGAGATAGCTTAACGAAAGAGCAATTAGATCGTGTTTTTACTCTCCAACAAAGTGATGAGATAACAGTTGCAACAAAAGTAGCGAAATTAGCCTGGCATGAAGAGCATCACTTAGCCCATATAAAAGTGGCGTTATCTGAATAATACAATTATCCTGGCACTAAAATAATAAGGGTTTGCACTTAAAAAACACGCTTCTCATTCTAATTTTAGAATAAGCAAGCGTGTTTTTTAAAGTGGAGCTGACGGGATTCGAACCCGTGACCCCTTGTCTGCCAGACAAGTATTCTCCCGCTGAACTACAGCCCCATTATGAAATGAATCATGGGTGAAAATCAATCCAACAATGAACATTATATACTGTTCGCAGGTTTGTATCAAGATTTATATTAAAATAAGTTTGTTTGGAAATAATAAAAGAAAAGTGTTCGTTACGTATCAAAATGATATAATAATAAAAAAGTAATCAAAGGGAGCGATGGTTATGCGGCAGGAAATAGCTAAAACAGTAGAATATTTTCTTGTTGCGAAATTTCATCCAGCATTTATTTTGATTTTTGGTTCTTATGCAAAGGGCACCAATCATGAAAAAAGTGATTTGGATATTGCATTCCAGTGTAAAGACGATTTCCCGAAAGCTTATGATGTATTCATGGCAGCCCAGGAACTGGCTGATATATTAAAAATAGATGTTGATTTAATCCATTTAAAAGATGCTTCAACGGTATTTCAAGCACAAATATATAGTACAGCGCTGCTCATCTATACAAATGACAGGAATGATTTTAATCAGCAAAGAATGACGGCTTTAAGCTCTTATGTAAAGCTGAATGAAGCACGCAAACCAATTTTAGACAGGATTAAAGAAGAGAGGTCTGTGTATGGCGAATGATGTTATTTTTAATAAAATAGCAGTGATTGAAAGATGCCTCATTCGTGTGAAAAAGGTTTATGACAAGAATGCGGATAATTTACAAGATGATACGAAGCAGGATTCTATTATTTTAAATATTCAAAGGGCTTGTGAGGCGGCTATTGACTTAGCGATGCCATATTATTTCAAAAGAAAAATTGGGCTTGCCTCAAACTAGCAGAGATGCATTTGTTATATTGTAAGAGCATCATATTATTAGTCAACCGATTGCAAGCCAATTAAAAGCGATGGTGGGTTTTAGAAATATTGCTGTACATGATTATCAAGCGCTTAACCTTGATATAATGGAAGCTATTATAGTGCACCATGTAGATGATTTTATCACTTTTACAAAAGATGTTTTGGCCTATCAGCGTAAAAAGTAATCATAAAAAATACAAATGAATAACGAAACTTGTAAAATAAGCTTTCTATCTATGAAGAAGGCTTATTTTTCTACTGAAATTCTCGAATGAATAAAAGAACACCTCTATAGATTTATGATAAAATAGATAAGACGCTGTTGAAAATGAGACAGCAAAACGATAACCCGATTTAACAATCAGAGGAGAATCCAATTTGAATAAACAAGATATTGCAGATATTAAAAAACAATTCAAAGTAAATAATGATTTATTAAAGATACAGGATATTTTCAATGTATATATTATGAAAGAATCGAGTGAAATCTATCATTATGAAAGTACGCCGTTTGAAATGCTGGAGGATGAACAGAAGGATCTGTTCATGGCAAATTTTAAAAAGGTGCTTACCGGACAACTCGATCAGAAATTATTTGAATTAAAATTTCAGCGAGATGTGGAAGACAGCAGCCAGCTTATCCTGCATAAAGGGATGCTTTCAAACGATACAGAGGAATGGAAGTCGCAAATGCTGGAAATTGTAGCGAAAATGCTCAAGGATAAGCAGTATGAAATGGATATTGTGATTACATTTATTCATGGGGAGTACTCGAAGCCAACGAAACGGTCGAATGAAGAGGCGGAAGAAAGCGGCAGAAACAGGGTGTATTCGAGTCCGTTTATTTTATGCAGTATCAATAAAACGATGGATCCGAAAAAAGAACTGCTGTTTGATTATGTAGAGAAGGAATTTAAATATCATTTTGTAGTGGATCCGGTGATTAATTTAAAACAACCGATCGGCGGTTTCTTATTCCCTGCTTTCACAGGCGGTGCTGCAGATGTGAACCATGTGCTCTATACGGCGGCGAAACCATTTGAGCTGGATTATCATTTTATTGAAGAAGTGCTGAATGCGGAGGAAGCAACCACAGCTGAGGATGATAAGGTCGTATTCGAGGAAATTGTCAAAGATGTTGCCGGCGAGCAGATCAATACGAACACACTCGCCAATGTATATGATGAAATTCAACGTGTGGTGGAAGAAAACGAAGAACCGGATGCACCAAGGCTGGATTACAAAGATGTAGAGCAAGTGTTAACCAGCAGCGGTGTGAAGGATATTGATTCTGAAAAAGTCGAGTCCGCTTTTAAAAAGGTGATTGACGATGAAAAATATGAGTTAAAGGCTACCAGTGTAGTACCGAAATATACATCAAAGTCGATTAAAATTAAAACAAAGGCAGCGGATATCAAAGTATGCCCGCAAGATTTGCGTTATGTCCGCCAGACAACGCTGAACGGAAAGCTCTGTTTGATGATTGAAGTGGAAGAGAACACGGTGATTGAAGGATTTGAAATGATTCCGGAAGCGATATTCCATAAAGTAGAAGAGGAAGAATAATTGGGGAAGTCTCTTAGCCGAAATGACGGCTGAGAGGCTTTTTCAGAGATATAAAAAAGGGAACTGGATGATTATATTTGTTGCATTTACAGCAATAGGTAGATACTTTACAATAAGAGCAATTATCATTTTTATTAAGCGCAAATAGATTCAGAGAGGGGAGCAGCAATGAACTGTAAAAAAGTAACCGAGGAACAGGATTTACAGAAAGTTTTTGAGATTCGAAAAGAAATTTTTGTAAAAGAGCAGGAAGTGGCGGAAGAAGAGGAATTTGATGCATTTGATTCGCTGGATGCGGATTGCGATCATATTTTAGTATATTACGATAACCAGCCTGTGGGAACAGGCAGAGTGAGAACAGTGGAAGGTGTCGGGAAATTAGAGCGCATCTGTATTTTGAAGCCTTATCGTCAATACGGACTTGGCAAGGTTATCGTACAGTGTTTAGAAGACATCGTGCAGGAACATGGTTTGCCGCGCGCGAAACTGCATGGACAAACGCATGCAGAAGGTTTTTATCATAAATTGGGCTATGAAACAGCTTCGGAGGCATTTATGGAAGATGGGATTCCGCATTATTTGATGGTGAAGCAGTTTCGTTAACACTTTACATATAACGTCACACCCGATAAGGAGGAAGCATGCAACAAAAGGTAGAAAACAAAGGGGTTATTATCGTTACACTGGCAACAGCGTTTTTATTAACGTTTTGCCAGTTTCTGTTGATTACATCTTATCCGGCGATTATGAACGAATTTCAGATTAATGCCACGGAAGTACAATGGCTGACGACGATTTATTTATTAACAACAATTGTATTTATTCCGTTGACCGGTTATTTATCGAATCGATTTTCAACCAAAACGCTGCTCATTTTTGCACTGCTTTGCATGGCTGCCGGCCTTATTGTCGGTGCATTTTCACAAAGTTTTATACAACTGATTTTTTCCAGGGCTATTCAAGCAGTTGGAACTGGTGTGATATTGCCTGTGATTCAAACGATTTTAATTACGGTATTTCCCAGATCGAGAAGAGGGTTTGCTCTCGGGCTGCTCGGGGGTGTTATTAATGTCGCGCCGGCAAGCGCACCATCTTTAACCGGGATGATTATTGATGTTTTTCATTGGCGTATGCTTCATTGGTTTATGCTGCCGTTGGTGCTGATTCTTTTGGGATGTGCGGTTTTCTATATGAAGGATGTGCTGCAAAAACAGGCCGCGCGGTTGGATATTCTTTCTGTAATCCTTTCGGCAGGGGCTTTTTCTTTGTTTATTTTTAGTATCAGTAATATCAGTACTGCCGGAATGGATTTCTATGTCGTGATTTTACCATTCTTCATCAGTGTTATTTTATTGTATCTATTTGTACGGCGGCAATTGGCGGATGATGTTCCGGTGCTCAATGTCCGTCTCTTTCAAAACCGGACATTCCTATTAGCTGTCATTCTTATTTTTATGAATATGATGTTATTATTATCTGCAGAAACAATCTTGCCGATGTTTGCACAGAATGTATTGGAAACAAGTGCTTTTCTATCCGGCTTTTTATTAGTTCCTGGTACGATTCTGCTGTGTATTGTTTCTGTCGTCTCTGGTAATTTATATGATCAGTATGGAGGCCGAATATTAGCTATTACCGGTTTTGCTTTTACACTGCTGTCTTTAGTACTGATGACAACGGTGCAAATGAACAGTTCTCCATTCTTTATCATGATTTATTATTGTTTCTTTATGATAGGTTTTGGTTTGTCGCTGCAGCCGCTGGTTTCTGTCAGCGTCAATGTCTTGGACGAAAAGGAAATGGCCCATAATTCAGCGATTGTGAATACGGTCCGTCAATTAGGGATGGCTTTTGGTGTGGTGATTCTGACAACGGTTATCAGTGTAACAACTGCAGTTATGGATGCGCCGGAACAGGTAGGAACCTATTGGGGGACGACGTATGCATTGATTATTATGGCTGTCACAGCATTGCTTGGTATGCTGCTGTCCATTCGAATCCGGGAGAAAAAAGAATAGCAGGATTTCAATGAAAAAGCATAAATGTTGAATGGATGGTATTTATGCTTTTAAATAGTTGTTAGAATCTGTTTAAGCTGGAAAGGGAACGTGTTTATCATGAAATTAAGTGTATTAGATCAATCCCCGATTTCTATGGGGGAGACACCGGAAATGGCATTACAGCATACATTGGAACTGGCAAAATGGACAGAAGAACTCGGTTATCACCGCTACTGGGTAGCAGAACATCATAATACAAATGGACTGGCTATTTCAGCACCGGAAATTGTGATGGCGCGAATTGCTTCTGTCACAAACCATATTCGTGTAGGTTCCGGCGGGATTTTGCTGCCGCAGTACAGTGCTTATAAAGTCGCTGAGATTGGGAAAACATTAGCGGCATTTTTCCCCAATCGAATCGATATTGGTGTGGGAAATTCTCCTGGAGGTTCACAGCAGACAAGAGCAGCGCTGATAGATAATCCAAGCGGAAGTTTAACTGAATTTCCTCAGCAGGTTGCTGATTTGCAAGGTTTTTTGCATAATTCCTTGCCGCGGGACCATGATTTTCGTTTAGTAAAAGCAAGTCCGCGAGTGGAACAGGCGCCGCCACTTTGGATGTTAGGATTATCAGAGCGCAGTGCCAAACACGCAGCTGAATTAGGAGCGGGTTTTATATTTGGGCATTTTATCTATCCGGGAAGCGGTGTGAAAGCACTTCAAGCATATCGGGATCACTTTTCTCCTTCTGTGGATAGAGAAGCCCCTGAGTCGATGGCATGTATTTTCATTGTCTGCGCAGAGACAGAAGAAGAAGCGGAGGAGCATGCGCTGACGCAGGATAAATGGTTATTGAATGTGAGTAAAGGGTTAGGAACCAAGGTAGTGTCTGCTGAGGCTGTCCGCAGGGATGAAGGAAAACTAAGTACAGAAGATAAAGAGATGATCAAAAAGAACAGGGAAAGGTGTATTGTTGGCACACCGGAAACAGTGAAGCAGCAGCTACTTGCTTTACAAGAGAAATACCAGACGGATGAGTTTATGGTTATCAATAATACGTTTGATTTTGAAGCCAAGAAAAAATCGTATCGTTTGTTGGCTGAAGCAATGCTTTAACCGGATATGTGTATAACATTATCTTCTTAAGAAAGTCAGGGGTCTTGATATGGAAAAAAACGTATGGACAGATCAGCGTTATAAGGCGGCCAATCGGGAAGCGTGGATTGGTCTTGGTCTTGTTATTTTTAATTTTATCTGGTGGTATGGTTTTGCTTACGGGCTAGGAAGTAAGTCTCCAGAAGATTATCATTACATTTTTGGATTTCCAGCGTGGTTTTTCTTCAGTTGTATTCTAGGCTTTATTGTCATGATGATCTTAACGGTATTCGTGGTGAAATTCTTTTTTAAAGATATGTCTTTGGAAACAGAAGAGGAAGAATAGCAGGGTGACATCCCAGCTTTTGAGCAAAGGAGAAAAATATGAATTGGGAAGCGGTTGTACCACTATTTATATTAATTGTGATTATTTTTATCATCGGGATTGGAGCAGGGAAATTTGTCAGCCGCTCAGATGCGTTTTTACAGGAATATTTTCTGGGCGGAAGAAGCCTGGGCGGTTTTATTTTGGCGATGACGCTTGTCACGACGTATGGCAGTGCGAGCAGTTTTTTGAGCGGTCCGGGAACAGCGTATAATGAAGGACTTGGCTGGGTGTTGTTATCGATGACACAGCTCGCTTCCGGTTATTTTGTATTAATGATATTAGGAAAACGTTTTGCAATTGTAACAAGAAAGTATAAGGCCGTTACGATTGTTGATTTCTTAAAGGAAAGATATCAATCCAAATGGGTGGTTATTCTTTCGGCAGTCAGTATTCTAATCTTCCTGTTCTCGGCGATGTCAGCACAGTGGATCGGCGGGGCAAGACTGGTGCAATCGTTGACGGGGATATCTTATTTTACGGCGTTATGTATTTTTTCGCTGGCTGTTATTATATATGTTGTCATCGGCGGTTTTCGGGCAGTAGCAGTCACGGACGGCATTCAAGGTATTATTATGTTTTTAGGAACGCTTATTTTACTTGTCGCCGTCATTATTGCTGGCGGCGGTGTTTCGCAAATTATGCGCGACTTAACGGCGGAGAATCCCAATCTGATTACGCCATTTGGTGCAGATGGAAGCTTGACACCTGCTTATGTTTCCTCCTTCTGGATACTGGTTGGTGTCGGTGTGGTCGCCTTGCCGCAAATTGCAGTTCGTGCGATGTCTTATAAAAATACAAAGGCGCTGCATCGCGGTATTATTATCAGTACATTTGTGGTCGGTTTTATTATGTTAAATATGCATTTAATCGGTGTGTTTGGAAGAACCGTTCTTCCTGGCATTGAAGTCGGGGATACAGTGATGCCGGAACTGGCACAGGCTGTCCTGCCAGGGTGGGTAGCGGGAATTGTCTTGGCTGCACCGATGGCAGCGATCATGACCACGGTGAATTCCCTGTTGTTAATGGTAAGTTCGACGATTGTAAAGGATGTTTATTTAAATTACGTACGTCCAAATGCAAGTGATAAAACAATCCGTACATGGAGTATGGGTACGACTGCATGTATAGGAATAATCGTTGTTTTGATGTCTCTACAGCCGCCGGATTTAATTATCTGGCTGAATTTATTTTCCATGGGTGGTTTAGAAGCTGCTTTTATCTGGCCGATTATTCTTGGTCTTTACTGGAAGAGAGGGACCAGGCATGGAGCAATTGCTTCGATGCTTACCGGTGTCATCAGTTATATTATCTTTGAAACAAGCTACCCGCAGCCGTTTGGCATGCATTCTGTTGTCACTTCGATGGTGCTGGCTCTCGTTGCATATGTTGCAGGGAGTTTATTCATTAAAAAAGATGCGATAGCAAGGTGAAATGATATAAAATTGGACCGGGTTTGGTTTATACTTAAAATAAAGGGAAAGCTTAAGCAGACAGTGTCGGAGGTGGATGATTATGAAGAAGCAACGCCATGATGCATTGAAGCCATTATCTCATCACCATCATCATGCATTGGTACAAGCGATGGCATTAAAGCAGGCTGGTACAGAAAAGACGGAGCAATCTTTAGGGGAATCTTTCAGGAGTCTGGTTGACTATTGGGAAAAGGACGCAGTATCCCATTTTCGGGATGAAGAAGAAATTTTGCTGCCGCTTTATGATGCGTATGCGGAAGAACCGGAAACGGAGTTAATGAAAGAGATGCTTTTTCAGCATATGCAAATTCGCAGCCTTGTTTATGCTATTCGTGAAAACAGAGAAGATCCATATGATAAGATGCACCGCCTTGGCGAGCTCTTAGAGAAAAATGTCCGGTTGGAAGAGAGAGAAATCTTTCCGGTTATAGAGGAAGCTGTGCCGGATAAGTATCTGCAGCAGGCTTATGGAGCATTTCATCGGGATTCCTACAGTGGTTTTTAAATGGAATGAAAAATACGGATTGCCGGCAAATACAGCCGAAATCCGTATTTTTATGTTTCCTGGCATCTAGCAGAGATGTAATCATTACGTGGAACTTCATTCACGATGTACAGCTCTTTACGAAGAGGGAAAGAGCATTCCCAAATGTTTTACGGAACGGTTGAAGGTGAATAGAACACTAAAAAGAGTTGGATAAAGGAGGAGCTTTGATGGAACATTTAGCAATGGATACGATGAAAAGGATTGCCACCTGGGGGAAAATTGTAGGAGCAACATCGATCATATTCGGTGTGATATCGGCTATTTTCAGTGCGGCTGCTAATCCTGCTGGTATATTTTCCGGTGTTGTTTCGATTATTACCGGTTATCTTTTCTATCAAACCGGTGTAGAAGCTTCTAATATAATGTCTGCCAGTGATGTAACGGTGGATCATGTGAATAAATTATTGAGCAGGTACGGTACATTATTATTAATTATGGGTATTTTAACTATTATTTCGCTGGTTTTATTTATTCCTGCAATTATTCTTTTAATGATGTAATGTTGGATGAAGGGGTCCCAATGATCTGGACATTCGCAAGCATGACGGCGAAGGGACTATTTGAAAGATATGTCTTTCAAATAATCAAAGAACAAAATATAGAGCGAAAAAGCGTTTTGCTAACTTGGTTTACAGAAAAAATGCTGATGGAAGAATTAACTCCTCCATCAGCATTTTTTAGATTTCCTTAGCCAATTCAATAAAATAATCCAAGCTATCCGGATTAATTAGTGAGCCTTTGTTAATAACCTCAGCGGCGTCCTGCCCCATCAGAATCTTTTTAACAGGAATTTCAACTTTCTTTCCATTCAGGGTTTGCGGAAGTTCTTTCAGCTCATAAATATGCGTCGGCACATGCCTTGGTGAACAATGGGTCCGCAGCTGTTGTTTGATATCCTGCTTGATCGCCTCTGTTAATTCTCCGCCGTCTTTGACAACAACAAATAACGGCGTAATCGAATCGCCATTTCCTTTTGGCAAATCAATAATCAGACTGTCCTCAACTGCAGCAACATAATCTGTTACACGGTAAATTTCACTCGTCCCAATCCGGATGCCTCCCCGATTAATTGTCGCATCTGACCTTCCATAAATGACCGCCGTATTTCTATCGGTTAATTTGATATAGTCTCCATGACACCAAATGCCTGGAAACGTATCAAAATAACTATGATACATCCGTAACCCGGATTCATCATTCCAGAAATAAATCGGCATACTTGGAAATGGAGCGGTTAAGACAAGTTCACCAATTTCATTGGTTAATGCATTGCCGTCTGCATCAAAGCTTTCTATTTTTGCTCCCAGTCCGGGACATTGAATTTCTCCTGCATAGACCGGGAGAGTGGGAGACCCCAGCAAGAAAGCAGTACATACGTCAGTTCCTCCGCTTGCAGAAGAAACAAAAATATCATCTTTTACATCGGTATAGCACCACGCAAATCCTTCTGGAGAAAGAGGGGAACCGGTTGAGCTGATATTTTGTAAATGGGATAAATCAAAATCCCTTTTCGGCGACAGGTTTTCATTCATAGAAGAAGTGATATAGCTGGCGCTGGTGCCGAAAACATTCATTTTTGTCTGCTCGGCAAGGCGCCACAATGCTTGTTTGTCCGGATAAACCGGACTGCCATCATAGAGAATGATCGTAGACCCTGTCAGCAAGCCTCCGATAAGGAAATTCCACATCATCCAGCCGGTGGTAGTAAACCAAAAGAACCGTGAGCCCGATGTTAAGTCCATATGCAGATGGAGGGCTTTCAAGTGTTCTAATAAAATCCCGCCCTGGCTGTGTACGATAGGTTTAGGCTTTCCTGTTGTTCCGGAAGAGTATAATATCCAGATTGGGTCATTAAAAGCAACTGGAGTATAGGTTAACTCCAACTTTTCATGACTGGTCGTTGCTTCCATCCAGGAAATGGGGTTAACACAGTCATTAAAATTCGCTTGCTGGTCTAAGTAAGGAATGGTAATGGTTGTTTGTAAAGAAGGAAGTGCAGATTGCAGCTCTTTCACAACCTCCAATCTATTAAACTTTTTCCCGTTATACGTATACCCATCCACTGTAATCATTGCTTTTGGTTCAATTTGTTGGAAGCGATCCATCACACTTTGTGTCCCGAAGTCAGGAGAAGCGCTGGACCAGATAGCTCCTAAACTGGCTGTTGCCAGAAAAGCAACTACCGTTTCATAAATATTTGGCGCATAACAGGCTACTCTATCCCCTTTTTGAATCCCTTGTTTTTCCAATGTTTGTTGAAGGGCAGCCGTATCCTGATACAGCTTTTCCCAAGAAATCTCTTGCAGCTCCCGGTTTTCGGATGTATGCATAATAGCCGGGCTGTTTAGGGACTTATTTCGAAAAACATGTTCTGTATAATTAATTCTTGCTTCCGGAAACCATGTTGTTCCCATGATTTGGTTTCCGGAACGTACCGTTTGATAAGGCTGGTACGATTGGACATTAAAATATTCCCAAATAGATTCCCAAAATGTATCGATATCCTCTACAGACCATTTCCATAAGTTATAGTAATCATTTGTCTGGATGTGTTTGTATTCTTGTAACCAAGTGCGGTAAGAAGTGATATTCGACTGTTCCACTTGTGTTTTACTAGGTTCATATAGCAATGTACCTTCTTGTATCTCCATTTGTAAACTCCCCCTTCCATTACTCCGATATTACTATTATAGGAAAACGCTTACCATACGTAAAGAATTTAAAATGGAAAATATAAGTTCTGAACACTTTTTAAATGCGTATATAAAGAAGCTGATTCAGAAGCGGTGACTACGCTGAATCAGCTTTTACCTTTTTATTTTGATTTTGCTGCTTGTGTCATTTGATGCCAGACGGAACCCTTCGCCTGTTCACCGCCTTGAATACGTTCTAATGCGATATTCATTTGCATGCGGACTTCGAACTCTGTTTCGTCAGCAGCAGCTTCTTGCAGTGCGGAAACAGCAGATTCGTCGCCGGCTTCATATAAATACATAGCACCGCGCCAGCGGACAATGCGGCTTTTATCCTTTAATGTTTCGATCATATTGGGAATCGCTTCTGTATAGCCTAAGTCAGAAATACAATCGCCGGCTGTGCGGCGGACATTGACGGCTTTATCGGCTAATGCTTCATATAGTAATGGCAATGCTGCTTTATCTTCCAGCATGCCTAAATAAGCAGTTGCCAATCTGCGGATAGAAGTTTTTTCATCATGGATTGCTTTCTCCAAAAGGGTGAGATCGTCCAAGGTCGGATCCAGCCGGTCCAATGCCGCATAGCGTTCGCGCCAATCTGGATGATCCAGTTTTTCCAACGGCACATGCTGATAGTAGTTTGTTGTGTTGTCTACACTTTCATCTATCTGCAAAGCGATATTGACTAAGATATCCAATTGCTTTTGCCCGTAGCTTGCCTTTAATTCTTCTACCACATCATTGCCGATTTCATCGATATCCCCGTAACGCGGGTGCTGTTCTTCCCATTTCCGGTCCATCAGGACATTTTCAGAAGCGGGAGAGGCTTCCATTACAGCATTGGAAAACCGTTCCGGCAGGCCAAAACGTTTCTCTTGGTCTTCTTCTTCCAGCTTCACCTGCATGGGAATGCCGAAAAACTTTTGAATGAATACCCGAACCTCCCCGAATGCTTCCGCCGGTTCTTGATTTACATTGGCAGTTTCAGGTGAGTCAACTAATGATTCATCTGAACCCAATACACTTTTAACTTGCGGCAGGAGTTCTTCCCAAGGCGTCTTAGGGTTTCTTCCCAATGCAATAAAATCGACAACACGGTAAATATTTTTAACACCACCTAAAGCAAAAAGCTCCTGAACATATACCGGTGCGTCGGATAAATCATCTTTGATATTATAATTATACGTTTCATCAGGAGGTAAACTCTCATTTACATTGATTTTCATCGAATGCGGGCTTGGTGTCGGTTCTATAGAAACAATTTTCATGAATATAATACTCCCTTACCGTTGATATGCTTCCATTACGTTGATTAATTCACGTAAATAATCCGGTAAATCCGGCGGTCTTCTGCTGGAAACAAGATGCCCGTCAGAAATCGCAGGCTCGTCCACCCATGTTGCACCGGCGTTCGTCATATCATCTTTGATTCCCGGTGTACTGGTGACCGTTTTGCCTTCTAAAATATTGGCAGAAATTAAGACCCAGCCAGCATGGCAAATTTGACCAATCGGCTTTTGTTGCGCATTCATATGCTGCACGAAGCGGATAACTTCGGGAAAACGACGCAATTTATCCGGAGCCCATCCGCCGGGAACCAAGATAGCATCATAATCTTCTGGATTTACTTCAGAAAAAGCATAATCCGATTCGGCAGGAACGCCATATTTTCCAATATATTTCTCCTTGGCAGCCTGTCCGACTAAATCTACTTGAGCACCTTCTTCACGCAGACGATGAACAGGGTACCACAGTTCCAAATCTTCAAAATCATGATCCACAAGGGCAATCACTTTTTGATTTTGTAAACGCAACATAATCCCTCCATTCTGTATAGGATAAGTGTAACAGACTGGTATAAAAATGACGATTATAAAGTGAAACTTCCTTCAGTGGGGGAGACGCACATGGACGTGCTAGTGCAGATGTTAGGGCACGAAGTAGCGAACTTAGACTGCTTCCTCCCCACTGAATGATAAGGAACAAAGGCTGAGTTCGCGACGTCCTGGGGTTGCGGTTACTCGCCCCATCAAAAACCGTTGTACGTCGGAAAGCGGAGGGCTTGGCCGGAGCGGAAGCTATACACCATATCTTGTTCAAAAAATAGAAGGAGGCTCTAACCAAAAGCAAGCATAATAATAGAGAGTATGTTTATCCTGGAAGAGCAAGGATTATATGCTTATTCTTAAGCGCATAATTTGAGTAAATTTCACAAAATTCATTAACCTGACAACATTGAGACCTGCGATTACTCGGTCTATTAAAACCGTTGCTGCGCTTACTCGTCCCATCGAAGAGCTTTTGCGATTACTCACCCCATCGAAAAGCGTTGTCGCAACGCCTTTGTGACCTACATCCTGTAGGCCGGAACGAATTGGGCCGTTACTGGCTGTTGGATTTTCCGCTTAGAAATAACACGTTTCCTTCATTTATTGAAGTGGGAATCTTATAGCCAGTTACACTGCGAGAAAGCTTTTTCAGAGTAATCAATCAGTATGAAAAAACTGTTACGCTTTTTCCAGCGTAACAGTTTTTGAACATCCACTATTGAGTTAGTTTAAAACATCTTTAACAGCAACATATTCATAGTTTAAATCATTGGCAACTGCTTCATTTGTTACATGTCCGTGCATCACATTCACACCGCTGGCGATGGGTGCATTGTTTCGAATTGCTTTTTCTACACCCTGCTTTGCAATGTTTACTGCATAAGGCACCGTGACATTGGTTAGACCGACTGTTGCGGTACGCGGAACAGCGCCGGGGATATTGGCAACAGCATAATGAAGGACATCATGCTTGACATAAATCGGATCTTCATGGGTTGTCGAGTGATCGACTGTTTCAAAGTTGCCTCCCTGATCAATCGCAACATCCACAATCACGCTGCCCGGCTGCATTGCTTGCACCATTTCTTCTGTGACAAGTTTTGGAGCTTTTCTGCCGGGAATTAATACGGAACCAATAACCACATCAGAGTCTCTGACAGCTTCTTCAATATTTAATGGATTAGACATTAATGTTTGTATATTGGAACCGAAGATTTCTTCTAATTCTCGGAGACGCTGCGGATTTAAATCGATAATGGTTACATCCGCTCCAAGACCAATCGCTACGTGTGCAGCGTTTGTGCCGACCACACCGCCACCGATAATTGTTATTTTTCCCCGTTTGACACCCGGAATCCCGCCGAGCAGAATCCCTTTTCCGCCTTTGGATTTCTCTAAATACTGTGTACCAAGCTGTGTAGCCATGCGTCCGGCTACTTCACTCATTGGTGTTAACAACGGAAGAGAATTTCCCACTGCAATGGTTTCATAAGCAATGGCTGTGACTCCTTTTGCAACCAGTTCTTCTGTCAATCTCGCGTCGGCAGCCAAATGAAGGTAAGTGAATAATACCAGTCCTTCCCGGAAGTAGGTATATTCTGACTCAAGCGGTTCTTTTACCTTCATAATCATATCAGAGCGGTCCCAAACACTCTTCGTCTCTGTGATTATTTCCGCACCTGCCTGTTTATATTCTTCGTCTGTAAAGCCGCTTCCCAGTCCTGCTTCTTGTTCAATCAGAACGGTCTGGCCGGATTGTACAAGATGGACGACCCCGGATGGAGCCATGGCGACACGGTTTTCGTTATTCTTTATTTCTTTGGGAACTCCAATAATCATGTTTATACGCCCCTTTGTTTATCATGTATATCTATAATGATAACGCTTCCTTTGTGATATTTCATTATGGAAATGAATGAATTCAGTCTCTTTCGTTTGTGTATTTACACAAATTCTTTCTAATTACTGGAACCAAGGAAGTTAAAGTATACCCGCTTAAAGTGTCAATTTATCAGCTAATAATTCTAAATAGACTGCTATTTTTTGGTGCGGATTTTTTAAATCAAGGTGGCTGATCTCCTGGATACGTTTTAGCCGATAATTCATGGTGTTTGGGTGGATGAATAAATCCTTGGCTGTACGATGGACATTGGAATCATTCTCTAAATATTTTTCCAGCGTGTGCAATAAATGACTTTGCTGGCGTTTATCATATTGCTGCAGCAGTTGAATGTATTTATTTGTATGATGGCGTTTTTGACGATGTTCCTTGAGTATATCCACCCATTGGAATATCCCTAAATCTTCATATAGAAAACAGGAATCCAGTTCTTCTGGAAATTGCTTTTGTAAAGAAAGGCTTTGAAGGGCTTCTTCATAGGCCTGTGTCATATCTTTTGCGGAATCGTAAATTTGACTTGCCGCTCCGTGCAGGGAAGTCAGCTGCAGTTGTGTACTGATTTTTTCCTGAAAATGTTCAATGAATTGATATATTTTATCCGACGTATCGTTCTCCTTCCATAAACGAATTAATAGAATTAAATCCTGATCGTCAAATAAACGGAAGATCGTATTTACCTGCGTCATTGTTTCCGAAAGGTAGGAAGCATGTTTTTCTATTTGTGGCGTTATATGATCTTCAAAATGAAAAATGACAATAGCCAGACCATCTCGCAGTTTGATATTAAATTGTTTTTCGTAAGCTTGAATGGTATGATTACTGACAAAATCTGCTGTCAACAATTGCCAGAAAAAGTCTTTGTAAGCTTTTTCGGTATTTCGCCGGTCAGGCAGTTTTTGCAGAATATACTTTTTCACTTGATGTGCTGCTTCCTTTAGTATTTCTAAATCTTCTGCAGTATATTCTTTCATCCCTGTATGTGCCCAAATGAAACCTAATATGTCGTTCTTTTTCCATATGGAAATAGCAATCCGGTTTCCAAGTCCGATATCATGAATTTCAGGGATAATGACAGGTTGATCACTGTCAATCAGTTTCGGCATGGCACCGTTTTTCCAAAGTCCATTGATGACTTTATCAGGGACTTTTCGGTTCATAATGGTACCGATTCTTGCTTCATCAATATTTTCTGTATGTTTACTGTAGGCAAGAACATAATGATTGGCATCTTCAATGGTGACAGGGCATGCCAATACATCACTGATCGTGTCGGCAAGATCGTCTAAATTAGAAAAAGGCTGCTGCAGTGTTGCTATTTTATTTTTTTGGGTATCCATAAAAAGCACTCCTTTTGAAGAAGCATAGTCATCCACATGAAGAAAACGCTTGTATTATTTGGAATTAACGAAATAATTGGCATACTTGCTTTTTTTTGTGAAAAAAATTATTATTTTCCATAGGTTGTATTTTTATGTACTATTACGAATCATAGTTTTTGGCACAAAGCCAAAATAAATACGCTATATTTATTTTAGTATATACATAGAAAGATTGCATCTAATACTTTTGAAGACAAGGAGAAAAGGAGGAGAAAGTGTATGAGAAAATTGATGAGAATCTTCGTCATTGGAAGCGCATTCATCGGGGTGATCGTCGGCGCCGGATTCGCTTCTGGACAAGAAGTCTTGCAGTATTTTACCAGTTTTGGAATGTGGGGGATTTTAGCTGCATTTGTTTCAACAGTGCTGTTTGCTTATGTAGGAATGATGCTGGTCTGGCTGGGGAGCAGGGCGCAATCAACATCCTATAATAAAGTGATTTATAAGATAAGTGATTTTAAAATCATTGAAAAGATATTCCGTTTTAATCTTATTGGGGTTATCATAGATGCTGTTTTGGTTTTTACACTATTCGGTGTAGGGGTCGTGATGCTTGCTGGAGCAGGAGCGAATCTAGAGCAACAGTTTGGTTTGCCCGGGGTAGCGGGTGCTGTTATCATGACCGTACTGGTTCTCTTAACAGGCATGTTAAGAGTAAATAAAGTGGTCGGAATAATTAGCAGTATCACACCTTTCTTACTTATTTTTGTAGTGATTATTTCTATATACAGCTTTATGACGATGGACGGTTCTTTTTCCAATTTGGATAGCACGGCGAAAAGTCATGGACCTTTCTTTCCAAACTGGTTTATAGCTGGACTGAATTATGCGACGTTTAATACATCTGTGGGTGCGGCGATGTCTCTTGTAATGGGCAGTGCAGAAAAGGATAGAAAAACAGCTGCAATCGGCGGTCTGGCCGGCGGATTAGGACTTGGTGCAATCATTATACTCAGTTATTATGCCATCTTTGCAAAAATTGAAGAAGCAGGTCATTACGAAATGCCGATGCTGGCTATCGTCAATAATATTTCTCCCATCTTAGGTACGATTATGGCCATTGTCTTGTTTGGTATGATTTTTAATACGGCAATCAGTATGTTTTTTGCATTTGTTACCAGATTTGCTAAACAGGGAACCAAGAAATTTAATATTATTTTAGCGGTTACCTTGGTCGCCGGTTTTATATTAAGCTTTGTCGGCTTTACGGATTTGGTTTCGCAATTTTATTCACTAATCGGTTACATGGGGCTGGTATTGATTGTTGTTTTGATTATTACACCATTTAGAATGAAAAATATTCGTTTTGACGATAAGTGATTCATGAAATCATGTGAAAAACCCCGGACTATAATGCCCGGGGTTTTTCATCATATTATTATTGAAATAGGTTCTTCAGTTTAGCGACAAGTCCTTTTGAGTCATCTTCCGGATTTGTTTCTTCTTCTTCTTGTTGTTTTGTTGGTTGGTCTATATCATCGAGGTAGATATGCTCTATATCTACAGCATAAGAATAGGCGAGTACCAAGCCGATTTCCGTATCATTTTCCTGGTTGCTTACCGTTGTATGCGGTATGGAAAAGCGGTCGGCAAGTGCTTTTTCTTCTTTGAAAAAACGGTGAGATACATTTCCATTTAATAGAAGTTTTGCTTTTTTATGCTGCTTTAACTGACGCTCTAATTCGTCAATCCCTTTATCAGCCATTACTTCTCCAACGGTTAAAGCAAAGGCGACACGTTCACGTAATGCACCGAGGTACATTTTCCGTTCGCTATCTTTCGGTAATCGTGTTCCATACATGCCCTCTTGCAGGTAATCATCTACATTCTTTTTGTCCATCATATGTCATCCTTTTTGTTCATGCTTTTTAACGTCTTCATAAAGAGAACTTCATTCAATGCAAGTTGTACGGACGTTTGTTTTTCACAATAAAAGCTATTCCCCTCTAATGTACCCTATTGTGAGATATCAAGCAAAGAAAACCATTCTTTCTTCCTATTTTTCTTTAAGGTGTAAAGGAATACTTTGTTCAAAAAGGGGATGCCGTACCTTGAAGGAATCATTTTACGGGCATTTGCATTGCGATACATAGTGTATAAGAGATTATTCAAAATCTTACAGAAATGATCTGAAAAAATGTTAAGATAGGAATAGGTTATGTTATATATATTGCTGAAATGAGGGATGATTATGCAATTACATGCTAGAAAAACAATGAAGCTTCATCATGGCATTTCATTGATTGATGGTTTTGACTTTGGCGTGAGCGGCAGGACGGGAGCTTATGTGATAGAAGCAGATGAACTTACCATTGTGGAAACAGGACCGAGCCCTTCTGTACCTTATATCAAAAAAGGTTTGGAAACAATGGGGTATGCATTAACAGATGTGCAACATATCATCGTAACACATGTTCATTTAGACCACGCCGGTGGAGCTGGTCGCTTACTGGAATTTTGTCCAAACGCTCTTTTATATGTTCATCCAAGAGGAAAAAGGCATCTTATTGATCCTAAAAAATTAGCAGCAGGAGCACGCGCAATTTATGGGGAGCGTTTTTCAGAATTATATGATCCCATTGTACCAGCGGATGAGGATAGAATTGTAGAGAAAACAGAAGGAGATACATTGCAAATTTCGGAAGGACGCGTGTTAGAATTTTGGGATACGCCAGGTCATGCCAAACATCATCTGGCAATCTATGATCCGTTAAGTAACGGCATGTTTACCGGGGATACTGCCGGGATTCAATATGAGCAGTTATTTCCGCATGGATTGGATTTCTTTTTACCGACAACTTCTCCGAACCATTTTGACCCGGAGGCGATGATAGCTTCGATACAGAGATTCCGTGATAAACAATTGGATTATATTTATTTTGGACACTTTGGAGAAACGGATTTAGTAGAAGAAGCCCTGAGCCAGGTGGAGTCCTGGTTACATCTCTTTGTAAAAGAAGGAGAAGCTGCTTTTGCAGAAGGGCAAGGCTATGATGAGATTGCAAACCGTTTATTGAAACATGTCCAATCAGAACTTCGTGAACAGGGGATTGATGACGCGCATGAAGTTTATCAGATGATTCATATCGATTTGCAGTTAGACGCCCTTGGCATGGTGGATTATTTGCAGAAGAAATAAGAACGAAAGAAGCATTTTGTAAATAACTTTAAGGATGTATGCTGTTGATAAGTGAAAAGGAGTGCATCTGCAGCACTCCCTTTTCAACTTTCTGCATGAAAGAGAGGTATAGAGTATATGCGAAAAACGTTACGTATTATGGCTGTGTTTTTAATAGGTTTAATCATTGGGCTGCTATTCATGCCGCAATTATTTGGGGCATTCGATGCGAGCCTTTTGCCGTTTTTGGATTAAATATTTATTTCCTGTTTGCTTAGATCTAATTCCAGACTTACCGGGCAATGGTCGCTTCCCAATATATCCCCGTGAACTTCCATACTTTCCAGGCATTTTTCCAAAGCGCTGGACACAATAATATAATCAATACGCCAGCCGATATTTCTTTCACGGATGGTTTTCATGTAGGACCACCATGTAAAAATATCGTCGCGATCCGGATAGAAAAAGCGCAGGGTGTCTATGAAGCCATTGTTCAAAATGCGTGTCATCTTATCGCGCTCTTCTCGGGTAAAACCGGAATTGCCATGATTTGTTTTGTCATTTCTTACATCTATTTCCTGATGAGCAACGTTTAAATCTCCGCAATAAATAACCGGTTTTTTCGTATCCAACTCCTGTAAGTAATGAAACATCTTATTTTCCCACTCCAGCCGTTCCTCCAACCGGGTTAAATCGCGCTTAGAATTAGGTGTATAGACATTGACGAGATAAAATGCCGGATACTCCAATGTAATGATTCTTCCTTCTGGTTCTATTTCTCCATCTTGAAAACCATATGAAACATGAAGTGGTTCGTGTTTTGTGAAAATGGCTGTTCCGGAATATCCTTTTCGTTCAGCATAATTCCAATATTGATAATATCCTTCCAAATCCAATTCAATTTGTCCGGCCTGCAGCTTGGTTTCCTGTACAGCGAAAAAATCTGCATCTATTTCATGAAAGAAATCCAAGAACCCTTTTCGAACGCAGGCTCTGATTCCATTAACGTTCCATGTAGCTAACTTCATCTGAAATTCGTCCTTCCTGTTAATATCGTACAGTTAGTTATTCTATCATATTTGACTGAGAAACGGATTTCTTTTGCATGGAATCATCAGATGAACATGAACTCTATTATCATGCTTGATTTTCGTTAAAGCGTTCTTATATGTTTTGAACAGGAAATGGTGTATAGCACCCGCTCCGGCCAACTACTCCGCTTTCCATGGGGACGGTTTCAGCTAACTTGAAAAGAAGACCGCTTTTCAAGTGGATCTTCAGCTCGCCCTGCGATGCACAAATGTTTTCGATGGGGCGAGTAAGCGCAGCAACGGTTTTAATAGACCGAGTAATCGCAGGTCTCAATGTTGTCAGGTTAATGAATTTTGTGAAATTTACTCAAATTATGCGCTAAAGAATAAGCATATAATCCTTGCTGTTCCAGGATAAACATGCTCTCTATTATTATGCATGCTTTTGGTTAGAGTCCCCTTCTATTTTTTGAACAAGATATGGTGTATAGCACCCGCTCCGGCCAACCACTTCGCTTTCCATGGGGACGGCTTCAGCTAACTTGAAAAGAAAACCGCTTTTCAAGTGGATCTTCAGCTCGCCCTGTTCCCATAGGAGTCTCCGTGGTTGGCCTGCGCTCTGATGGGATGCTACAGCTTTTGGAAGAAATAACATCCTAATGGAGTTAAATGATTTTATTTGTTCAACTATTTCATGTATAGAACATCCCACTAGCGGAGGCGGACCGTTTTGACTCCTGAGGGATCAGCACCATCTGAAGATCCACTTTTGCCAAGCGCACTTCTTGGCAAAAGTTAGCTGAAGAGCGTGCCCCTAGGAAAGCAAAACGGTCCGCCGCAGCGGTTATACTAACCTGACAACATTGGTAAGCGCAGTCCCAGGACGTGCAAGTGCAGGCGTTGTGACAACTCTTTTCGATGGGGTGAGTAATCTAAGGCCCTAGGAGTCACGGTTTTAGCCTGCAAACCACTTAGGAGTCTCCGTGGTTGGCCTGCGCTCTAATAAGACGCTACAACGTTTGGAAGCAATAACATCCTGATGAAGTTAGATGAATAATGGCTTTTCAGCCTCAATAAACAATTATCCTGGTGTTTTAAATGATTGCATGACAGCATGAATTGTTCATATCGAGAATAGCTTTCATGCCAAGAAAGAAATGTATACTCAACATTTATATCATGCACCACCAAAAATGTGTTCTGCCTGATCTGGCTTTTATTTTTTCAACTATTTCATGCATAGAACATCCCACTAGCGGAGGCGGACCATTTTGACTCCTGAGGGATCTTCAGAGGGTGCCCCTAGGAAAGCAAAACGATCCGCCGCAGCGGTCATTGTACACTTTACCACCTAGTCCTTGTCAATAGATGTATGGAAGAAACGATCACACTCTGCCCCTATGGAATGGAAATTACTTTTAAAAGTACGAAAGTTGAGTAAAAAAAAGCAAACATTTTTTAGAATAAAAAAACGGGAGCTGTATGTGGCGTACAGCTCCCTCAAGGCATGGGTTGTTGTGATGGTTTGAATCAAGGACAACGTTGTCTAGATTCTAATATATTATATGCTGTCTGAAACGGGTTGTCTCGACATTTATATCAATGCAAACATACATTTATTGAACCGTTTCCCCGATTAATTCCTTAATTTCCGCTTGTTTTCCTTCTGCAAATAAGTGGACAATCTTACTGCCGACAATTACGCCATCACAATAAGCGGCTAAATGCTTCGCCTGTTTCGGGTTAGAAATACCGAAGCCGGCCAGTACAGGCACAAAGCTGAGCTTAGTCAACTTCTCGAGATAATGAAGTGTCGTTTCTTCATGTTGCGCCCGCTCGCCAGTAGTACCGCTGACAGAAACAGCGTATAGAAAACCTTCTGATTCCTGCGCTATTTTCTCCAGGCGTTCATCGGGGCTTGTCATTGCAGCTAAACGGATAAAGGCGATGGACTGCCCAGCAAGTGCAGCTGCAATATCTTCTTCCTCTTCCATGGGGATATCAGGAATAATAATGCCGTCGACTCCTGCCGTATCACAGTCTTTTGCGAATTGTTCGTAACCGTAATTCCAAATTGGATTGATATAGGTCATCAAAATAATCGGGATGTTTCGGGTTTCTTTTTGTTTCCTTACCTCCTCAAGAACCAGCTTTAGCGTCGTTCCTTCTCGTAACGCGCGAACTCCGGCATCTTGAATAACAGGACCGTCTGCTACTGGATCGGAAAAGGGGATTCCCAATTCTATCGCCGATGCACCACATTCATCCAAAAACTGAATGCGTTCGTTGATTTGATCTATTCCGCCGTCACCAGCCATCATATAAGGGACGAACAGTGGTTTTCCTGTTGCTTTGATATTATTTAATGTGTTTTCTAATTTATGCTTCCCCATCAGAATCCTCCTCGAGCTTTGCTTTGACCTGTTCGACGTCCTTATCCCCGCGTCCGGACAGGCAGATAACCAGTGACTGTTCAGGAGACATGCCTTTTGCAAGTTTGCATGCATAAGCAACGGCATGTGCACTTTCCAGAGCAGGAATAATCCCTTCTAATTTCGTAAGTAATTGGAAAGATTCCAATGCTTCCTGGTCTGTAATGGAAGGATAGGTAACACGCTCACTGTCACGCAGGTGGCTGTGTTCCGGTCCAATTCCCGGATAATCTAACCCGGCAGAAATCGAAGCTGCTTCCTGAATTTGTCCTGCTTCATTCTGCAGTAAATACGTGAACGTTCCATGAAGCATCCCGGGAGATCCGCCAGTTAATGTAGCTGCATGCTCATCGGTATCAACCCCTTTTCCGGCAGCTTCGACACCATATAATGCAACCTCTTTATCTTCTACAAATGGGTAGAACATACCCATAGCATTACTGCCGCCGCCAACACAAGCAACGACTGCATCTGGAAGTTTTCCTTGTTTTTCTAGACTTTGCTGTTTGGTTTCGGCACCGATTACGGATTGAAAGTCCCGGACAATACGCGGGAAGGGGTGCGGGCCAACAACAGAACCAATAATATAATGGGTATCGTGAACATGGTTTACCCAATAGCGCAAAGCTTCGTTTACGGCATCTTTTAATGTTGCACTGCCTTGAGAAACGCCGACAACTTTCGCTCCTAAAAGCTCCATTCGAAAGACATTAAGTTTCTGTCTTTTAATATCTTCTTCGCCCATAAAAACAATACACTCTAAACCAAGCAGAGAACAGACGGTGGCTGTAGCTACACCGTGCTGGCCGGCTCCTGTTTCAGCAACAACTTTCTTTTTGCCCATCCGCAAAGTTAAAAGTGCCTGACCGATCGTATTATTAATTTTATGTGCGCCGGTGTGATTAAGATCCTCCCGTTTCAGATAGATTTTTGGTCCGCCTAAGTGTTGGCTGAGTTGTTCTGCTTCATACAATGGTGTTGTTCTGCCTACGTATTCTGTTAGATAATTATGAAGTTCTTCCTGAAAAGAAGGGTCGTTTTTGGCTGATTCGTAAGCTTCTTCCAATTCTAAGATAGCAGGCATCAGTAATTCTGGGACATATCTGCCGCCAAATTTTCCATATTTACCTGTGCTGTCTGGAAATGTATATGTTTGCATCTTATCAATTCCTTTCTATTGTTGTTTAGCGGCCTGAATAAAAGCTTTTATTTTATCCGGGTCTTTCTTTCCGTCTGTTTCCACCCCGCTGGAGACATCTACGCCCATCGGGTTCACTTCCTGAATGGCCTCAGAAACATTTTCTGCTGTCAGTCCTCCTGCCAAAATTAATCGTTCTGAGAAATGGTTTCCTTTTAAAATGGACCAATTAAAGGCAACTCCATTTCCGCCGTGTGCATGGGGCAGGGGAGGACTGTCCATCAGCAGGTAAGATGCCGCATCATATTGTGCGGCAATGTGTAAACCATCTACTGTGCCGGGCAGTGATTTGATAACAGGGACAGAAAAATGTTCGACTGTTTCAGCAGTTTCTTCTCCGTGCAATTGTACAAAATCAAGTCCGGTTTCCCGCACAGTATGTTCTATTTCCTGAGTACTTTTATTGACGAAGACTCCGACACTTTTCACATATTCAGGCAGGGCAGCGATGATTTCCCGAGCCTGTTCTGTGGAAATTTCCCGTTTACTTTTAGCAAAAATAAAGCCTAAAAAATCAGCTCCTGCACGAACGGCAACCTCTGCTATTTCAGGGGTAGTGATGCCGCAGATTTTGACAAGCATTTCAGGAAACTCCTTTAGATGGGGAGGAAAGCGGCACTTGCAATGCTTGCATATCTTTTTCTACATTATCGGAACGCATCAAGGTTTCGCCGACCAGAATTGTATTTGCACCGGCATCTTGGGCTAATTCAGCGTCTGCTTTTGTACGCATTCCACTCTCGCTGATAATCGTCATGCTATTTTCATTGATTTGTTGAATCAATTCCGGTGTTGTTTGTAAATCAACTTCAAAGGTTTTTAAATTACGATTATTAATCCCGACAATTTTCGGGCTGACGGTCAACGCATCCTTTAATTCCTCTGCATTATGCACTTCACAGAGCACTTCCAACCCTTGCTCTGTTGCATAATGGTACAGACGCTGAAACCGTTCGAGCGGCAATGCAGCAAGAATTAATAATATAATGGAGGCTCCTGCATTTTTGGCATCATCAATTTGAATCTCATCAATCATAAAATCCTTACAGAGAACCGGAATGGAAACAGCTTCACTGACTGCTTTCAAATCATCCATGGATCCGTGGAAAAAGCTCTCATCTGTTAAAACAGAAATCGCAGATGCACCGGCCTGTTCATATTGTTGCGCCTGTTTTAGAATATCCACGTCCATTTGAATTTCTCCTTTAGAAGGGGAAGACCGTTTGATTTCCGCAATGATGGACATTTGGTCGTTAGCCTGCACGCTGTCATGGAAGGAATAAATCGGATGATTCCGGGTATATTTGCCGTCTGATTGTAATTTACGTTCGGCCACTTCCTGCTTTTTCTTATCGATAATTTTCTCTAAAAAGGTCATTTATACTACCTCCTGTTTGGCTTCTTTGCTGTATTGCACCAAAGTATCCAATTTTGCTTTCGCTTTTCCAGAGAACACGCTATTTCTGGCAACATCTACACCATTTTCAATCGTATCAACATGTCCGGTAGCAAATAAAGCAATGGCTGCATTAAAAAGCACCGTATCCAGATAAGCTCCAGGTTCGCCGTTTAATACAGAATGTAAAATAGCTGCATTCTGTTTGGCGTCGCCGCCTTCAATTTCTTGATTGGTATATGTGGATAATCCGACATCTTCCGGATGAATCGTTCCTTCTTTTAATTCGTTATTCGCCAGTAAAATATATTTATTTTCGCCCTGCATGGAGGCTTCATCCATGCCACCTGCGCCGTGAATAACCAGGGCACGCTTTCGGCCGAGTGTCTGCAGTGATTTTGCCACAATGGGCAGTGCTTCTTCCGAATACACACCAATCAGTTGCGATTGCAATGCAACCGGATTGGTTAAAGGCCCGACTAAATTGAAAATGGTCGGTGTCCGAAGTTTTTGACGTACACCGGCAATCTGCTTCAGCGTTGGATGAACATGCTGGGCAAAAAGAAAAGCAATATTGTTTTCCTGCAGAATATATTTTATTTGCGGCTTGGTTAAATCCAGCGGAATACCTAGCTCTTCTAACACATCTGCACTTCCGGTCTGGCTGGAAACACGGCGATTTCCGTGCTTAGCGACTGTCACACCGGCTCCAGCTAAAACAAATGCCGCACAAGTGCTGATATTAAAACTGTTCGATCGATCTCCACCCGTTCCGCAATTATCCATTGCCGGAATATCCAGTTCAAACTGGAAAGGGGAGTTGGTATGAATAACATCTGCTAAGCCGGCCAGTTCCTGTGCAGTCGGCTGTTTCATTTTTAAAGCGACTAAAATAGCAGATAGTTCGGCATCGGAAACATCTTCTTGGAAGCAGGCGTTAAATAATGCTTTTGTTTCTTCAAAGGATAAATCATTACCTTCCAGTAATTGATTAAAATTTGGTTTCATGATGTTACTTCCTCCTTCTGTATTGCAAGTGTATCAACAAAATGAGAGATGATTCGTTTTCCATCCAGTGTTCCAATGGACTCAGGGTGAAATTGCAGTCCGTAGACAGGATAGGTTTGATGGGTTATCCCCATTATTTCGTCATCATCGACAGCAGTTGCTGTAATACGTAACTCCGTTGGCACTGAAATGTGTTCTGCAGCTAGAGAGTGATAGCGCATGACTTCAACCGGGTTGTTCAGTCCTTGAAATAAGCCGCTGTCATCATGCTGAATCAGCGATGTTTTTCCGTGCTTAACAGCAGATGCTTGGATCACTCTTCCACCCAGCGCTTCCACAATCACTTGGTGCCCTAAACAAATTCCCAGTATAGGGAGTTGTTTATAGTACGTTTGCACAATATCGATGCAATTCCCGGCATTCTTTGGAAAACCTGGTCCAGGTGAAATAATCACCGCTTCCGGTTTTAAGGTTTCGATTGTTTCTGGTGTCACGTTGTCATTGCGGATGACTTCAACGTGTACGCCGCATTCAGAAATATATTGATATAGGTTATATGTGAAAGAATCATAATTATCAATTAATAGAATCAAGTTCAGGCACCTCCATAAAAGATCTTCCTTTATTTATTGTTTCCGTATATTCTTCAGATGGAACGGAATCGTGTACAATACCGGCTCCGGCTTGAAAATAAGCTTTGCTATTCTGGATAATAATGGAACGGATAGCAAGTGCGATATGGATATCGTGTTCAAAGTTGATAAAACCAATTCCGCCAGCATAAGGCCCGCGTTTGACCATTTCCAGTTCATTAATGATTTGCATTGCCCGGATTTTCGGTGCTCCTGATACCGTCCCAGCTGGTAAGCAGGAGATAAGCGCATCAATTCCCGAATAATCTTCTTGTAATGTCCCGGTTACTTCAGAAACGATATGCATCACATGCTGGTAACGCTCAATTGTCATATAAACCGGTATTTCAATACTGCCTACCTCACAGACACGGCCTAAATCGTTTCTGCTTAAATCAACAAGCATCCGGTGTTCTGCCAGTTCTTTTTCATCTGCGAGCAGCTCTTCTGCCAGCGCCTGATCTTGCTGTTCTGTTTCTCCACGTTTTCTAGTTCCTGCTATTGGGTTGGTAACGACGCGTTTTCCGTTTGTTTCTATCAAGCTTTCTGGAGAGGCTCCCAGTACGGTGTAATCTTGAAAATCAATGTAGAACATGTAAGGGGAAGCGTTGTTTCTCCTTAATTGTTCATAAAAAGAAAGACCAAATTGCTGTTCATTTTCAACCCCTCTTGAGAATCGCTGCGATAAAACCACTTGAAAAATATCCCCCTTTTGCAAATGTTCTTTCGCTATCTCTACATTCCTTTCAAAATTTTCTTGTTCCATTTCCGGCAAAAACGCATAAGTTTGCGGGATAGGAAGTTCTGTGTGTCTTGCTTGCTCGATATATTGTTTCAATTTTTGAATCCGCTGCGCCCGGTCTTCTTCTGACCCGCCTTCTCGGTCAATAGCAACCAGATGTAATTCGTTTTCTTCATGATCAAAAACAATTGTATCTTCAAAAAGCATCAAATGAATATCCGGCATGTTCCGATCATCCAATGGCGCCGGCCCGGTATCTTCAAAAGCCTGGATAGTATCATAACCGATATAACCAACTGCTCCGCCGTAAAAAGGGAGGGATAGAGATAACGCAAGCTTGGGCATTGTTTCCTGCAAGAAATGTAAAGCATGCTGATGTACGACAAGCGGATCTACATGCGTAGTACTGATAAGCATTGTTTCATTTCCACGGCCGATAATTTCCTGGTAAGGGTGCATTCCAATAAAAGAATAACGCCCTTTTTCTTCATGGGGAAAACTGCTTTCCAACAGATATTTTTTTGCCTGTGGAAGATTTTGATAAACTTGAATAGGAATTAATCCGTTAATAGGGTAAGTTTCTTGCGTTACATGTGCCGTCATGATTCTCTCTCCTTTGTATTTGAACAAGTTATAAAAAAAGCCCTCTATAAACACATCTATGTGCTTATAGAGGACGATAGGGCCGCGGTGCCACCTCTGTTTAGAAAGAATAACCTTTCTATCTTTATCAGGTACAGGTCAAAGCCGATACCCTATCCGTGTAACGTCGGAAATACGTTTTTTCCTACTCATCACTGGCAGACGCGCCTGTTTTCGGAAAAACACTCAGAAGTCCATTCCATAATCCCTGCATACTGATATTCCACCCAATTATCAGCTCTCTGTGATGCATGAAAGATTATGTACTCCTCTTCATCATCGTTTATCAGTCATTATTTATAAAAATCAAAAAGGTCCCTCATCCATATATAAAAGGACGAGGGACCGTGGTACCACCTTTATTAGCTGACGTGCAGCTCACTCTAAAAGAAGATGATTATCTTCTAAGTTTCCGTAACGGGAAACCATTCCGCCAAAGCCTACTCCGTATTTGTTTCGGTTTGGAGCTCCGAAGTCCATTCACCACAAGGATACCCACTGATTTACAGCAACCATCAGCTCTCTGTAGAGTTCGCTTGTAATTACTCCTCTTCATCAACGCCACATCATTTAATTAATTGAAAACTATATTAAACGAAATGACAGGCAGTTGTCAACAGGTTTATAGAAAAAATAAAATAATTTGATTTTTTATTTGCTGTACGTCATTTTTTTCGATTGCGTCTTTTTTCCAAAAAGGAAGAGACGGGGTCGACAAATAGGAGGAGAAGAAGCAAATACATGATTGCTAATTCAGGAATTTCCATAACATAGATGGGGTTAAGTGACCTCACTGCAGGTACTTCATATCCTTTTATGAGGTCAATGCCTGTGGATACGCCTGCTAGCAGGATGAACATACACAGCGAAATACCGAGGATTTTCATTTTTTACGCTCCAATCAGGTTATTTTAGGATTATTTTCTTTATACTATGCTCTTTACAGCTTATGTTTTTCTGTTTCTGAAAAAGGCGATGATCAGCAGAAGAACAGGAAAAATAATTTGAAAAGGAAGTTGTACATACAGCGGGAATATCTTTAATCCTTCTTCAAGATGTTCAGAGTAATTGCTTGCTATAATCATGGATACAAATAAAACCGTCAACCCCAATGGATAGGCCAATTTGGATGGTTCCTTAATGTTAAATAAACTTGCCGTTCCGATGATGGCACAGTAGGTATACACTGATACTTTAAAGAAACCTCCAATCACAAGAACAAGTATGAAAATAACATCCAGTCGTTCCAAAAAACCGCCAACTTGAATGGACTGAATCGTTGTTAATAAAGGAAAAAGGGAACGTTCGATGAGCGGTACACCAAGCACACTAATATTCAAAATCGTGGTTAGAGCAAGTACCATACCGGTGATACTTATTGCCGACACTCCTGTTTTTTTCAATTTCTTTCTATTATTTAAGTAGGGAAAAATCATCGTGAATACAATGATTTCACCGAAAGGGACATAGAGTGTCTCGGTAAACACTGTTTTTAAAACCTGTGGCGGATTTTCCAAGACAGGTTTTACATTCGAAGTATCAATTAATCCGGAGATGGCAATCAATAGGAACAGAAAGACGGCAAGCAGGCACATAATGACAAAAAACAGTTCTCCTGTTCTGGCAATGACCTCAATACCTTTATAAACAGTGTAAATAACGACAAGGATCATCAAGGTGCTAGCAACGAATAAAGGAGTTTCTGCAAAAGCAAAGGACAGCAGCATAACACCGAACTCCCGCAATACTCTGGCGGCAGAATATAGAAAAAAGAGAATATAAAGGAAGGCCAGTGTTCGTCCTAAAATCTTGCCAATAACCTTCTCTGTATAGTCCGTCAGCAAGCGATCAGGATAATAGAGATAAAGGGCTCGATAAATAAAAAATAAGGAGATGCTTACGGCTGCCGCTACAAGAATGGCTATCCAACTGTCGCGGCCTGCATGCGATGCGAGCGGAATCAGCAAAGAATTGCTAAGCTGGAATAAAATCATCAGGATAAACAATTGGCTTGCACTGATTTTTGCTTTTTCCATCAATGAATCCACTCCTTCTTATTCGCCTTTTGTCTCTATATCAAAAAGATAGGGGCTATTTCGCATTCCTGTACGACGAATAAAAGCTTCCACTGTTATATTTGCTTCTAATGCAGGAAAAAATTCTTCCTGCCACTCCGGTTCAAGCTTTTTCCATTCATCGGGATCAGATTGCTGCAGCTTTTCCCCAAAACCAAAGATATCGGTTTGGGATTTCTGTGCTTCTTGAATGGCTGCTTTAACCTCTTCTTCAATTTTTTGTTCCAATACTTTTTCGATTTCAAACAATACATGCGGATCCGTCACATCAACCGGCACTTCGATTGCACGAAGATCTCCTTCCGCACGAATATGAATAGAGATTTCCGGTTTGCCGTCTGTTATTTGTGCCGATGTGTTCGTTTTTTGTCGCATTACTTTATAGGAAATGGCGTCTTTTTGATCTTCCCAATCGATATTGACAGGGGCTTGCCGAATCTGGTCTAAGATCCAAAGCGTTCCTTCAGCCTTTTCTCCGTCAATCCAGTTCACTAACTTTCCATTTTTAAAGGTACCCATACCATCTACTTCAATCGTTGCAAAACCATCCGTTGATTGAAGCTGCTCCATTGTTTTTCCCTTTTCCGCATCCCCGCGTACGGTGAAACCGCTGACCAGAGGTTCTTTTCCAGTCGAAACCGTAGCCTTAATAAATTTTTGCAGATTGGTGGCTATATTTTCTCCGTACAGTTTTTCTGTAAATTCTAAGGTTTTAATCGCTTTTTCAGCGGGGACTTGATCAATAGCTGTTAATATTTTAATGAAGTCGCTCGCCGGGCTGCCTCGGGAAATGGCCACTTTTGTTGTGGTTCGAAATTCCAGACCGCGCTCCATGGCATCTAAAAGAGAGGAAAGTCCTTCTTCTCTGGCAAGTTCCTCACTGACAACTAATAGACTGGTGTGTGCAAAATAAAGGTCTCTGGAAACTTTCTTAGACGCACGGTCAGCTATCTCCAAGGGATTGCCTCCCGTCGTCGTATAAGTTGTTATACTCGGATTTTGACCGGAAGCACCTCCTTGTAACGCACTGGGAACGTTCATGGGATTAATGAGCTGAAAGGTACCGACGTATGTGCCGTCTTCTTTTTTATCGATAGCATAAGCCGAAACAATCGCCAATTCTTTTAACTCTATACTGCTCCAGCATCCTGAGAGCAAAGTCAGACAGGCAGTCATAAAAAAGGAAATGATCCATTTAAATCTCATTTTTTATCCCCTTCTTTCATCTCTGCCCTGACCATCCCCCGTTTTATTGGAGGCAAAGGTCGCTGGTCTTTGCCTTGACGGACTGTATTTTCAGGATGGAGGGAAGGTGGTCTTTTATTAAACGTCCACAGCGGCCCGCGATAAATCGTATCCTTTATGCTGTTCGGTTTGAACGGTGCGAGCGGTGATACATAAGGAACACCAAAAGAACGCAGACTGACAAGATGAACAACCAGCAAAATTAATCCAAGGATAATACCATAAAAGCCGGCGATAGCTGCACCCAGCATAAAAGCAAAGCGAATCAGCCGGGCAGAAATGGCAATATCATACGTAGGAGTTGCTAAACTCGCAATTGCTGTAATCGCAACGACAATGACCATTGCTGGAGAGACAATTCCAGCTTGAATGGCGCCCTGTCCGATAACAAGCGCTCCGACGATAGATATGGTCGAACTGATTTTGCTGGGCATCCGCAGACCAGCCTCCCGTAAAATTTCAAAGGTGACTTCCATAATCAGCGCTTCAACAATTGCTGGGAAAGGCACTGCTTCTGTCTGTGAGGCAATAATAACCAGCAGATCTGTTGGAATCATTTCCTGATGAAAAGTCGTCACGGCCACATAAAAAGCAGGACCAATAAGCGAAATCAAATACATGAAAACGCGCAACACCCGAATCAATGTACTTATTGGAAACCGTACATAGTAATCTTCTGGTGTCTGGAAAAACTGAATCATCACAGCAGGGACAATTAGTATATGAGGTGTTCCATTAACAAAAATCGCAATTCTTCCTTCCAGAAGATTAGCGGCAACAGCGTCCGGCCTTTCTGTATGAATCACAGTAGGAAACAGACCGGAACTTTCATCTTCAATCACTTGTTCAATATAACCAGAGTCCAGAATGCTATCGAGGTCTACATGTCTCAAGCGCTGCCGGACTTCTTCCACTGTGTCGGTATTGACGATACCGTTGATATACATTATGGAAATATCCGTATTTGTCTGTGTACCTAAATTCATAGGTTCTACCCATACATTCGGATTTTTAATGATGCGGCGCACAAGTGTGATATTGGTGGTGATTGTTTCCGTAAAGCCTTCTTTTGATCCGCGTAAAGATATTTCTGAATCGGTTTGTTCTACCTGGCGACGTTCCCCGCCTCTGGTGCTGGCGATCAGAACCTCATTTTTTCCTTCTAAAAAAATAACCGTGTCACCGGAAAGCAACGATTGAAATAAGAAATCCCAATCTTGGGTTGTTTCCAGATTGCTGACTGCAACCACTTTTTCAGAAAAAAACGTGAACAAATCCTTTTCCTGTGGTTTTTCTTGCACACTGTTTTCTAAGGTTTGGACCAGAAATTCATTAATGGTTGGGTTATCCACCAGTCCATCTACGTAAACGATAGCGGTAGACACTTCAGAGGCGTTGCCAAAAGGAAGATGCCGAATAATAATATCAGGACTGTTTCCTGTTTTTTGCTTGATAATGTTCAGATTTTCAGTAAGAGAAGTACCAATGCTTTTTTGCATATCGTTTTCGGAATCTGGATGTTGTTCTTTGTGATGCATCTTTTTTCGTAATTTACGATAGGACATAGCATGGAACTCCTCATTGTTTTGATTAATCCTAATTTGTTCAAGATAGCTATTTTTATACATCAATTACAGATTGGTATTCAATTGTAGAGGGAGGTGTAAATATGACTGTTTTAGAAAATATAGAGAGGGAAGAAATAACGTATATAAAAAGTGAAACCTTATAGAGGAAATATTAGTAATATATAATAACTGCTTGTTCAATTTATATTGAGATAAAAATGTACCTGTTTGCAGGTGCATAACAGGGAGGCAAATCATGAAACAACTCTATATTAAGCAAAAGGTTTTTAGCTTAAATGAAAAGTTCACCGTAAAAGATCAACAGGAAAAGGATGTTTATTTTGTAGAAGGCAGTTTTATGCGGATTCCCAAAACTTTCTTTATAAAGAATAGAGAAGGAGGAGAAGTTGCACTTATAACGAAAAAAACATTCAGCTTTTTACCGAAATTTTTTGTGGAGGTGAATGGTCAAGAAATATTGACAATTAAGAAAGGGATTTCTTTTTTAAAGGCACGTTATACCATTGATGCGGCTGGTATTGAAGTACATGGGAATTGGTGGGATATGAACTTTCAGGTGTACCGGCATGGCGATATTGTAGGAGAAGTAACTAAAGAATGGTTTACTTGGGGAGATAGTTACAAAGTGCAAGTAGTAAATGAAGAGATGGAAACCAGTATGATTGCCCTTGTTGTTGCTATCGATTGTGTGAAAGCTGACGAAGATGGAGCTGCTTCAACAGCTTCGTTCACAAATTAATGTTACACGTTCTGTAGAATACATGAAATAAGCTCGACTTCGATTGATAAATCAAAGTCGAGCTTGTAAAATTTCTGCCTATAGTTTGATATTCACATTTTCTTCCTGTCTAATTAAGCTGATGATTGCGTTTAAAGCTTCGTCCAGATTATCAGCATAAATATGCCTTTGTTTGTCTTCTGGATAGTGATGGAGCGTATGCTCATATCTTGGATCGTAATAATATTCCAGTAACAGTGCTATGGCAGACTGAAAATTTTTCTGCTCCAAGTCATCAGCGATTTGTTTTGCTACAGGGGTATGAATATGCTTGCGAATTCGCCCGAAAGCTTCGATTACTTGTGTTTGGTGTTCTTCTGGATTATATTCACGCAATATATTTTCGATTCGTTTCTCCAAAGGCAAATGGATAAATAGCTGCGTGCTTGCTTCTTTTGCTTCATGTAAAAAAAGAGGCAGCGTTGCCTTGCCAATCCGTTTACTTTCTCCTTCCAACAGAAGAAAAGGTGACTGCTCATAGCGTCCCATCTCCTGAACCAATAATGATTCAAATGTTTTTTGATTATTTGGTTCCAGACCGATTTGACCAAATATCGATCCGCGGTGATTTGCCATTCCTTCCAAATCAAGTACAGGGTAGCCCAGCTGTTTTAACCGGTGTAATAAATTCGTTTTACCAGAGCCTGTATAGCCGTTTAGCACATACATTCTGGGAGTGGCCGGTTGTTGCTCTAATTTATTTACGACCCATTGTCTGTAAGAACGAATACCTCCATCTAATTTGGAAACCTGCTGTCCCATTAAATCGACAACGGTTGCAGCGGTTTTACTGCGCATACCACCGCGCCAGCAATAAACAATCTTTTCTTTTTCCAGTGATTGAAACTCGGCAATAAAATCGGGCAGCTTAATAGAGAAAATTTCCAGTCCTTTTTCCTTTGCTGCTTCTGGTCCGATTTGTTTATAAATCGTGCCTACTTCTGCACGTTCTTCATCATCAAATACAGGAATATTGATACTTCCGGGAATACGAAATTCAGCAAATTCCTGTGGAGAACGTACATCCACTAACGAAATAGAATCTTCTTTTTGTTTCTTTAATAAATCAAGTAACTCTATATTCTGAAACATACTTTCACTTCCTACATAAACGAATTATTCTTCAACAGTGATATGTCCCTTATTCTCATTTGTAACGCGACCAATGACGGCTGCTTCGATATTTTTATTTCGGAGGTCCGAAAGCAATTTTTCTGCGTCTGCTTCTTTCACAGATGCTAATAAACCTCCAGAGGTTACGGCATCGCTCAGAATCCACTGATCAATCTGATCCAGTGATTCCGTAAAAGTAACATCTTTTTTTAAATAGTTAAAGTTATTCTTCGTACCACCTGGCACAGCGCCATTTTCAGCCAGCTCTTTTACTCTGGGCAACACAGGTACTTGCTGATTGGAAATCCGGATGTCAACATTGCTTCCTTTAGCGATTTCTGAAGCATGTCCAAGTAAGCCAAATCCGGTAACGTCAGTGCATGCATGGATGTCATAATTGTCCATCGTTTCTGCAGCGGTTTTATTTAGTGCTGCCATGACGTTTGTTACACGTTCTATTTCTGCTTTCTGCAACAATCCTCTTTTAATTGAAGTGGTTAAAATTCCTACACCAATCGGTTTAGTTAAAATAAGTACATCACCGGCTTTTGCACCGCTGTTTGTACGGATTTTATCAGGATGGATGGTTCCGGTAACGGCCAAACCGAATTTTGGTTCTTTATCATCGATGGAATGTCCACCGACTAAAGCTGCGTTAGCTTCTTTCAGTTTACTGTCTGCACCCTCCAAAATATAGGAAAGAATCTGTTTATCCAAATCAGCAATTGGAAAAGCAACAATATTTAATGCTGTAATCGGCTTTCCCCCCATTGCATAGACATCGCTGAGAGCATTTGCAGCAGCGATTTGTCCAAAGGAATAAGGGTCATCTACAATAGGAGTGAAGAAGTCGAGTGTCTGAACAATGGCTGTGTTGTCATTTAATTTATAAACACCTGCGTCATCATTGGTATCTAACCCCACTAATAGATTAGGATTATCTGTCGCTGGAGAGAAGGACTGTAAAACCTGTCGTAAATCTGCTGGTCCGATTTTGCAGCCACATCCACCTTTGGAAGATAAAGCGGTTAGTTTAATAGACCCATTATTATTCATATAATCAACCCTTCTACATGTGATTTTCCTATCCATTTTAGCATATTGCAGGGGAAAGGATGTCTTGAAGCGTTTAGACAGCAGTTATTTGTATTCTGATTCGACATAGAACCCCGCCGGAAAACTGCTATCCAGCGGGGTTTTTCATCGTTTTAATTCATTTGTTCTTCATAATATTCTTCTAAAGTAATATCTTGTTCCGTAATATACTTAGCAGTTTCTTCCCCGACATAACGAAGGTGCCAAGGTTCATATTGGTATCCGGTAATATCTTCATCTCCTTCTGGGAAGCGGATAATAAAACCGTATTCCGGAGCATTTTCAGCAATCCATTGTCCTTCTTCTGTATCACCAAATGCTTCAACCAGTTCCAAATTTACTTCAGCACTGGTCACATCCATAGCAAGCCCGGTCTGGTGTTCACTTTCTCCGGGACGGGCACTGTAGGTATTGGCATGTTCTTCTCCATTCTCTGCTGCATTTGCTGCAAAAACATCTTCTTGCCGATCAAAGGAACGATAACCGGATTGGGCAAACATCTCCAGCCCCTCTTCTTCTGCGGCCGCAAATAAATCTTCTAATGCATGCGCTGCATTTTCACGCATGTATTTTTTAGGTAAATCCTCTGTGAAAGGGAAAGGTACGTCTGGAACCATCAAATCTTCCGGAGTATAGTCACCTGGAAGAGCAAAATCTTTATTCACCAGCGCCAATTCGTCATATGGATTGCCAACAATGTCAGTTCCAGCTTCCGTTTTTTCTGCTTCTTCCGGCGGCATTGCTAAACCTTCTCCGGGCTCCAAAGTGTCTTCATTTTCAAAATAAGCTTGAACTTCTTCGCTGGTAGCTTCGTCATAAATTCCTGAAGCTAATAGATCATCTGATTGTAATTGGAAATCCGTCAAAGCCCAAGTTAATGCTTCATCAAAATTTTCGCTGTCTTCTAGATCATAGCCAATTGTATGGAGTACATGTTTTAATTGGGAAACCTCTTCGCCTGTATCAAATTTTTGTAACACAGCCTCAGGCGGCTCAAGTTCTGATGCTTCTTCATTATCATTCGTACTTTCTTCTTCTGATGTGGTTTGTCCTGATGCTGGGGCATCTTCCTCCTGCTGCGATGTACAGCCAATAAGCAGGAAGAAAGCTGTAAAAAGCATCATCCAATGAAATCCTCGCATATTATAATTGCTCCTTATATGAAAAAGTGTTGGAAAATGTATCATTTCGACCAGTCAATGACTAGATTTTAATTCTATCATGCTGTGAGCATAATAATATAAATAAACATCGGCAGGGGTCATTGTGGTCACACGCTGCTGCAAATGTTTTCTGTTATGTATCTATTATATGATGCATAGAAGTGAAAATGAAAGCAAAGTGAAGCATGAATTAAATAACACGCAGAAAGACTGAGAATAGGCTTCCTGCGTGTTATCGCACTTATCATTACGTATCTTACTTTTCTGCGGCAAACAACCTCGTGATTTCTACAATCACTTTCGTTGCTTTTTCCATATTATCAATCGAAATATACTCATATTTACCATGGAAGTTTTCTCCTCCGGTAAATAGATTTGGCGTTGGTAATCCCATAAACGAAATTTGCGAACCGTCTGTACCGCCGCGGACAGGGTGAATGATTGGTTTGATATTCAGATTTTTGATAGCATGTTCTGCAATATCCACAATATGTTTTACCGGCTCAATTTTTTCACGCATATTATAATATTGATCGTTCATTTCTAATTGAACTGCTTTATCCCCATATTTGTTTTTCATTTCCTCCACATGCTGAGTCGCCGTATCTTTACGAGCTGCAAATTTGTCCTGGTCATGGTCCCGGATAATATAGTAAACAACTGTTTTTTCGACATCGCCTTCAACAGAGATAAGATGATAGAACCCTTCATATCCTTCTGTATGTTCTGGAGATTCTTCCTCAGGGAATTTGCTAATAAATTGTGCTGCCATCTTTCCGGCGTTGACCATTTTATTTTTCGCAGTTCCCGGATGAACACTGTTTCCATAAAACGTTACTCTGGCAGCTGCGGCATTAAAACTTTCAAATTGCAGTTCGCCCAAAGGACCTCCGTCTACGGTATAAGCATAGTCGCAGTTAAATCGCTCTACATCAAATTTATGTGGACCACGTCCGATTTCTTCATCAGGTGTAAAAGCAACCTGAATCTTTCCATGTTTGATTTCCGGATGATGCAGCAAGTATTCCATTGCTGTCACAATCTCCGCAATTCCAGCCTTATCATCGGCTCCGAGTAATGTTGTTCCATCCGTCACCATTAATTGATGTCCCTTATATTTTGAAAGCTCGGGAAAATCGTTTGGAGACAGAATAACCTGTAAGGTTTCATTCAATACAATATCGCCGCCTTCATAATCAATAACCTTTGGCGATACCCCTTTTCCGGTAAAATCGGTTGCTGTGTCTACATGCGCCAGAAAACCAATTGTTGAGATATCCTTATCTGTATTAGATGGCAAAGTAGCCATCAGATACCCGTTGTCATCATACGAAACATCTTCCAGACCAACTTCTTTCAGTTCATTTTCCAAGCGTTTAATCAAATCCCATTGCCCTGGAGTGGAAGGGGTAGAAGACGAATCCATATCCGATTGCGTATCTATTTTTGCATATGTTTCTAAACGTTGTATTAATTGTTCCCTCATCAGAAAAAGCCTCCTTCTAGATATGTTTTAACTAATAACTCGTTATTATTCACAGCCACCAAATAAAAATAATATATTTTCAGAGCTCTTCACCAAAATTTATGGTAGACAAATTAAGTTTTAAGGGTAGCCACCGCTACGTCGGAAAGCGGAATGTTTTTCCGTAGCGGTCATTATCCTCTAAATTTAGTTGATTTTGATGAGGAGCTCTGATGAAGCCAAATAAGTTGGCTGTGAATAGTAACAATAACTCAATTTTCGTACCTAAGAATAAGCATATAAACCTTGCTCTTCCCGGATGAACATGATCTTTATTATCGTGCTTGCTTTTCGTTTAATCATTTTTTGAACAAGATATGGTGTATAGCTTCCGCTCCGGCCAAGCCCTCCGCCGCAGCGGTCATCTTACACTTCACCCTCTCCTCTTTCGGAAGAAACGGTCAACCCCTTATTCCTATGGAAAGAAAGTTACTTTTAAAGTGCGCAAGCTGAGTTAGTAAAAATAACTGCAATTTTTATTGAAAGCTGCTTTGTATATTTTACCATATCCATCATATAAATCCGTATTAGAATTCTTTTAAAGATTGCTTCAAATACATTTTTTTCTGTTAAAATAAACAAGGAGTGATATGATTAGAAAAAATAAGAAACGGGAGGGGCAGATTTTGAGAAACATCATTAGCGTGGAAAGATTAAAGAAACGTTTCACACAAAATAACCTTGTTATTGTAGATGTACGATTTCAATTGATGGATGCTGATGCTGGACGGAAGGCTTATCTGCAAGGTCATATACCTGGTGCTGTTTATATGGATTTAAATAGAGATTTATCCGGAAAAGCCGGGAAACATGGCGGAAACCACCCTTTACCAGATTGGGATTTATTTGCAAATAAACTTGGAAAATTAGGTATCTCCAACGATACGACAGTTGTGGTATATGATCAGGGAAATGATATGTTTGCCCCGCGTTTTTGGTGGCTGCTTGACTATTTAGGACACGAAAAAGTTTATATTTTAGATGGCGGATTAGATCGCTGGGTAGCAGAAGGCGGTGAACTGACAACAGAAGTTCCTAACCTGCAGCCGACAATCTTCCGAAAAAATAAGAAAGAAGACCGCTACGTTGATGTGGAAGAAGTCAAAGAAAAAATTGGATCTCCGGAAACAACAATAATAGATGCCAGAGCACGGGCAAGATATTTAGGTGATGAAGAACCAATGTATGCACGAGCTGGTCATATACCAGGTGCAGTAAATTATTTCTGGGAAGGTGTTTTACGAGAAGATGGGAGCTGGAAAAATGAAGAGCAGTTGCAGGAGCATTTTTCTGGGTTAGATAAAGACGCGGAAATTATTGTTTCCTGTGGTTCCGGTGTTTCCGCATGCCCTAATATTCTCGCATTAGATAATGCCGGTTTTAAAAATGTGAAGTTATACCCTGGCAGTTTCAGTGATTGGATTTCTTATGAAAAGAACGAAGTAGCAATCGGTGAAGAGGATGAATAAAAAACGATGCGCCTGGGTAACTGAAGAGCCCATCTATATTAATTATCATGATGAAGAATGGGGACGTCCTGTCTTCGGTGATGACCGCTATTTGTTTGAAATGTTGTCTTTAGAAGGAGCTCAGGCGGGATTAAGCTGGATTACTATTTTAAAACGTCGTGAAAATTATCGGCAGGCATTTGATCATTTTAAAGTCGAAATAATTGCTTCTTACTCAGACGAAAAAGTGGAGGAGTTAATCCAGGATAGGGGAATCATCCGAAACAGGCGTAAAATTGAATCAGTTGTAACAAATGCCAAGGCTTTCCAACAGATTCAAGCAGAATTTGGAACGTTTGATAACTATATATGGGGATTCGTGGACAGAAAGCCAATTGTGAATCATTGGGAGAAACAAGAGGATGTTCCTGCCGAGACAAACTTGTCCAAACAAATCAGCAAGGATTTAAAAAAGAGAGGATTTTCTTTTGTCGGTCCGGTAATTTGTTATTCTTTTATGCAGGCAATCGGGATGGTGAATGACCATACGGCCAACTGCTTCTTAAGCGGGGCAAGCAAATAAACAGCGACATTCTGTAACGTTTTTGCTAATGTACACACATGAAAAAAGTAAGCACTTTGCTTTGCTTTGTACCCTTGTTATTGTAAACTAAATGCACTACGGATTTGACTTTAGCAACGTTAATAACAAATCCAATGTAAAATAATTTGCAGGAGGTAATCTAAAAATATGAAGTATGTGACACTTAATAACGGTCTAGAGATGCCGCAACTTGGTTTTGGCGTCTGGAAAGTAGAAAATCAAGAAGCTATTCCTGCTGTAGAACACGCATTAAAGGCTGGTTATCGTTCGCTTGATACCGCAAAAGTTTATGGGAATGAAGAAGGCGTTGGACAAGCTATTGAAAACAGCGGCGTCCCTCGTGAAGACATCTTCCTTACTACAAAAGTCTGGAATGCAGACCAAGGTTATGAAGAGACTTTAAAGGCTTTTGATGCAAGCTTGGAAAGACTTGGTACAGATTATGTGGACCTTTATTTAATCCACTGGCCAGCACCGGATTTTGATCAATATATTGATACGTATAAAGCGATGGAAAAAATTTATAAAGACGGTAAGGCAAAAGCAATTGGCGTATGTAATTTTGAAGTAGAACACTTGGATCGTCTGCTGAATGAATGTGAAGTTGTTCCGGCAGTCAACCAGGTGGAATGCCATCCATACTTGCAGCAAAAAGAATTGCGTGCATTTTGTAGAGAAAATGGCATTTATGTTGAAGCATACAGCCCGCTTATGAACGGAAAAGACGTATTAGAAGACGAAGCATTAACTCAGCTTGCTGAGAAAAAAGAGAAAACCATTGCGCAAGTGATTCTTCGCTGGCATTTACAGTCAGACTTAATCGTTATTCCAAAATCAGTGACACCTTCCCGGATTGAAGCAAACCTGGAGGTATTTGATTTTGAACTGGATGAAGAAGATATCAAAATCATTGATGCGCTGGATCGCAATCTCCGCAGCGGAACGCATCCAAATGAAATGCATGCTCGATAAGAAAATAGATTAAAACGAAACACCTTCTTTCTACATTTCTAGAAAGAAGGTGTTTTCTTCATCATTCGGCAGTGCAATGACTTATTTTCTTACTGCTTAAGCACAAGCCAAGTGCTCTAAAAAAAACGCTTCACAATCCGATCGAATTCCTTAAAGTAAGCCGGAATTTCCTCAGGCGATAAATACGTGTACATATTTTCGGCGATTTTTTGATTGTACCATTTTTGCTGGTTGAAGCCTGCGTTGAATTTTTCCCAAATCGTATCGCCAAGTTCTTGGTATTCTTTCTCCAGTTCAATGAGATTATCCAGCTTATCAGCAATAATCAAATATTTGACTTCTTTTGGAGCATTTTTCAAATGATTGATGGTTGCTTGTTTTCTGTCCAGCCATGACTGGGACTTGTCCTCTGTATGGGAAGCAACAAGGCTGGCAATTCGTTCTCCAAATTGCTTTCGGATATCCTCGATGCTAATGTCTGTATCTTCTACAACGTCATGCAAATAAGCAGCACTGATTAAATCGTCTGAGAAGCCTTCTTTCTCCAAACGTTCTGCTACTCGGATAGGATGAGTTATGTAAGGTTCACTGGAGTTTTTTCGGGTTTGTCCTTGGTGCGCTTTTATAGCCAAAGCCTTTGCATTTTCTTTATTCATTTTTTCCTCCCAAACAATAGATAAGTACTTCTATTATAACAGAAAAAAACAGATATAATCTGATTTTTTTATAAATAAAGGAGAGAAAGATGGTATATTCATTTATCTTTCTTTTATTGCTGGAAACAAGTACACTAGATGTAATGAGAACAAAAGGAAGGAGAGTATGTATACCAGCATCCGGTGAAGATGAAAGGGAAAATACTCTCCACTCAAAAGTATGTAAGGATAAATTAAAATAAGCGAGGGACATTCATGGAAAAAGGAATAAACCAACGTAAAACAGAACATATCCGTCTTTGTCTGGAAGGAAATGTAGAAGGTGTGAATAAATCCACGGGGCTTGAAGGAATCCATTTTCTTCATAACGCTTTGCCGGAGATTGATTTTGATGCCATTTCTTTGGAGACATCCTTTTTAGGTAAAAATCTTCAAGCACCATTTCTTGTCAGTTCCATGACTGGCGGTTCTGAATTGGCGACAACAATTAACCAGAATTTAGCTTTAGCAGCAGAGAAAAAAGGCTGGGCACTTGCAATTGGTTCGACAAGAGCATTTTTAGAAAGTGACCAGCACAAAGATTCTTTCCTGATTCGCAGACAGGCTCCAAACGTACCCTTGATTGTGAATATAGGTGCAGTACAACTGAATTATGGCTATGGAGCAGAAGAATGCCAGCGTATTATTGATAAAACAGAGGCTGATTCCATCGTTCTTCATTTAAATTCATTGCAAGAAGCTGTTCAGGATGGGGGAGACTTAAATTTTAAAGATCTGCTGCCAAAAATTGAACAGGTTTGTAAACAGGTGGATGCTCCGGTCGGGGTAAAAGAAGTCGGTTTTGGTATTGATGGAGAAGCTGCTAAAAGGCTTTATGATGCTGGAATCTCCTATATCGATGTTGCCGGAGCCGGCGGAACATCCTGGAGTCAGGTGGAAAAGCTGCGTTCGCAGGATCCGTTAAAAAAAGCTGCAGCGGAAGCATTTAATAATTGGGGGAATCCAACAAAAGATTGCCTTGTATCAGTACGAAGCCGGCTGCCTGAATCTCCTTTAGTTGCCAGCGGCGGTATGAAAACAGGAGTAGATGCTGCCAAAGCAATTACGATAGGTGCAGATGTAATCGGTTATGCGAGACATCTGCTGCAAGCGGCGACAGAATCGGAAGAAGCCGTGATACAAACCATGGAACAGTTAGAATTAGAGCTGAAGATGACGATGTTTGGTATTGGTGCAGTCAATTTGAATGAATTAAAAAATACAAAGCGCGTGTCCATCAACGGAACGTCACTGTTAGATACGTAATGATAAAAAGGTGCGGAATTCTCCGCGCCTTTTTATACTATAAGTGGAGACAGCAAAGCCTTCCAGAAGAAATATGGACAAAAAATCGTTTTGATCAAGATGTTTGACGTATGCAGAAAGGGGAAAACTCCTTACAAAAAGGAGGAGTTCCTGTGGTTTGGACGATGCATGATTATCCAAGTTCTATGAAAAATTTAGAGCATCCTGTACGCAAAAAAGCTATTGATATAGCCAATTCTATGCTTGATGACGGGTATACAGAAGACAGGGCTATTCCGATAGCTATTGAACAGGCCAAGGAATGGCATGAAAATGCGGACAGCGAAGAGATTCAGAACTATGAAAAAGGCGGAAAACCGACACAGCGTTCGAAGGAAGGGAAAGAAAAAACAAATCGTCCGGAGCGTCTGGAAGAAGAACAAGAGGTGTATAAACAAGATGACGGATGGGCGGTAGCATCTTCCGGTTCCAGCCAGGCAAGTGAAGTATATAATACAAAAGACGAAGCCGTAAAACGAGCGATAACTATCGCCAAAAATAAAGGAACGTCTTTGAGCCTGTATCGGACAGATGGAACGTTAGAAGAGACAAGAAAATATGATAGGTGAAAATCAGTGCAGATTTCTTTGTTCGCGGGTTTCCTTATGCTAAAATAAGTGAGGAAATAGAGGTGAACAAACATGAAAGTTGAAATTTGGTCTGATTATATATGTCCGTTTTGTTATATTGGAAAACGTCGCTTTGAGCATGCTTTAGAAAAATTTTCTCATCGTGATAACGTAGCAGTTCAATTTAGAAGTTATCAGCTTGACCCGACTGCAAGACATATCCCGGAAAAGAACTTTGCAGAGACATTTTCAGAGTTGAAAGGGATGCCTTTAGAACAAGTATATACAATGAATGAACAAATGGCAGATCAGGCAAAAGAAGTTGGTTTGACTTACCATTTTGATACGATGAAATACAGCAACACTTTCGATGCCCATCGGATTACTAAATTAGCTGCTGCAAATGGAAAAGAAGCGGCACTTGCCGAACGTTTTTTCCATGCTTACTTTACCGACTCTGAACTTTTGAGTGATAAAGAAACACTGATTCGATTGGCAGCAGAAATCGGACTTGACCAGGAAGAAGCAAAAGATGTTTTGGATGGCGGGAAGTTTCGCAGCAAAGTCAATGAAGATATCGAATTGGCAAAGCAGCTTGGTGTAGAGGGCGTTCCTTTCTTTGTTTTTAATGAAAAATATGCCGTATCTGGTGCGCAGCCGGAAGCAACATTTACCCAAGTACTTGAAAAAGTTTGGCAGGAAGAGCAGGAACAGCCTATTTTGCAATCATTGACGCCAAATGAGAAAAAAACATCTTATTGTACCGGAGATGGATGTGAGAATGAATAAAGCAGAAGATCCTTTCTGCCGTTGTTGCAAATAGAAGCTAATCCTTTATTATACCTGTTATATCAATAGATTTTGACGAAAAAATGAACAAAATAAATAAAAAACTGCCGCTCGAGGCAGTTTTTTTGTTTACCGTCATATTTATGTTGATATTGCATTGACGACGGCTGAAATTTTGGTATACTAGGTATTGTCATCTAATTGATAATGAATATCATTCTTATTTAGAACAATTAGAAAATGATAATAATTATTATCTGGATTCAGTTTGGATGAAATATGGGATAAGGAAGTTTGATGAACTCCTGTCGGGAAAGGCTTTGCATGTTATGAAGATTTGGCATTTGGTTACATTATTAATTCTTTTTTCGTTTGCTTCCGTTTTTCTGGGAGTAACTGATTTGTCACCAACACATATTTTTAACCTTTCTGAGGCACAGCAGCAGGTTTTGCTGACAAGCCGCCTTCCTCGACTCGCCAGTATTGTAATAGCTGGAGCGAGTATGAGTATTGTCGGTTTGATTATGCAGCAGCTGAGCCGTAACCGCTTTGTTTCGCCTACAACAGCTGGAACAATGGACGCAGCAAGACTCGGTATTTTAGTATCTTTAATGGTGTTTACGGCTGCCAGTCCGCTTCAGCAAATGCTCATTTCTTTTGTGTTTGCGTTACTTGGTACTTTCGTATTCATGAAGATATTGGAAAAGGTTAAATTTAAAGACGCTATCTTCATTCCGCTGATCGGCTTAATGTTTGGAAATATCATCAGCTCTGTCTCTACTTTTATCGCGTATCAGAATGACTTGGTTCAAAATATGTCATCCTGGATGCAGGGAGACTTTTCCATGATTATGAGCGGGAATTATGAGTTGATGCTGGTCAGTATTCCTATCCTGATTGTCGCTTATGTTTTTGCGAATAAGTTTACCATTGCAGGAATGGGTGAAGATTTTGCAAAAAATCTTGGACTGAATTACCGGCAAGTGGTAAATATCGGCTTGACTATCAGTGCGCTCGTTACTGCTTCTGTCGTATTAACGGTAGGCGTGATTCCATTTTTAGGACTGATTATTCCAAACGTTGTTGCTATTTATCAAGGTGACCATCTAAAAAGAACATTAATGCATACCGCTTTACTTGGAGCCGTATTTGTTCTGTTCTGTGACATCATTGGAAGGATTGTTATTTACCCATATGAAATTCCAATCAGCCTGACAGTTGGAGTTATTGGAAGTGCTGTATTTATCTTCCTTCTGTTAAGGAGGAGAAAATATGGGCTATAAAAAAAAGACATGGATACTCGCCGCTGTTGCAGTTATTTTTATGGCATTGTATATATGTTATGATCTGACTGGAAATATCAGTTATATCCTGCCAAGACGTTTACTGAACTTACTTGCTATTTGTTTAACGGGCGGAGCAATTGCATTTGCAACAACCATTTTTATGACAATTACAAACAACCGCATTTTGACACCGAGTGTTCTGGGTTTAGATTCGTTATATATGCTGATACAGACGATTATTATCTTTTTCTTTGGATCGAATATGATGGTGCTTTTAGGTGGTTCTGTCAATTTCCTGATTTCAGTTAGCTGTATGATGCTCTTTTCACTTATGCTTTATCAGTTTCTGTTTCGAGGCGAAAAGAACAACATTTATTTTCTGCTGTTAATCGGGATGATCTTAGGTACTTTCTTTGGAAGTTTTACAGACTTTATGCAAGTATTAATCGATCCGAATGAATTTATGATGGTCCAGGATCGGATGTTTGCGAGCGTCAACAATGTGAATACGGATTTATTGTATATCTCTTTGGGGATTATTGCTATAACACTTATCTATTTTATGCGTTTTTACAAATACTTAGATGTTTTAGCCCTTGGCAGAGATGATGCAATTAATTTAGGTGTACCGTATCATTACGTAGTAAAAAGACTGCTCATTATCGTTGTTATTTTTATTTCAGTAGCAACTGCTTTAATTGGCCCAATTACATTTTTAGGACTACTTGTGGTGAATGTTTCGTATGAATTAATGAAGACCTATCGTCATTTTTATATTATATGGGGAGCAGTACTGGTCAGTATTATTGCTCTTGTCGGCGGGCAATTTATTGTAGAGCGTCTGTTCACTTTCAGTACAACGATTAGTGTCATCATTAATTTTATCGGCGGAATTTACTTTATATACCTATTGTTAAAGGAGAATCGGAAATGGTAAAACTGAAGAATGTTTTCAAAGCCTATAATCAAAAAAAGGTTATAGAAGACGTGTCCTTAGATATCGAAAGAGGAACAATAACTTCTTTTATTGGTCCGAATGGTGCGGGAAAAAGTACGCTTGTATCCATGATTAGCCGTCTGATTGCCAAAGATGATGGAGCAATCACAATTGACGGTAAAGATATCATGCAGACAAAGAATAATGAAATGGCTAAGAAAATATCGATTCTGAAGCAAACGAATGCAGTAAATCTTAAATTGACGATTCGTGAGCTTGTGTCATTTGGAAGATTCCCTTATTCACAAGGAAAATTAACAAAGGTGGATGAAGAGAAAATTGATGAAGCCATTGACTATATGGAACTTCGCGACATGCAGGATAAGTATTTGGATGAATTAAGCGGTGGACAACGTCAGCGTGCGCATATTGCAATGGTTATTGCACAGGATACCGAATATATCCTTTTGGATGAACCGCTGAACAATCTGGATATGCGTCACTCCGTGCAAATTATGAAAACGTTGCGCAATCTCGTCAACGAACTGGGCAAGACTATTTTGCTAGTTATCCATGATATCAACTTTGCTTCCTGCTATTCGGATCATATTGTAGCATTAAAGGACGGCAAAATTATCAAACAAGGCAGAACTTGCGATGTGATTGATGAATGTGTATTGAAAGATATCTATGAGATGGATATTGACATTAAGGAAATTGATCAGAGAAGAATTTGCGTTTATTTCTAGAAAAAAAAAGATAAAAAAAAGTCCATTAATATCAAAAGATATTAATGGAACCAAGTCCACTTTCTATTGTAACGTAAACGGGTAAGCAGGTAAATCATTTTGCCTGGCAGTTTTAAAAAAGTTTATACTTTTGTTGCATAAAAGTCATCGATATTGTCATCAGAAAGCTGAGTGACAATTAAATTTTCTAAAAAATGATATAATGAGGAGATAAATAATATGAAAAAATCACTATTATTTTTAATATTGGCATCTTTTTTACTTGTTTTGGCAGCTTGTGGTTCATCGGATGATTCCGGCAATGCAGAAGAGGGAAACAGTGAATCAGAGGGTGAAGATCAAACGGTAACGATTGAACATGAATTAGGAGAAACCGAAGTTCCCGTGAATCCTGAAAAGGTTGTTGTTTTTGATTTTGGTATCTTAGATACACTAGATCAATTGAATATTCCTGTAGAAGGTGTCGCAAAATCAGGAACTATCCCTTCTTATCTAGAGGAATATGAAAGTGATGAGTATGAAAATATTGGCGGTTTAAAAGAACCTGACTTTGAAAAAATTGCGGAAATTGATCCGGACTTAATTATTATCTCCGGCCGTCAAGCGGATAGTTACGAAGAATTGCAAAAATTAGGTCCGACTGTACACTTAGGTGTTGATACAACAAGATATATGGATTCATTTGAAGAAAACATGCATAAAGTTGGTCAAATATTTGATATCGATGATCAGGTAAGTGAAGAGCTGCAAACCATTGAAGATAATATAACAGCATTGCAAGACAAAGCTGAAAATGCCGGAGATGCTTTAATCATCTTGGCAAATGATGATAAAATAAGCGCGTATGGGCCGAATTCCCGCTTTGGCATTATCCATGATGTATTTGATGTGTCTCCAGCAGATGAAGGAATTGATGCTTCTACACATGGAATGAATGTATCTTTTGAATATGTGATGGAAGAAAATCCGGATACCCTTTATGTTATTGACCGTGGAGCAGCGATTGGCTCAGAAGGAGAAACAAATACAACAGACCTGGTAGAAAATGACTTAACAGCAAATACGGAAGCATCTGAAAATGACCGTATCTTCTACTTGAATCCAGATGTATGGTATCTATCCGGCGGCGGATTACAGTCTGTTCAGGAAATGATAAATGAAATTGACGAAAGCTTAGAATAACGAAATAGAAAAAAGTTCAGCTGAAATAATAGCTGAGCTTTTTTCGTTATAAAGTATAAGTGGAAACAAGATTCACATTATTTTCAATCTCTGTAGAAAGCTGACGTGATCACCTTGATTGCCATAAAGAAAAATTTATAACTCGAAAACTTGAAATTATAGAAGCATGTATGATTGAATGATACATACAAACTTTAAAGTGAGGGATGTTTACATGAAGAAACTGTCATTGAGCATATTAATGATAATAACCATGCTTTTAGCGGCATGTGGAAATGACGATAGCGGAAATGAACAAGAAGAAGGAAATCAAGAACAAGAAGAAGCTGGACAGCAGCAAGAAGGAGGAGGAGAAGGTGAACAACAGCAGCCTCAACAGCCGGAACCAGTTGAATTCTCCGATGAAGAATTTGTAGAAGAGGACACACCTGTTGTTGTTGTAAATGGCGAAGAACTGCAGGGAAACGACTATAATACTGCTTATTCATTAGTGAAAACCATGATGAATCAAAATGGTCAGGATGTATCGGATCAAGAGGCACTGCAAGATGAAACAATCAACTTCCTTGTGGAACAAGAGCTTATCATGCAGGAAGCTAATGATGAAGGTGTCGAAGTAACAGATGATGAAGTACAGGAACAAATGGATGCAATGAAAGCAAATGGTGAAGAGCAATTTCAAGCTTCTCTTGATGAATTAAATCTAAGTGAAGACCAATTTGAGCAACAGCTTAGATATAATTTAGCAACCACGAAATATATGGATGAAGCATTTGATGTCGACGTAACAGACGAAGAAGTAGAAGAAATGTATGAACAGTTGCAAACACAGATGGGCGACCAGGATATGCAGGATTTGGATGAAATCAGAGATCAAATTGAAGACATGGTAGCACAGAACAAACAGCAGGAAGAATATGCAAATAAAGTGGACGAACTGACTGAATCTGCAGATGTGGAAGAACAACTGTAAATCTTTTTGAAACCAAAAATAAGGAAGTGCTCCTCTCAGCAGGAGGCACTTCCTTATTTTTTATAAAAATGTATTAATCGCATCTACTAAACTGTAAGTACCAAGAAAAGCAACTACAGCAGTAACGAGCCAACCTAAAATATTTAACCACAGCTGGTTCACATATTTGCCCATTGCGTTTTTCTTATTTACAACAATCATAATGAAAATGGCGATGACAGGTAAAATGATGCCATTTAACGCTTGGGCGACAAGCAATACTTCCAGCGGTTCAAATTCAATTGCCGAAGTAATAATACCTAAAATAATAACAGCACTGAAAACGGCTTTATATTTTTTATTGGCGAATCCACCTTCCCATCTCATAAAGCTGCTTACAGTTACAGCAGCCCCCATAGGTGAAGCGATAGCGGATGAGAACCCGGCAGCAAATAGGCCGATACTAACAAAGAGTGGAGCTAAGTTCCCCATTAAAGGTTCCAACGGAGAAGCAAGCTGAACGACACTGGTAACTTCTGTGCCTTGAATTAATGCACCAGCTGTAATTAAAATCGCAGCGGTAATAAGCCCGCCTACTGTTATAGAGAGAATAGTGTCTGTCCTTACTGCTTTTAAATCATTCACATGCCCCCATTTTTCGCTTACAGTGGATGCATGAATAAAGAAATTATATGGAACAACGGTGGTACCGATTAAAGCAATAATCATCAGAATAGATCCTTCTGGTATAGACGGAAGGAAAGCCCCTTCAAGAACACGGAGAACATCTGAAGCAGAGACAAACATGGTTGTGATGAATGTAATACTCATGATGATAATTAAAACAATCATCACTTTTTCGATAAACTTATATCCGCCAAGTAAGTTCAGGAGTAAAATGATAATTCCGATAATTGGCGCTACATAATTTTCAGGTATCCCGGTTAAATAAGAAACACCCAGAGAGGTTCCTAATAAATCTCCGCTTATGTATGCAGCACATCCCACACATACGGCAATCAGTACAATCCATACAGATGCAAATTTCAGAACTTGGTTTTGGAATAATTCTCGAATATTTTCTCCCAGCCCTTGCTTGGTTACAATACCAATCCTGGCTACCATTTCCTGCAGGATAATTGTAGCTAAGATAGAAAAAATAACAGCCCATAATAACGCAAAACCAAACCCTGCACCTGCGCGTGTTGCGGTAGTTACCGTACCCGGACCGATAAAGGATGCGGTAATAATCGCACCAGGACCAATGATTTTAAGTTTCTCAACAAACTTTGATTGCGCCAAGTAAAACTCCTCCTTTGTTTAGTAAATAGTAAAGAGGGAATCCCCCCCCCCTTTACTATTTACTAGGCATTTAGCGAAGCATTTCGCAAGCTGATTTTTCTAGGCATGCCCGCCGTGAATGTGACCTGCCAGTACATACAACACGGCTGTGGATACAAAGTGTGCTGAATTTTGATTGAAATCTTGCTGCGGATAAACTTCCACAAAGTCCATTCCGCATAGACCGCGTTTAGCAAATTCATAAATCATTGTAAGCAGCTCGTAAGAAGTCAATCCATTACCATCCACTGGTCCGCCCGGATTGAAAGCAAAATCAAGGACATCACTGCAAATTGTTAAATAGACAACATCGACATCTTTAGAAGCCATTTCATAAATTTCGTTCGCATATTTCTTTAAATCGCTTTGTTCACGAATATCATTAATGGTCAATGTCACAGCGCCGGCGTCTTTTGCGTATTTGCCCGTTTCCGGTTTGTTGCGGGGGCCTTTGATTCCTGTATGAATCAAACTTTCATTACGTACACCCTCTGTTTCATATAAACGCATAAAAGGGGTGCTTCTCGCAAATTTATCGCCTTCATGATGCGGCATATTATCATAATGGGAATCGAGATGGATGATGCCAACTTTCTTACCAGTATTGGTTAATCCTTTGACAACGGGATAGGTAATACCGTGATCGCCACCCATTCCTACCAGAAACTTGCCGCTTTTCCAGAGATCCTCTGCAAATGCTTCAATCCGATTCATGGTTTCCGGTACATCATGCGGAATGATACCAACATCACCGACATCTCCTAAGCTTAAATGATCTTCTACATTAATATGGTCTAATTCCGGCAGATAAGTACTATATCTGGCGGAGGATAAACGGATTTGTTTTGGACCGAGTTCGCAGCCGGTATAATCTCCCCATGTGCAGGCACCTTCCCAGGGAACACCATAAATTAATACATCTGTATCATACTCCTTTGTACTTGTCAGGTTTTTAGCGCCTAATAAAGGAGGCGTATTTCCATAAATATTTTCAGTCATTGTCATTTCTCCTTTTTGAATAGTAGTAGGTTGGTATATTATTCCTTAAATCATTATAGAAAGATAGATTCGATAATAACTCAACACTCGCACCTAAGAATAAGCCTTGCTGTTCGAAAATGAACATGTACTTTATTATCAGCGGTCATCGTACACTTATCTTCTCATCTTTCTCAACAGCTGTACGGAATAGAAGTTATTTTCTAAAGTGCGAAAGCCGAGATAATAAGAAATAAGGGGTTGAAATAGAGACAACTTTAAACAATCTCCTATTTATATATTCACTTTTGAAAAAAATTAAAACCTTTTATTTCAGCTTATAAAAAGCCGTTAGAGAATGTCCCTAACGGTTTTAAAAAATGTATGCTGTTTAATTAATAATAATGCCTTATTCTTTCGTAATTCTATCGATAGCATGTAATAGCTTCGTCATCTGTTCTTTTGTTCCGATGGAAATGCGCACATAGTTTTCCAGTTTGGGTTTATTAAAATAGCGTATTAAGAAACCTGCTTGTTTCAATTCAATGAAGAGTTTCTCTGCTTCTATATCTGCTGGAGAGGCGAGCACAAAATTCGCTTGAGAAGGAAGTACATAAAAACGTCTTTTCTCTAATTCCTGCCGAAAATCCTCTCGCGTTGCTATAATTTTCTGCCGTGTTTTCTCAAAATAAGCTGCATCCCGAAATGCTTCCACTGCGCCGGCAATAGCTAACCGGTCAATGGTATAGGAATTAAAAGAGTCTTTCACCCGCATCAATCCCTCTATCAAGTCGGGATGCCCCATCGCCATACCTACACGCAGACCGGCAAGCGACCGGGATTTAGATAGTGTTTGTACAACTAGTAAATTTGAATAATTATCTATTAATGAAACAGCGGACTTTTTAGCAAAGTCAATATAAGCTTCATCTATAATCACTACTTGATCCGGATTGTTTTTCAAAATCTCTTCAACTGCTTCCAATTCCAAATACAGGCTGGTCGGCGCATTCGGATTTGGAAAAATAACGCCGCCTTCAGAATGGAAGAAAGATTCATAAGGGATAGTAAAACCATCCTCTAAAGTTACTTCTTCCACGTCCAGTTGATAAAGTTGCGCATATACCGGATAAAAACTATACGTAATATCCGGGTATTTAATGGTTTTTCCAGGTTCAAAGAATGTCATAAAACTAAGTGCAAGCACTTCATCTGATCCGTTGCCAACAAAAATCTGTTCTTTTTTCAGCCCATAGAAGCTGCCAATCTCTTCTCTGAGTTCATCGACAGTAGGGGAAGGGTAAAGACGTAAGTTTTTCTCAGCCTCTTCCTCAATCGCTGCCAGTACTTTTGGAGAAGGAGGAAAGGGATTTTCATTCGTATTTAATTTAATGATGGAAGGATCATCCAACTGCTCTCCAGGAATATAAGGTTCCAGCTGTTTAATGAATGGATTCCAGAATTTACTCACGATGCTGACCTTCTTTTTCAATATGACGTTCCTTTAGTATTTTTTTAATGTCTTGAGGATGAACACCTTGTTCTTCCATTAATACAAGCGAGTGGTACAATAGATCAGCCAGCTCATTCGTTAATTCTTCCTTATCATGATTTTTTGCCCCGATAACTACTTCTGTCGATTCTTCACCGATTTTTTTAAGGATTTTATCAAGTCCTTTGTTAAACAGATAAGTCGTATAGGTGCCTTCTTGCGGGTTTTCTTTACGGTCTTTAATTTTATCGGTCAACTCGTTAACCATGGCGAATAGCGGTTTTTCCGTTTCCAGTATGGTTGTTTCAAAACAAGTTGTTGTTCCTTTGTGGCATGCAGGTCCAAGCGGCTGTACTTGAACAATTAATGCATCCTGATCACAATCTACGGAAACTTTTTTCACCAGCTGTTTATTTCCAGAAGTCTCTCCTTTATTCCAGAGCTCGTTGCGGCTGCGGGAATAGAACCATGTTTCACCGGTTTCTAATGTTTTGTAGAAGGCTTCCTCATTCATGTATGCTAAGGTTAATACTTTCCCTGTTGCGTAATCTTGGATGATGGCCGGAACCAGGCCGTTTTCATCATATTTTATTGTAATCTCCATTATGCTTTCCTCCTCATTGGTATGCCTTGTGAGGATAAATAATCTTTTAATTCCGGAATAGGAATCTCCTCGTAATGAAAGACAGATGCAGCAAGTGCGGCATCAATGCCTCCTGCAAAAGCTTCTGCAAAATGCTCCGGTTTGCCTGCTCCGCCGCTGGCAATAACAGGGATATTCACAGCTTCTGCTATATTTTTAGTCAACTCCATTTGATAGCCATTTTTTTCTCCATCTGCGTCCATCGCATTGACAACAAGTTCGCCAGCGCCAAGTGCTTCTCCGCGTTTTGCCCATTCAACAGCGTCCATTTCAGTGTCTTTTCTTCCACCATTAATAAATACATGAAACGAACCGTCCGCTGTTTTTTTAGCGTCTATGGAAAGCACGATACATTGACTGCCGAACTTATCAGAGGACTCTTTAACTAACTCCGGACGCTGCACAGCTGCACTGTTTACCGATACCTTATCTGCGCCGGCATGGAGCACACTATGAATATCTTGTACGGTACGGATGCCGCCGCCGACCATAAAAGGAATGGCAATTTCGCGTGCTACATTTTCAACGACATCCAAGAAAATGTTCCGCTCTTCATTGGAAGCGGTAATGTCATAAAAGACGAGCTCATCTGCACCTTCGCGATTATAACGGGAAGCTAATTCCACCGGGTTAGCGACATCTTTAATATCTTGAAACTTTTTTCCTTTAACGACCCGGCCTTTGTCTACATCTAAGCAGGGAATAATTCGTTTAGCGAGCATGATTGTCCTCCTTTATGACATCTTCCAGCTGAATCGTACCGTCATACAGTGCTTTTCCGATAATCGCACCATAAAGGTTAAGTTCTTGGAGGTTGGTGACATCTTCTTTTCGGGAAACGCCTCCGGAAGCTATAATATTCATATTAGTCGCTTCCTGCATGGCTTTCAGTTCCTCCAGATTCGGTCCGCGCAGCATGCCATCCTTTAAAATGTCGGTATAGACAATCGTTGTTAAACCGGCTGCTTCTAATTCTTTCGCCAGGTCAGCAGCTTTTTTATCGCTGTTTTTTGTCCAGCCATCTGTAGCAATATAGCCATTTCGTGCATCAAGAGAAACGGCGATTTTATCTCTATACAATCGAATTGCTTCGGTAAGCATATCCCAATCAGTTATAGCTGAAGTTCCAACAATAACACGGGCAGCCCCGCCTTCCACATATTCTCTTATTGTTTCTAAGGAGCGAATACCGCCGCCGACTTCGACAGGGATGGATAATGCCTGGATGGTCTGAAGGATGACTTCTTTATTTTGAGCTTCTCCGGTTTTTGCGCCATCTAAGTCAACCATATGCAGAAAGGTTCCGCCAGCCTCCTGCCATTTTTTTGCTGTTTCTACAGGAGAGTCATTATAGATTGTCTGCTGGTTATAATCTCCCTGTTTTAAGCGTACACAGTTGCCATCTTTCACATCAATTGCTGGAAAAATGATCATGAAATCATCTCCTCGTAATTTTTCAATAATGCAATACCGATATCCCCGCTTTTTTCCGGGTGAAATTGCATACCTGTCACATTTTTATCCTGTACAATCGCAGGTACGCGACCGCCATAATCTGCACTGGCAACCAGAGTATGTTCTTCCAGTCTATCGATTGCATAGGAGTGGACGAAATACACATACGGATTTTCGCCGAGCTGATGGAACAAGCTCTGCGGCTGATTGGATTGGAGGATGTTCCAGCCCATATGCGGAACTTTCACGTTATCTGAAATACGTTTCACAGAACCGGACAGCAGGCCAAGTCCGGCACACCCGTCATTTTCTTCACTAAATTCATAGAAAAGCTGCATTCCGAGACAAATACCTAAAATCGGTTTACCTCTTGCTGCTTCCTCTTTTAAAATCGTATCTAACTGGTAACGCTCCAGTGCTTCCATTGCATCTTTGAATGCGCCGACGCCGGGAAGGATAATAGAATCTGCCTGATCAATTTCTTCCGGGTCCATGGTCAGCTTTGAGGTTTTCCCTAATTTATCTAATGCAAATTGCAGGCTTTTAATATTCCCTGCACCGTAATCAATGATGGCAATCATATTTCAGACTCCTTTTCACATTTTATAGACTTCCTTTGGTAGAAGGAACACCTTTAATGGTTGGATCGATGGATACAGCTTCGCGGATGACGCGCCCGAGCCCTTTGAAAATTGATTCAATCATATGATGTGTATTCGTTCCATAGAGTACTTCTACATGCAGGGTCACTTTGGCATGGCTAGTAAAACCGATAAGAAATTCTTCCACTAATTCTGTATCAAAATTTCCGACTTTATCTTTTAATCCATCTACCCGGTAAACCAAAAAAGAGCGGCCGCTGATATCGATAGAGGCAGTGGAGAGCGATTCATCCATTGGTGTTGTCGCGGTAGCATAGCGTTTAATGCCTTCCTTCGTCCCTAAAGCTTCCTGAAATGCCTGGCCAAGGACAATACCGATGTCTTCTACCGTATGATGCTGGTCCACCTCTAAATCTCCATCACAGGCTACTTGTAAATTCAATCCGCCATGTTTTGTGAAGAGCGTCAGCATGTGGTCTAAAAAGCCGACGCCTGTGTTTAGTTCGGATTTTCCTTCTCCATCCAGGTTAAGTGCAAGAGATATATTGGTTTCTTTTGTTTGCCGTTCTTTTTCAGCTTGACGCATTGTCGTTCTCCTTTCGAATTCGAATGGCATTAGCATGACCGGACAGGCCTTCTGCTTCTGCAATTGTAATAATGGAATCTGCATAATCGAGCAGCCGTTCTTTGGAATAATAAATGGTGCTTGACTTTTTCATAAAATCATACACGCCGAGCGGAGAAGAAAAACGTGCGGTCCCATTTGTCGGCAGAGTATGGTTTGGACCTGCAAAATAATCTCCTAATGGTTCACTGGAATAGGCTCCAATAAAAATTGCACCAGCATGCTTGATTTTTTCAACTTGTTCTTCCGCACGTTCTCCCATTAATTGCAGATGCTCTGGTGCAATGGCGTTAATAAGCGCTATAGCTTGATCTTCGTCATCACAGATAATGATTTTTCCGTTTGCCTGGAGGGATTCTCGAATAATATCCGCACGCTCTAGTAAGGAAGTTTGCCGGTCTACTTCTTTTTGTACTGCTTCTGCATAATTCGCATCCGTCGTCACGCAAATGGATGTGGCATCTTCGGCATGTTCCGCTTGGGATAATAAGTCAGCAGCAACGTAAGAAGCAGGAACAGTGTGGTCAGCAAAAGCACAGATTTCACTCGGCCCTGCGATCATATCAATGGCAACATCCCCAAACACCCATTTTTTCGCACGGGCAACATAGGCATTGCCGGGACCGACAATTTTATCTGTTTTCGGAATGGATTCCGTACCATAAGCTAAAGCTGCGACGGCTTGAGCACCGCCGATTTTGTAAACATCCTGTGCGCCGGCAATTTTCGCTGCAGCCAGCACAACCGGGTCAATGCTGCCATCAGAACGGGGAGGAGTAGTGATAACCACCTGTTCAACACCAGCAACAACAGCTGGAATAACATCCATTAAGACAGTAGATGGATAGCTTGCTTTTCCTCCTGGAACATAAACCCCGACACGATCCAGCGGTGTAACCTTTTGTCCAAGTCGAATGCCGGGCTCTGGACTGAATTGAAAACCTTCTTCTTTCGTTCTTTGCTGATACTGGCGAATGTTTTCTGCCGCTTCTGTTAATGCCTTAAAAAGCACCGGCTGTTCCGCTTTTACTTTTTCATAAGCAGTACGCCATTCTTCTTCCGAAACAGATAAGGAGGATAAATCAGCCTTATCAAAATTTCTCGTATAAGCAAATGCTGCTTCATCTCCGCTGCGCTGTACAGCACGGATAATTTCTAACACTTGCTCGTCTAAGTTTTGCTGCATCAGCTGTGTTTCTTTTTCTGTGTTTGCTGCATTTTGTTTATATGTTTCATAACGGAGAATTTGCATTTTCTTCACCCACAACCTCTTCCAATTTTTTTAATACGTTCTGAATTTCTTTGGAACGTGTCACAAAGCTTGCTTTATTAACAATAAATTTCGTACTGATGGTTTCAATATCTGCTAATACTTCAAGTCCATTTTCACGCAATGTACTTCCTGTTTCGACAATGTCAACGATGTAATCGGCAAGACCGATTAACGGCGCCAGCTCCACAGAACCGTTGAGATGAACCGTTTCAATGGTCTGATTCCGTTTTTCAAAGAAATTTTTAGCGATATTTGGATATTTGGTGCCGATGGTTAAGGATTGGTTATCGGGAAGCGTTCCGCCTTTTTTTCCGGCAACAGAGAATTTACATTTTCCAATCCCTAAATCAAGGATTTCATACACATCAGCCTCTGTTTCGATAATATTATCTCTTCCGACAATCCCAATATCAGCTGCGCCTTTTTCTACATAAATCGGAACATCCATTCCTTTTAAAAAGATTAATCGTAACGTTTTATCTTTATTGAAGAAAACAAGTTTACGTGTTTTTTCATGAAACCCTTCAAAATGGATTCCAGCTGCTTCTAATAAATCAATGGATTGCTTCGCAGGGCGTCCTTTTGCTAAAGCGATAGTTACTGGCTGCATCATTCAACGTCCTTTCTTATATACCAATCCAGAAATTCTTGATCTGTTTTAAATTCCTTGGATTCTTGTTGTTTACTATATACCAATCTGTCAGCGTTTACGAGTAATTCCGGCGATTCTGTGTATGCTTTTTCTTTTTTAGGAGTATGGATAATCACAGCAAGATTGGCTGCTCTTAATGATTCGGCAAGTTGAATCGCACGTTTACGTTCAGAACTTGCGTAATCTAATCGGAGAATTTCTTGTTCTGTCAAAGTGCAGGTAAGCAGTTGAACAAGTAAATCGACTTCAAATGCAAATCCGATAGCTGGTGTTTCCCGGTGAAAAGAACGGCTTAAATAATCATAGCGTCCACCCATCATAATTGGCTGGCCGAGACCTTCTGCAAAGCCTTGAAATATAATTCCGGAATAATAATTCATATGATTGATCAGCCCAAGGTTAATCGAAATATAGGAATCAACTTGGTAATCTTGGAGAAGTTGATAAACTTTAGATAAATAGTTCAGCTCTTCCCGCATACGGTCTGTAGAAATGATGTTCTCCGCTTCATGAATAACGAAGTCGGCATCACCGTATAACATCGGAATTTTACGAAGTTTCTCAATCAACGTGGCATCCAGTCCCAAGTCTTTTAAAAACGGAACGATTTCTGAGACATTTTTGGATTGGATATATTGATCCAGCTGTTTTTGCTGCATCGCAGTGAGATTCGCTTCACGCAGCAGTTCTTTATAAAATGTTGCATGGCCGATTTCCAGTTTGAAAGAAGGAATCTCTAATTCTTTTAAACTGGTAACTGCCAAAGCAATCAACTCTGCATCTGCTTCCGGAGCGCGTTCTCCAAATAGTTCAACACCAGCCTGTGTGCGGGAACGTTCCTCGGTTGTAGAGCGGAAAATATCCAATACATAAGCCAAACGGCTGGATATCGCTTCCTCTTGCAAGTTTGTATAATACCGGGAAATCGGAATCGTTGCATCCGGGCGCAGAACGAGTACCTTGCCTGAGGAATCAACCAGTTTTAACATATCAGCTGTATCGACAGTTCCTTGCACATCATTATATAAATCATAATCTTCAAATACAGGTGTCTCTACCTGTTGATAGCCAAATGTGGTGAATCGATCGGTTAATTTATGAATGACATAACGTTTTTTAGAAAATTGTTTCGGGTAGAACATATCATGAAGTATTTGTTTGTTTTTCATAAAATTTCTCCTTCTAATGAGTCACTTTACTAATTTAATGCTTTATCTAATTAAAGTTATTTAGTATTATAGTAATGTTCAGAAAAAAAGTCAATGAAAGGGGCATAACTTTTATGTATGATTTTCATATGCACTCGAATTTCTCTGCGGATTGTGAGGCAGGGATGGAGGACATGATTCAGGAAGCGATTAGAAAAGGACTCAGTGAGATTGCATTTACAGAGCACTTGGATGTGGATTATCCGGATAAGGAATGGGATTTTACCTTTGATCCGGAAGCGTACCAAAAACAATTAGAAGGATTACGGGAGAAATATCAGGATGACATTCAAATACGAAAAGGGGTTGAAGTAGGTGTCCAGCCGCATGTTCTTGGACAAACCTCTGATTTTATTAAACAATTAAATCCGGAATTTGTCATTTGTTCCATGCATTCAACAGATAGAAATGACTTGCACTCCGGTGAATTTTTTGAAGACAGAACAGTGGATGAAGCGTATCAGCTTTATTTCGAAGAGTATTACGAATGTATCAGGAAATTTAAAGATTATCATATTATAGGCCACCTTGATTTAGTAAGCAGATATGCATCTGGAGGATGGGAGCATGTTCCAGTGGATATTCTGGAAGAAATTTTAAAGCTGGTTATTTCAGAGGGCAAAGGAATTGAGTTAAATACTTCGGGCTATAAATATGGTATGGAAGCGCCGCTGCCAAGTAAAAATATATTACGTTTATACCGCAATCTTGGCGGAGAAATCATTACGCTGGGATCGGATGCGCATCGCCCGGAAGAGATAGGTTCTTATTTTAAAGATGCGAAAGAGATACTCACAGATTGCGGTTTTTCTTATATATGCAGTATAAATGGAGAAGAAGTGCGTTATCACTCGATAAAGTAAACGTTCATCTTCTCTGCTGATTCGGACAATCCCCCTTCTTTTTCATACAAAGGAAGGGGAGATTGTTTGTCCGGAAACAACATCGGATGAACAGGCTAGGTTGCAAGTGTGTTTATCTCCTTCGATAGAAAAAAGTTGCGCTAAATAAAAGCACTTTTTCAACATATTTGTGAATTTGTAAACGTTTTAATAGAAATGTGTTACGATAGAAGCAGAAGTAGAATATGAAATCGGAGGGATAGGAATGCGTACAGATATTTTAGTAGCTTATGACGGATCCGACCTTAGTAAAAAAGCGGTAGAAGAGGCGAAAAAACAAACCAAACTGGCAGAGGAGGCAGTATTACATGTGGTAACGATTATTTCAAACAGCGGACCCACTGTAAATGCTGCTCTGGCCCGCAGTTTTATGAATGATCTGGCGGAGGAAGTCCGCCCAGCTGTTGACAGTGTTCAAGAAGAACTCGAACAAGAAGGAATTGCGTGTAAAACAGATATTTTGATGGACTATTCTTTCCGTAATCCTGGCGCACAATTAATTGATTATGCGAAAGAAAAGGATATCGATCTAATGGTATTAGGAAGCAGAGGTCTTGGAGGTGTAGGCCGACTAATATTAGGAAGCGTCAGCAGCCAAGTGGTTCATCAGGCGCCATGTAAAGTAATGATTGTGAAATAAAAAAAAAGAAATCTAAAGCTTTGGGGCATATATCTACCTTAGCTTTAGATTTTTTATTATCGTATGATAGCAGTATTTGTAAGATGATGCTGCCAAGCTTAAGGTTTCCTCTTGTTTGGATGCAGCAGTTCCTCAACCTGATAAAACGATTCCCAATAATATTGTATGTAAAAGTAAAAAAATGCTTGACCAATCATAAGGGTCTATGTATAATTTAAATCGTAATAATTACGAAAAGTAATCATTACGCATTAAGGAAGGAGCATCTGTTATGAAAAAATTTTGGCAAATAGGACTTATTTTGGGCTTTATCAGTTTTCTGTTTATAGCCGGATGCCAATCCGGAGAAGGAGAAGCAGACAGTCAGGAGGAAGATACTGACAACCAAGAGGAAGTAAGTGAAGAAGAGGAGCATCATCATGATCATGGTGAGGAACAAGCTTCTTTTGATGATGTACCAGAAAATATAGAAATAGAAGGGTTATCCGACCATTATCATACAGGTGATGTTTTTAAATTAGAAGCAGTAACAGAGGAAGAAGGATTGGATCATTGGCATTGGTACATACGTGATTCTTCTGACGAGGAATGGACAGTAGCAGAAGATCAATATGAAGACTCTTATATGGGAGATGCAGAAGTAGACGGGCAAGAGGTGCTTGCTGTTCTTTATGATGATGATCATGAGCCGGTTGCTAAGTCACCTGTTACCGAAATCACGATTGATGACCACTAGGATGGACATCACCATCATCATAGAGACGATGAAGAGAGCTGGCAGATCTATGAAGGATATTTTGAAGACGAGCAAGGAGAAGATCGTCCGCTTAGTGATTGGGAAGGAGACTGGCAATCTATCTACCCATATTTAGAGGATGATTCTTTAGATGAAGTATTTGAACATAGGGCGGAAGAAAGTGACGATATGACAGCCGATGATTACAAAGATTGCTATACGGCTGGTTACGAAACCGATGTCGAGCGTATCGTTATTGATGGAGATGAAATCACTTTTTACCAAAACGGTGAAGAGCACACAGGTACGTACGCTTATGACAGCTATGAAATTCTTGAATATGAAGCAGAAAACGCGGCGTTCGTTATATTTTCGAACTAGAGGGAGAAGCAGATGAACATCTGCCGGCATATATTCAATTTAGTGATCACGGAATCGCACCTGGTGAATCATGGCATTTCCACTTGTGCGTAGGAGATGAAAATGAAGACTTATTAGAAGAAATGGATAATTGGACGACTTACCATCCATCTGATTTAGGTGAAGAAGAGATTATGCATGAATTAATTGTCCACTAAGGCTTAAAGCAAATGGAATGCTGCTAAAAAGGCAGGTTCTATTTGCTTTTTTTCTGCAAATAACTCAACTTACGCCCTTTAAAAAGTAATTTCTATTCCGTACAGCTGTTGAGAAAGGTGAGAAGGTGAAGTGTAAGGCTACCGCTGCGGCGGACCGTTTTGCTTTCCGACGTACAAATATTTTCGATGGGACGAGTAAGCAAAGGAAGTTCGACCAAGGTCGATCCTTCCTTAATCTTTCCTTTCTGTGCATGAAAGTTATTCTTGATATGAGACTCATACTGTCATGTAACTGAAACACCAGAATGATTGGTTATTTAGGCTTAAAAGCGATTACTTCATCAGGTTGTTATTTTTCTAAACGCTGTAGTATCCCATCAGAGCGCAGGGCTTGGCCGGAGTGGGAGCTACACATCATATCTTATTCACCCTGGAACAGCAGGTTTTCTATTTTATTTTAGCTTCTGCTGTTTCCGCTGTTTATATTTTAGACAAAAAGATATGTCGGTACTGTAAAAAAATGAATACATAAAGCATTAGAAGGGTGTCCCGAAAAGGGAACGATGTTATAATAGCTACGTGCTTTTGATTATGTTACACACACAGATTTACAATAGAAATTGAGGGAAATAAATACATGAAAAAGCAGATTATCATTATTACTTTAAGTGTACTCATTGTCAGCGGTGCTGCTTTGAGTGTTTACTTTTATCAAAAGGACGAAACACAAGCTGGAGAATATACAGGGGCACCCACTGTTTTTATACATGGATATAAAGGAACGGAAAATTCATTTGGTTATATGCTGGATCGCTTTGAAAATATACATCGATGGGGAAATAAAGGTTTTATTTACTATGTGAAGGAAAATGGTGACATTGTCGATTATAACTTAAATAATGGAAGATATGCGCCGACATTTGTGCAGATTGTGTTAGAAGATAACCGTGCCAGTTTTAAAGATAGTACAGAATGGGTTGCGAAAGTGCTGCGCCATCTAAAGAATAATTATCGTGTGGAAGATGTGAATTTAATTGGACATTCAATGGGCGGTATCTTAGCAGTGAAATATACAATGGAATATACAAGAAACGAATACCCGACAGTAAATAAACTTGTGGCAATAGGCAGTCCATTTGATGGTATTTATAATGAAGGCTATTTTGAACTTCATCAGGATGCTGCAGCGGAGGATTTGAAGCCGGATTCGCATGCTTTAAATATGCTGCGGGAGAATATGTTTCCGGCAGATGTAAATGTGTACAGTATTGCCAGTACGGGAGATTCTGTTGCCGTGCCAGAAAGTGTCAAAACACTGAGATATTTGATACCGGAGAAAAATTTTCAAGAGACCATTATTGATGATCCGCACCTTACACACAGTGCTTTGCATGAAAGCCTGCAAATTGATGAATTGATTCATAGCTTTTTGTGGCAAGATTAATCAGATTCAACTACAATAGTATAGGATTGAATTATCAGCATAAGATTCATTTTATAACGGAGAACCGCCCATAAAATGCCCGCCTCCAAATACAGAGAGAGAATAAATGTATTTAGGCGGAAGATAACAGGCGCTAACTCCCTGAATCACGCAGGCTAATCATTCTGTGGAAGAAAAGCAAAAACTCCTTCAGAATGAAGTTTCGTTTTATATAGCTTTGAAAGTACGAATAACAAAGTCAAAAAAGCTTCATCGCTTTTGACAAATTAAAGGATTGATAGCATGAATAATTACCGACATCTCTATGAACGATTAAGTCAACATACGGATAAAAATAACGTCCTGGTGGATGAGCCGATTAGAAAACATACGTATACGAGATTAGGCGGCACGGCGGATTTTTATATAACGCCGTCTGCTTATGAAGAAGTGCAGGCGATCATCCGTTTTGCCAACCAGGAAAATGTACCATTTACAATGCTCGGAAATGGCTCCAATTTGATTGTGAAAGATGGAGGCATCCGCGGAATTGTGATGAATTTGCAACAGCTGTCATCGATTTGGAGAGAAGAGGAGAAGGTTATCTCCCAAAGCGGCGCAAGGATTATTGACGCATCGCGTTTCGCTTTAGAAGAAGAGCTTGCCGGATTAGAGTTTGCTTGTGGTATTCCAGGTTCAGTCGGCGGAGCATTGTATATGAACGCCGGGGCATACGGAGGAGAAATTAAAGATGCATTGGAAAGTGCAGTGGTTGTAACAAGAGATGGTGATCTGCTAAAGTTAACTGCCGATCAATTAGACCTCAGCTATCGCACAAGTAATATTCCGGATAATGGATATATTGTTTTAGAGGCAACATTCGCCTTAAAACTTGGAAATAAGGAAGAAATTAAAGAAGCAATGGATGATCTTACATATAAAAGAGAGTCCAAACAGCCGCTTGAATACCCGTCTTGCGGCAGTGTATTCAAACGTCCGCCTGGATTTTTTGCCGGAAAACTGATTCAAGACAGTAATCTTCAAGGAAAGAAAATCGGTGGAGCAGAAGTATCTACTAAACATGCTGGCTTTATTGTTAATAAAAATAATGCAACAGCATCGGAATATATTTCATTAATTGAATTTGTTCAGGAGACGGTCAAAGAAAAGTTTGCTGTGCAATTAGAACGTGAAGTACGGATTATTGGTGAAGACAGAGAAGAAAACAGGTGATAGAAAAATTCCGGGTTTAAAAGCTGATACCCGGAATTTTTTTACGAGGGCAATAATTAGTGATGTTTCACGAAGAATTGTCGCACAAAACAAGATTGACAGCCCAAAGGTTCCTTTTTATAATAGGTAGTGTTAATTTCAATCAACAGGTAGAGGTTCTTAGCATTAACCCTCTATAAAAAACTAAGGACAACTTGTGATTATCCAGTCATGTTCCTTAGGGGCATGGCTTTTTTGTGTTTAAAGCATGAAAAGACCAACAGATGTATACCAAAGGAGGTGAAGCAGCATGGCAGGAAGAAGTGAGAAAGAACTAAAAGAAATGGATTTATTGGGAAATCAGGAGACTGCCTATGCTTTTAATTATACACCGGAAGTGTTAGAAACATTTGATAACCAGCATCCTGACCGGAATTATTTTGTCAAATTAAACTGTCCGGAATTTACAACGCTTTGTCCCAAAACAAATCAACCTGATTTTGGAACCATTTATATCAGCTATATTCCGGATATTAAAATGGTAGAAAGCAAATCATTAAAATTATATTTATTCAGTTTCCGGAATCACGGTGATTTCCATGAAGATTGTGTCAATATTATTATGAATGATTTAATCGATTTGATGGATCCGCGTTATATTGAAGTGAGAGGGAAATTCACGCCGCGCGGAGGCATTTCCATTGATCCTTATTGCAATTATGGAAAGCCGGGAACAAAATTTGAAACGATGGCGGAAAATCGGTTAATGCAGCATGATATGTATCCGGAAAAGGTAGATAATCGATAGAGGGAAACGTTAGATCCTTGCACCTGTGAAGAGAAGGGAACAGGATAATGTATATTTATTTTAATGCTATTTTTGTCGGCTTGTTATTATTGTCGAACATTTTATCAGTGAAATTATTTCAAATGGGAAGCATCGTGTTGCCTGCAGCAGCGATTGTTTATGTGGTTACCTATCTGATGACGGATGTTATTGGGGAAGTGTATGGAAAGGATGCAGCCAGAAAAACGGTACAAGCCGGATTTTTCACACAAATCATTGCAATGCTATTTATCTATATTTCCATTCAACTTCCGCCGGCAGCCGATTTTCAATCACAGGCGGCTTTTGAAGAGATTTTTAGCGGTAGCTTCCGGATTATTATTGCAAGCCTTGTTTCTTATTTTGTCAGCCAGCACTTGGATGTCTCCATTTTTCATACTTTAAAAGAGCGGCATGGAAGAAAAAAGCTGTGGCTGCGTAATAATTTATCAACGATGATCAGCCAGCTTTTTGATACCGTCCTGTTTATTATTATTGCTTTTTGGGGAGTTGTTCCGACATCCGTTCTGCTGGGAATGATTGTCTCGCAATATATATGGAAATTTACCGTTGCGGCGGTTGATACACCATTTGCGTATTTACTTGTCCGCTGGGCGCGTAAATATGAGGCAAAACATCAAACAGCGTTATTGGAAGCATCCTGATATCTCATAAAAGACCAGCTAGTGAAAAAACTAGCTGGTCTTTTATGAGAAGAAAGAGAATATAGGATAGTAATTCTCCATTTTTAATAGCGTTTAATCATCACTTTTCTTAAGAATTTTTCATTCATGCTTTTATTGATGTAATATAAAATAATAAAGATAATTAGTTGAAAGGAAGTGGGGAAGTGGACCAAAAGGATTGGGAAATCTTATGGATGATAAAAAAAGAAGGCAATATTTCAAAAGCAGCGAAGAAGTTATTTATGACACAGCCCGCAGTAACTGTAAGAATTAAAAAAATGGAAAAAGAATTAAACGTAAATATCGTATACCAGATGAATCGCGGTGCTCAACTAACACCACAGGGAGAATATTTAGCAGAACAGGCTTTAGATTATTTGAAACAAATAGAAGAGCTTAAGGGTTTCTTATCTAGTATGAGGGAACCGCTTGTTGGAACATTGAAAATTGGAGTTTCCAATTTTATGACGAGATATAAGATTCCTGATATTTTACAGCAATTTAAAGAAAAACATCCGTTAGTTCAATTTAATGTTACCAGCGGTTTTAGCAGTGAAATATTCAAAATGATGCAGGATCAGGATATTCACATTAGTTTTGTGAGGGGAGATTATGCCTGGCGAGACCACAAACATTTATTATTTGAAGAACCAATATGTGTAGCCTCAATGAATAAAATTAATTTGGAAACTCTACCTGATACGCCTCGAATTGAATATAAAACTGATTATAAATTAAAGGAACTAATTGATACATGGTGGTTAGAAAATTATATACAAGCACCAAATATCCATATGGTTGTCGGGCAAACGGACATATGTAAAGCAATGTTGAATCAAGGTCTTGGTTATGCTATTTTACCTAAATTGGTAGTTAATGATATTCCTAATGTTTATAAGATAAATCTAAAAGATAAAAATAATAATCCAGTAGCACGTTCTTCCTGGATGCTTTATAAAGAGCAATCATTTCAGCTCAATATCGTTAGGACATTTGTAGATTTTATCAAAACCATTGATTTTCAAGAGCCCATATAATAGTGATCTAATTAGTTGGATGTATTTACGTATCAATGTTATTCTTTTTATTTATGTTTATTTATAAAAAATCGATACTTCAATTATGACTGCGCTTACATTAAACTGATGATAATCAAATTTGAAATAAATCATAGGGGAGTATTTTTATGAATGAAGAACTGCTCTTGGAAAATAAAGACAGATTTACACTTAAGGGGAAGAGTTATCATTATTATTCATTAAAAAAGCTAGCTGCAGAAATGGGAAAAGATTTTTCTCGATTGCCATATAGTATAAAAGTTATTTTAGAAGCAGCACTTAGAAATATAGACGGCAAGAAAATAACAAAAAATCATGTATATCAATTAGCCAGTTGGGCTGATGAAAAAGAAGGAAAAAAGGAGGTGCCATTTAAACCATATCGGGTCTTATTACATGATACGACTGGCATTCCTGCAATTGTTGACCTTGCATTACTCAGGGATGCAGTAAATGAGTTAGGTGAAGATGTAGGTATAGTTAATCCGAAAATTCCAGTAGATTTAGTTGTAGATCATTCTGTAATGGTAGATTTTGCAGGGGCAGAAAATGCAAGAAGACTAAATGAAAAACGTGAATTTGAAAGAAATAGAGAAAGATTTCAATTCCTAAAATGGGCACAATCTAATTTTGATAATTTACGTGTTTTTCCACCTTCTTCAGGGATTATGCACCAAATCAATTTAGAGTATTTATCTAAAGTGGCTGTTATAGAAGAACAAGATGATGAGACGATTATCTTTCCAGATTCGTTGGTTGGTGCTGACTCCCATACGACAATGATTAATGGTTTAGGAATTGTAGGATATGGCGTAGGCGGTATTGAAGCAGAAGCAGCTATGCTTGGCGATCCACTTTATCTTCTAAGTCCAGAAGTAATTGGATTTAAATTAACAGGTTATTTACCTGAAGGTGCCACTGCAACGGATCTCGCGTTAACTATTACAAACATGCTTAGGGAAAAAAATGTTGTTGGAAAATTTGTTGAATTTTATGGACCAGGAGTGAAGTCACTAACTGTATTCGATCGTTCAACTATATCCAATATGGCACCGGAATCAGGTTCAACAATATCCTATTTTCCTGTTGATGATGAGACGTTGAATTATCTTCGTATGATTGGTCACAGTGAAGAAAAAATTGATTTAATCAAGACCTATTATCAAGAGCAGAATATGTTTTATGAAATAGGAACAAGTTACCCTGCATATTCGGATACGATTGAACTCGACCTCTCATCAGTGGTAACTACGCTAGCTGGTCCGAAAAGACCACAGGATCGCGTCGATTTAACAGATATGAAGCAAAGTTTTAAAAATCAATTGCGCAAATCTGTTTCAGACGGAGGATATGAATTAACAGATGAAGCTATTGAGAAGGAAGTTATTGTCGAAGGAGAAGTTTTAAAAACGGGTAGTGTCGCTATTGCGGCAATTACAAGCTGTACGAATACTTCTAATCCGAATGTAATGATTGGTGCAGGACTCATCGCAAAAAAAGCCTTTGAAAAAAAATTAATGAAACCTAACTATGTTAAGGCCTCTTTAACACCAGGATCCAAAGTAGTTACCGATTATTTACAAAAATCAGGATTACTCACTTATTTGGAACAGTTAGGGTTCAACATAGCAGGTTATGGATGTGCGACATGTATTGGTAACTCAGGTGAGTTATTTGATTCTGTAGACGAAGCAGTTACTCAAAATGACTTAACAGTAACATCGGTATTATCGGGAAACCGTAATTTTGAAGGTAGAATTCATCCAAAGGTAAAAGCAAACTATCTTGCATCGCCTCCTCTCGTTGTTGCATATGCACTTTCAGGAACAGTAAATATTGATTTTCATAACGAACCTGTTGGCTATGATGACAAAAATCAGCCAGTTTACTTAAGGGATATTTGGCCGACTTCAAAGGAAATTGACAAAGTACGCATGCAATCGCTTGAGTCAGGGATGTTTAAAAAGAGGTATCATAACATTTTTTCCATTAATGATGACTGGAATAATTTAGAGATATCGGAGAATCAATTATATCAATGGGAGCCATCGTCAACCTATATTAGAAAGCCTCCATTTATTGAACACGAAGTTATTCAGCAATCAAATTTAGAAGGAACGAGAATGCTTTTAATGTTGGGTGATTCGATTACAACGGACCATATTTCTCCAGCTGGAAGGATAAAAATGCATGGACCAGCAGGAGAATATCTGAAAGAAAACGGCGTAAGCCCAAGACACTTTAATTCTTATCCTTCTAGACGTGGAAATTTCGAAGTAATGCATCGGGCAGCTTTTGCCAATGTACGTTTGCGAAATCAAATTGTACCAGAAATGGAGGGAGGGTATACAACATATTTTCCTGCAAATGAGACTATGACAGTTTTCGAAGCTTCTGAACGTTATAAACAGGATGGTACTCCGCTTACCATTGTTGCAGGAAAAGAATATGGTACTGGAAGCTCAAGAGACTGGGCAGCTAAAGGGACATTACTTTTAGGGGTGAAGACAGTAATTGCTGAAAGCTTTGAAAGAATCCACCGTAGTAATTTAGTAGGGATGGGGGTACTGCCATTGCAATTTATGGAAGGAATCAGTAAGGAAACATTACATTTATCCGGAAGTGAAACTTTCTATTTCACCAATCAATTGAAATCATTGTATCCAGGTAAAACAGTCAAAGTAAAAGCTGTTCGGGAGAACGGCGAGTCCTTTTACTTTGAGACGATTGCTCGTTTAGATAATGAAGTAGACGTTGAATACTACGATAATGGTGGAATTCTGCCAACTATTGTACAGACATATGCAGGTAAAGGAAATAAGATTTTTGAACATTAATTTTAGCTAAGGAGGAGTAAATTTTTGGACGACATTGACTGGAATATCATCAAAAGTCTGTATATAAATAAAAATGTTACGCAAACAGCCAAGGAATTCTATATATCCCAGCCTTCCCTTACGAAAAAGGTTAAAAAAATAGAAAATGAGTTTCATATAAAGATATATGATAGAAAAAGTCAAGGTATTGTGTTTACAAGAGAGGGGGAATTTTTAGCATTAAAAGCAAGTGATATTGATCAGAAACTAAAAAGAATTAAAGAAGAGACTGCAGCCATGAATGAAAATATGAAAGGTAAATTAAACATTGGTGTCAGCAATCATTTTGCCAAATATCATCTGCCGTCTATTTTACGGGATTTCCAATCGGTATACCCAGAAGTGGAATTTAATATCCGGAGTGGCTGGGGGACAGAAATATCGCATCTAATAAATACAGAAAATATTCATATTGGCTTTATCAGGGGAGATTATGATTGGGCAGGAAGTAAATATTTACTATTTAAAGATCCGATGAGTTTATTTTCAAAGAATGAGATTGATTTATCAACACTTCCAACAGAGCCGAGAATTGATTATCAGTCTGGATTTGCTCTTAGATCACTAATTGAAACTTGGTGGAGTGATCATTACGAGACACCGCCAACAGTCGGTATGATGGTGGATAGTGTAGAAGCTTGTAAAGAGATGGTAATCAAGGGGCTGGGATATGCAATCCTTCCTGCTTCCATTATGGAAGGTCAAAAGGAAATATATCGGGTTGATTTGTTTGATAAGAATAAAAAGGCAATGGATACGAACACATGGATGTATTATTCAGAAGCATTATTAGATACAAAAATTGTATCTGAATTTGTTGACTTCGTAAAAAAACATGAAAACAAAACGAAAGGGGTAGAATGATGTCTATTAATTATGTAGATGAATTTTCAAAAATACCAACTACCTGTGCATCAGATGCGCTAAAGGGCAACTATACGATGGATTTTTCCATTAAAGCCTTAGAGAATAAAACAGTTGTTGGAAGAGCGTATACGGTTAAAATCCCAAAAGGACAAAACAGGGAAGTCTTAAAAGCGATTAAAGAAGCAAATGTTGGTGATGTACTTGTTATTGATGCAGAAGATGATACTTCAAAAGCGATTGCAGGAGATTTTATTTTAGGTATGGCTAAAACATTGGGGATTAAAGGCGTAGTGACTAATGGGGTAATTCGAGATATAGAAGACATCAAAGAATTGGATTTTCCGTTATTTTGTAAAGGAACAACTGCCAATGCTGGAAGCAAGTCGGACGAGGGTGATTCTAATGTTCCAATAAGTTGTGGCGGCGTTACAGTGAACCCGGGAGATATGATTGTTGGGGATAGTGATGGTGTCGTTGTCGTTCCGAAAGAATTAGAAGCAGAAGTATTGGAAAAGGCGAAGAAGAAGCTTCAAAAAGATGCAGAGCGAGAAGCAAAAGTTTCCAACAATGTTCAAGCAATTCATGAATATATAGATAATATTTTGTGTGAATAAAGCAAAGGTTTGAAAGTGCTTTATGCAGAAATAATGCAGTAATTACATGTTCACAAGGGATTTTGATTGTAAATATTAAAAAGGAGAGGGATTTGTAATGAAGAAGCCTTTATTATTGCTATTGTTATTGCTTTTAATGGTGTTTGTGACTGCATGCGGAAACGTTGGAGACGGGCAAGCTAGTGGAGAAGAAGAGGCAGGCGCAAGCTGGGAGCCGGAAGAACCAATTGAGTTTGTTGCTCCAGCTGGAGCAGGGGGAGGATATGATACAACAGCTAGAATGTCAGCGCAGGCGTTTGCTGACGCAGGAATTATTGATCAGAGTATCGGAGTAGTGAATAAAGAAGGCGGAGGCGGAGCTGTGGGATGGTCATATGTAGCTGGATTAGAAAGCAACCCACACCATTTATTTGTTACCTCTCCACCATTTTTACTCGTACCATTAAATGGCCAATCAGAGTACGGTTATGAGGACTTTACGCCGATTGCGAATTTGATTGCAGATTATCCAGCTTTTGCTGTGGCAGCTGATGCAGAGTGGGATGATCTAAATGAACTTTTTGATGATATGAAAGAAGATCCTTCAAGTATCACAGTAGTTGGTACTTCGTCACCTGGAAGTATGGACCACGTTGCGTTTGCAATGCTAGCAAAAGAAGCAGGTGTTGATATTACACAATTGAAATATGTATCTGCTCAAGACAACGCTGGATTAACTCAGTTGTTAAATGGAAGCGCTGACGTATTCTCTACAGGTGTTGCTGAAACAGCAGAACAAGCAAGGGCGGGAAATATTAAAGTATTGGCTGTTACTTCTGAAGAGAGATTAGAAGGAGAAACATTAGAAGATTTTCCAACGGTAACCGAGCAAGGATTTGAAACTTCTGTTATTAACTGGCGTGGATTCTTTGGTCCGCCAAACATGCCTGAAGAAGCAATTGCTTATTATGAAGAGAAATTTAAAGAATTAAGCGATTCGGAAGAGTTTGCTGAAATTCGTCAGCAGTTTGGATGGGATGAAATGTATATGGACAGTGAAGAAACGAAAGCATATTTAGACGAACAAAATGCAGAGTTTGAAGTAATTCTAAATGAATTAGGAATTGAAGATTAAAAAATGTAAGTACAGCACAATAGAGGCTATCGTCAATATGGCTTGACGGTAGCCGAATTATCTTAATTATCCAAAATATATTTTTAGAATGGTGGTGTTACTATGTTGAACACGATGAATAAGCGTTTAAGTGTTATTTTACTTATTATAGCTATAGGCTATCTTATACTGACATATCAACTGCCATCTTATGGTTATACAGAGGTAGATGCAGATGCCATTCCAAACGTGTTGGGGTGGGTGTTAGTTGTATTAGCAATAGGATTGTACTTCACCAAGGATTCTGAGACAGAAGAACAAAAAAAGCGAAGAGATATTCCTAAGAAAGAAGTTTTTGTTTTACTAGCAGTTGCTGTCTTTTTATTAATATATATCATGTTTCTAGAATTCTTGGGTTTTGTACTAATGACATCATTGTTTATTTTCTTTTGTTCATGGTTCCTAGGCTATAAAAAATATATAACTAATGTCATCGTATCTGTCCTATTTCCAGTATTTATGTATCTCATGTTTACCGAATTTTTAAAAGTTAGTTTACCACAAGGGATATTGCCGTTTTGAGGAGGGAATTTAAATAATGGGATCTTTAGATGGAATTTTAACTGGTTTTCAGACAGCATTTAGTTTAGAAGGAATTATGTTCGTAATGATTGGTGTAGTTGTGGGTACATTTATTGGGATGTTACCAGGTTTAGGGCCGATAACTGCCATAGCAGTCATGATTCCGATTACATTTGGTATGGGATCAACTGCTGCATTAATTATGATGGCTGGTGTATATTATGGAGCAGTTTTTGGCGGGTCAACGTCTTCTATATTATTAAACGCTCCTGGAGTGGCAGGTACTGTAGCTACTTCCTTTGATGGATACCCGATGGCACAACGGGGGGAGGCTGGAAAGGCACTTGCGATAGCAGCAATAGCATCGTTCGTCGGCGGAACAGTCAGTGTCGTTTTATTAATGCTCTTAGCTCCTGCATTATCTAGTGTAGCAGTGGCATTTGGCCCTCCTGCATATTTTGCACTGATGTTAATGGGTCTAACTGCAATAACGAGTTTATCTGAGGGTTCGACCATTAAAGCTTTAATTTCTGCAGTTATTGGATTTATGATTGTGACTATTGGGATTGATCCGCAAACTGGTACACAACGTTTTACATTTGGAAATGTCAATTTACTAGATGGTATTGATTTTTTGATTATCGCGTTAGGTTTATTTGCTCTGGCTGAGGTGTGTACATTGATTATAAATAGAAAAGATCAAACAATAAAAAATGCACATCAACTGGGCAGTTTGCGCCTTACGAAAGAAGATTTCAGTGAAATGAAAGGCCCAATGACAAGACAATCATTTTTAGGGTTTATTCTTGGAGTATTACCTGGAGCAGGAGCAACAATCGCTTCATTTATCGCTTATATTTCTGAGAAGAAAATATCTAAAAAACCAGAAGAATTTGGAAAAGGATCCGTAAAAGGTGTTGCGGCCCCTGAAACAGCTAATAACGCTGCAACCAGTGGTGCATTTGTACCGTTGTTAAGTCTTGGTATACCTGGTTCTGGTACAACTGCTGTCATGCTTGGAGCTTTTATTGTATTAGGCGTTCAGCCAGGACCATTATTAATGACAGATAGTCCAGAAATATTCTGGGGTGTTATTGCAAGTATGTATATAGGGAATATATTTCTTTTAATTTTAAATCTACCATTAATTCCGTACTTAGCTAAAATATTAAAAATACCACGTCCGTTATTGATTTCTTTGGTAATGATGTTTAGTGTAATCGGTGTTTATGCAATCAGCTTTAACACATTCGACTTATATATGTTATTACTATTTGGGATAATGGGATTCCTGATGAGATTATTTTCTTTTCCTGCTCCGCCATTAATTTTAGCGTTTATCCTAGGTGGAATGATGGAGAACTCATTGAGACAGTCATTAGTAAGTTCGAATGGTAGTTTGATGGTTTTTGTGAATGATCCGATTGCTTTTACATTGCTAGTAATAGCGGCTCTTACGTTTGTTTTTCCTCTTATAAGTCAAATAAGAAAAAGAAAAGGGTCATACTAATAAAATTGATATAGTAGAAAACGATTTTTTAAAAGTTTATATTTCATTTATTTCAAATTATTTTCATATTTCTTGTTATTTTGGCAGCCCTTTTTGAGTAATGAAACTAATAATTAAAGGAGAAATGTAAAAATGAACCAGTACAAAATTGGAGTTCTATATGGAGATGGGATAGGCCCGGAAATTGTAAAGTCAACTGTTAAGGTGGTTACAGCTGCTTGTAGGCACTTAAGGCATGATATTGTAAGTTGGAAGTATCTTCCTATTGGATGGGAAGCTATAGATAAAGTTAATACACCAGTGCCATTAAATACCAAAGAAGCTTTAATTAAACTTGATGGTTGGATTATGGGTCCTCATGATTCGGCTTCCTATCCGGATAAATATAAAGAGTTGAGAAACCCTAGCGGAGAGTTGCGTTATGTTTTTGATTTGTTTGCAAATATTAGACCCGCCAAATCAATTGCAGGGGTCGAGGGTCTGGTTAATGATGCTGATCTTGTTATCTATAGGGAAAATACGGAAGGTTTTTATCCGGATCGAAATATGCATGCAGGAGTAGGAGAGTGGAAAGTTACCCCAGATGTTGCAATATCTGCAGGAGTTTTCACAAGGAAAGCAATTACGAGAATAGCAGTGGCAGCTTTTGAGGCAGCAATGAGTAGAAAGAAGAAAGTTACGATTGTACACAAGGCGAATGTAATTAAACTTGGAACAGGTATGTTTAAAGAAGTCTGTTTAGAAGTTGCCCGCGATTATCCAGAAGTTAAGGTGGATGATTACCATATTGATGCAATGACTGCTCATCTTGTAAGAAACATTTCCGAATTCGATGTAATTGTCACAGAGAATATGTTTGGTGATATCTTATCGGATTTATCAGGAGAGTTGGCAGGCAGCTTAGGACTGGCACCTTCGATTAACACGAATAACCATCAGGTAATGGCACAGGCAACTCATGGATCAGCTCCAGAGATAGCTGGTCAAAATAAAGCAAACCCTGTCGGAATGCTATTATCAACAGTAATGATGCTAGAATGGCTTGCTGTACATCATAAAGATAAAGAGTTAAGGAAGCTTGCTAATTTGATTGAACAAAGTATATTTTACGTTATCGAAAAAGGAATAAAAACTTCTGACCTAAATGGAACGGAAACAACAGCTTCTTTTACAAAAGCTGTTATCGATAAAATGAAAGAATAATGAAATTATATTTTTCTTTGTATTTCAAGGTATATATAATATTTGTACAAACATTCATTATAAATGAACAAAACCAGTCAGATACTTTTACTGACTGGTCTTCTATTAGGTGCGAAAGTTGAGTAATAATAAAATGTACATATAAAAAAGCAGCCAGATTTTATTGTCTGGCTGGGGAGTATGAAAAACTTTCTCTTATCCTCTAAAACGCTGCAGGAATGATTGGACACGAGGATTCTCTGAATGCTCGATAACTTCACTTGCTGTTCCTTGCTCTGCAATAACTCCTTCATCTAAAAAGAGGACTTTATCCGCTATATCTAGAGCAAAGTCCATCTCGTGTGTAACAAGGATCATTGCCATATCATCATTTTCTGCAATATCACGAATAACATTTAGTACTTCACCAACAAGTTCAGGGTCAAGTGCAGAGGTAACCTCATCAAATAACATGATTTTTGGACGCATCACAAGCGCACGAGCCATAGCTACACGCTGTTTTTGCCCCCCGGAGAGCTGATTTGGATAGTTATCCAGCTTATCTCCGAGTCCTACGCGATCTAACATTTCCATGGAACGTCTTTTTACATCATTTTTTTCTTCTTTTTTGACATGAACGGGAGCAGTCATACAATTTTCTAAAATGGTCATATGTGGAAATAGATTGAAATGCTGAAATACCATTCCAATATCGCTGCGGACGGATCGCAGGTGACTTTCATTAGCATGAATGAACTTGTTGTTCTTCTCCATTTTCCACAGATTACGACCATCCACGATAATGTCGCCGGCTGTTGGTTGCTCCAGTGTCATCAGCAGACGGATAATGGTTGTTTTTCCGGATCCGCTTGGACCAATGACAGCTACTTTTTCAGCTGGATGTATATCTAAATCAATTCCTTTCAGCACTTCTACATCACCAAAGGATTTATGGACATCTTGATAGGTAACGATTGGATCAGCCATTATTGCATTGCTCCTTTATCTCTTATGATTTGATTTTTATCGAGCCTTTTATTAAATCGATTCTCTAATTTTTTAATCAATACTGCAGAAGGATAGCTTAGTACTAAGAAGATAATCCCGACAATAGTTAATGGTTCAAGGTAAGACCAGTTTTCCGCACCATATGATCTGGCAAGCAGCATAATACCAGCTACGCCGATGGTAGATGCTAACGGAACTTCTTTAAACATAATGATAAAGTAATTTCCGAGCATTGGAATCGTCGGTGGAATTGCTTGCGGTAAAATAATCTTTCGCCATTTATCCCATGTGGAAATATTTAATGCAGTAGAAGCCTCCCATTGTCCTTTATCTACATTTTCAATTCCAGAACGGTAAATTTCACCAATATAGGTACTGAAGTGTATGCCAAGTCCTATTACGGCACAAGCGAATGGATGAAGAGATATACCAATATAAGGTATCACCGGTAATGCGTAATAAATGAAAAATAATTGGACGAGTGGAGGGGTAGAGCGTATGAATTCCATTATCCAAGTAACGATAAAATGAATAAAACGATTGGGAAGACGCCGTAAGAATGTCCACAAGAAACCAAAAACTAAAGCAAAGAAATAGCTGGCCAATGTCAGGCCAATGGTAATACCAAGTCCTTGTAATACTACTGGTAATGCATCGAAAAATGTATCCCAGTTCCAATAATTGAGATTCATTAGCTAGCTACCCCCTTCTTCGCAATTTTTTCAGCCTTCCTGGTAAGGAAAATCAAGGGAAGTGCTAAAATGAAATAGAATATAAGTGCCATTAAATAAATCAGCGGCGATAATGATAAGCTGGTGCTTCGCATAACATCTCCATAATATAAGATATCTGTTAAACCAATTAAAGAGACGAGAGAGGTCCCTTTTAAAATTTGAATTGTATAGTTACCGAATTCCGGAAGCATCATACGTACTGCCTGTGGGAAAATTATGAGACGCATTCTTTGGAAAGAAGACATATTTAAAGCAGTCGCTGCTTCATACTGTCCTTGCGCTACGGATAAAATAGAGCTTCGGACGACTTCTGAAAGATACGCACCATAATTTAATCCGATGGCAATAACGCCAATCCACCAATTGGAACCAAGATTGATACCAAATAGCATCGGTACAGCATAGTACAACCAGAATAATTGAACAATCAAGGAAGTTCCGCGGAAAACCTCCACATAAAATCCGGTTATTTTTCGTAATAAAAAATTATTGGAAAGCCGGCATAGTCCTGCTATAAATGACATGATATATGAAAATAATGCGGCAGCAATTAAAATGGTTACTGTTATTTGAACACCACGCAATAATTGCGGGGTAATCTCTAATATCGCACTAATGGTAACTACCTCCTTCATTAACGTTAGGTGTGAAATTTGATAGTTGTTTTCATTTGTCTGTTAAAAAGAAAGATAGGGCGCTCCTTGCGTAAAGGAACCGCCCTATGGAGTCGGAAAATATCTGTTTCGTCCTCTTTTAAGGTTAATACTCCCCTTGACATACTTGCTCCGCTGTTACAGAGCCAGCTTCCACAAAATTACTCTCCGGGTTGAATCCATTTTCCTCAAGCAATTCAGCAACAGTGCCGTCTTCTTTTAACTCTTCTAATTTTTCGTTATAGGCATCACGTAGTTCTTCGTTTTCCAAACTGAATGCCGCAGCTCCATAGCTCGGTACACCATCAATATTTTCCGGTTGTTCAAAGCTTTCGATAAGCTCTAAATCCTCTGTGTCAGCAGATTCAAAAGCCATTCGTACAGTCATTTCCGTACCAGTTGTTGCATCAGCACGTCCTGCTTGAATAGCAGAGAAGGTTGCTGGAATATCAGAAGCTGTAATGATTTGATCGTCCTCTACCCCTTCTGATTTTAAAAATTCAATTTCGGTAGCACCTTCCATAACAACTACTGTCACATCCGGGTTATCTGCAATATCTTCATAGCTTTCAAGAGACAGTGGATTACCTGCTTCGACGACAAGCCCTTCTCCGTATACCATTTCCGGCTCACCGAAAAGTGCATTTTCACAACGTTCCGGGTTGATAGCCATACCTGCAGTTACCACATCAAACTGCCCTGCTTGTACTCCGGGTATCAGTTCACCAAAGTCAGATAGTTGCCCTTCTACATTATCCACTCCAAGCTCGGCAAAAACTGCTGTAGCAATATCAACTGCTGCCCCTTTTAATTCACCATCTTCTTCATAAGCATATGGTGCTTCATTGGCGAAACCGACTTCGACAGTGCCGGAATCCTGAATGCTTTCCAAACCATCATCTGAGCCGCAAGCAGCCAGAAATACTAGAAATAAAACCGAGCCAATAAGTATTATTTTATTCTTCAACTAAATGCTCCCCCTTAAAAATCAATATGATAATAAAAAATGTTGATTAATAATGTCGCTATTCTTTGAAAAAAGAATATTACATGAAATCAACATGAGTTAACAAATATATTACAGAGAAAGAAAAAGATTCTCAAACTTCATATTTTAACAAAAATATGGTTTATTTACCGTTTCGTAGGATTGTAGGCAAATAACTTCAGAATACCAACATATGCAGGATTATAGTTTCATATTCTCTCTATAACTAAAAACACTATTAAAGCAAAATGAATTGAAAAGGGATACAGAATTTAATAGTATAGAAGGTAAGAAGGGGGGATGGAGGTATATGATGGGGTCTTATATCGCAGTAATTGCAGTGTCTGTCATTGTGGTTGCAATGGTTGTTATTTTATCTTTAGTTACTTTATCAAAAGGATATGGCTATAAGCATAAAATAGATCCGCTTCCTGGTGAAGAAGAGAAGAAGGATAATGACCGTGCTGAAGAGAAACAAAAAAAGAAATGAAATAAGTCTATTTAGGAGAAAACCATGAAGAAAATGGGATTATTAATGATAATAGCATGTACAGTTGCTGGTGTTTTAATTGTTTTTTATTTGCATCAAGTTACAAACCAAGCAATCTACGTAGCGATGTATGAAAACGATCAACATGAGGGTACATTGGAACATCCTTTTCAAAACATTGCTAAAGCCAGTTCGGAAGCAGACGCAGGCACCACTGTATATATCCGTGAAGGGACATATGAAGAGTCACTGGTTGTCCAGCATAGTGGCACGAAGCACAAGCCGATTATCTTTTAAGCGTATGAAGCGGAAGAAGTTATAATGGATGGCGAGAATTTGAATGGCACAGATGGAAAGCATGCGCTTGTTGTTTTAGAAAATAAGAATTACATAAACATAGAAGGACTAACTATCGAAAATGTAACGACAGATATAATAGATGAAACCGTAATGGAGATTTTTATCAGCGGTGCCAGCAGTCATATTACGGTGAAGGATAATACAGTCAAAGGAATAAAAACGGAACATGAGGAAGGAAATGGTGGACACGGAATTGCGGTCTATGGCACAGGTTTGATGAATGATATAAATATCATACATAAAACTACTGAGGATTTAAAGCTGGGCACCAGTGAATCGATTGTGTTAAATGGAGTTATTAATGGGTTTATGATAGATGGGAATAGGGTTTTGTACAGTGATAATATCGGAATTGATCTGATAGGATAAGAAGGGGTTGAAGATAATCCTGCTGCTAATTATGTTCGTAATGGAACCGTACAAAATAATACAGTTCATCATATTTCCTCTTACAAATCCAGCGTACGATGGCGGGTACAGTGCGGCGGCTGTTTATGTAGATGGTGGAAAAGATATCCTTATAAGAAAAAATGAATTATATGAGAATGATATAGGTATTGAAGCTACTTCAGAACACGCTGGGAAATATGCCGAGGATATTCAAATGACAGAAAATCGAATTTCCAATAACAATTATACTGGAATAGCTATTGGCGGCTATGATGAAAATAGAGGTGGCACTCACAATACGTTTTATCAAAATGACACGAAAGACTTAGATGGTGGACAGCTTTTGCTACAGTATAATGTACACGATAATGAGATAAAGGAAAATAGATTTACTGTCAGTCCGTCACACATTTTCATTGCGAATTTCTTTCAAGAAAACAGAGATAATTATTTGGGTGAAAATATTTATTATAATAGTGAACAGGACAAAGAAGGCATCTGGATTTGGAAGGAATGGGAGTATAACTCTTTTTCTGCATTTAAAGAAGCTTCCGAAAGTAATGAAACCTCACAATATATGGATGAAGAGAAATGAAGGGGGTTTCGCTATTTTTTTAGAGGATGCTTTTTAATAAAAAATATTAGGCAGTTTTGGTGAAGAAATGTAGTTTTATTCGATCGCTTTTAATTTAAATGAGAAGTTTTAGTCCTTCCAAAATAGGTAATATTTCTATAAGGGAGGTTTTCCAAGATGGCACGAAAAAAATACTTTGTAACAGTGGATACAGAAGAAATTAGGGAGGTTTCGCTCCCTGACAAAGGCATTGAGTATGAAATATATGCTACGCCAGACGAGGCAAAAGAAATTGAACTGATGTTTACGAGAAAAGAAAAAAATGCAAAAGAAGCTATTAAATTTTTAGAAAAGCCCTTTGATGAATGGGGCGCCGATGCAAAACGAAATAACTACGAATCGTATCTGATAGGTATTTACCGTAAATTGTATGAACTGGGAACGGATAAAACCAAAAATGCAATAGAAGAACTTGATTTGTTTTAAATGTGGATTTGGAAAATTTTTAGAAAACCAAAGAAATTCAGACAGCCACAAGTATCTCGTTCTGACTGAATTTCTTTTTTGGTGTATAAGGATAATATTTCCATACTGAAATTTAGCGTGTCTTTTGTATGGAACTTTTCTTCATCCTTTTCGATAAAATAGAGGTCGGAATGATTTGCTTAATCCTCTTCAACAGGAGGACGGTAACTCCGCTCCAATTCAGAAATGCTCAGACCGAATGTCATTTGCAGGTGAGGGTAGTCGGGAAATCGGTTAAAATCACCGCCCCATTCAAATCCTAGATCTTTTGCAATGTCGGCCACTTCAAACCAGTCCGATTCCCCGTTGTCATTTCCATCGTAATGGATATCCCAGATAATTTCTCCGTCATGATCTCGAATGGCATAGTCCACAGCCAGTCCATAATTATGATAGCTTTCGCCCGCTCTGGCATGGGTTACGATATCTCTGTCATCTTCTCTTCCTCTGGCATACAACGCTTCCTGCTCTTCATCTGTACGTAATCCGTCTGTAATCACAACTTCTATATCTATATCATCAGCACGATCAATTAATGTTTCTACTGCCTCCTGCACTTCGGGGTGAAGATTCGTAATCTCTTCTCCTTCTTCCGCTTTGTCATAATCGGGTTTTGTCAGCTGATAAAGCCAGAAAAAGAAACCTATAAAAAGAATGATGACCAGCCAGGAAAGCGTAAAATGCTTGAAAGCTTTCATTCGATATGTCGAACTCCTTTAGTAAAAATTCTCTCTTATTTAGGATAACATGAAGCCCCTTTTGAGGAAGAGTTAAACAGCTTAAGAAACGTGTTTGTCATAATATGGAACCAGCGAATTGATTCTTGCCATTACAAAACATATAATAAAGAAAATGAAACAGAATTATTTACCCTTTTGCAACAGATTATCTTGTTATCGGTGACCTGTTCACATATTTGTCCTTTTTGATAACCAGCTATTGTTGAACCTGTACTAGTTATGATGTCTTGAACATTGCTATCTATATACAACACCTGGAAAACAATCGCAGCATTCTATGAAAGGAAGAAACGATGCTGTCCAATATGTTTAAAAAGAATGCTTAAAGAGAATGATGAAGAAGGCACAGTTTTTGATGGAGGAGCGTGCAAGCATTGGATATTTTATTATGGAGTCTTATCATTATATTATTTATCGCCAGTTTTGTGGGAATTATTTTTCCGGTGATTCCATCTGTGGTCGTTATATGGGGCGGTTTTTTCATCTATTATTTCTTTATAAATAATGATTCCCTGAATTGGTGGTTCTGGACAGGAATGATTGTCATTACCATTATTCTGTTAGCAGCGGATATCATTGCCAACAGTTATTTTGTGAAAAAATTTGGCGGCAGTAAAGCGGGTGAAAGAGGAGCAGCTGTAGCGGTTATATTCGGTTCTTTTATTACACCGCCATTTGGCATTATTTATATTCCATTTTTAACGGTTCTCGTGATTGAAATGATACAGCGGAGAACAGTAAGAGAAGCTATACGGGCGTCAATCGGTTCTTTTTTAGGATTCTTAGGCGGATCTGTCGCGAAAATTGTTTTACAGTTGATTATGATTATCTGGTTTTTTATCGCAATCTGGATTTAATCAGAAAAAATCATTCGCTTCTTGACTTTCACTTATGAGAAATATATATTAAAAACATAGTTGAAATGTTGACGGAGAATAGTACGTTGTAAATGTCTAACACAGAGAGAAAAAGAAAGCTGAGACTTTTTCATAGACAGACAAGGGAACCTGCCTCTCGAGTTCGCCATCTAAGGAGCGGAAACTCTGAAATTGGCGCGGTTTTAGACCGTTATCTAATGAAGTGTATATATGCACTGTGATGTCTGAAAATGAATTGTCAGCAGTTGCTATATAAGCAAGGGTGGTACCACCTGACCTCGGTCCCTTTGACAGGATGGAGGATTTTTTGCGTTTTTTGTGTTTGTACTGTTTGAAATAATAGAAGAGCAAAATAAGAAAGAGGTGCTTACTTTTGGGTAAGAAAAATAAACAATTTGTAGAGAAAATTACAGCGATGGAAGACGATTTCGCACAGTGGTATACAGACGTTGTGAAGCAGGCTGAGCTTGTAGACTATGGCCAAGTGCGCGGAACTATGATTATTAAGCCTTATGGCTATGCAATCTGGGAAAATATTAAAGACGAATTGGATAGAATGTTTAAAGAAACAGGACATACCAATGTGGCTTTCCCGCTTTTTATTCCGGAAAGTTTGCTGCAAAAAGAGAAAGACCACGTAGAAGGATTTGCCCCTGAAGTTGCTTGGGTAACGCATGGCGGGGACGAGGAATTAACAGAGCGTATTGCTGTACGTCCGACTTCTGAGGTGCTTTTCTGTGATTATTATTCCAATAACATTCACTCTTATCGTGATCTGCCAAAACTGTATAATCAATGGTCCAATGTTGTCCGTTGGGAAAAAACAACAAGACCATTCCTGCGTTCTTCCGAGTTTCATTGGCAGGAAGGGCACACAGCTCATGCGACACATGAAGATGCGAGCGAAGAAACAAACCAGATGCTTGACATTTATGCTAATCTGGTGGAAGACTATTTAGCAATTCCTGTGCTGAAAGGAACAAAAACAGATAAAGAAAAATTTGCAGGAGCTGAATTTACTTTAACGATTGAAGCATTAATGCATGATGGAAAAGCGTTACAATCGGCGACGTCCCATCATTTTGGTTCTGGTTTTGCAGAAGCATTTGATATTACGTACCTGGATGAAAACGGAGAAAGTCAATTTGTTCATCAAACTTCCTGGGGATTATCTACCCGTATTATGGGAGCATTGATTATGGCGCATGGGGATAACCGCGGATTAGTTGTTCCTCCAAAGGTTGCGCCGACACAGGCAATGATTGTTCCGATTGCGCAGCACAAAGAAGGGGTATTGGATAAAGCGTATGATTTACGTGACCAGTTAGCCGGTATTGCTCGCGTAGATATTGACGGCAGTGACAAAATGCCGGGCTGGAAATTTAATGAATATGAAATGAAAGGCATTCCGGTCCGTATCGAAATGGGACCAAAGGATATTGAGAAAGAACAAGTTGTTCTTGTCCGCCGTGATACAGGAGAAAAAGAATTTGTCGCTTTGGCAGATGTAGAAGAGCGGCTTGCTGCCTTACTGGATGAAGTACAGGCAAGCCTTTATAATCGGGCTCTGGAGCATCGTGAGGAGATGACACATACTGCCAAGGACATGGATGAGTTCAAAACGGAAATTGAAAAAGGCGGATTTGTCAAAGCAATGTGGTGTGGAGATGTTGCTTGTGAAGAAAAGATTAAAGAAGAAACATCAGCAACCTCCCGTTGTATTCCGTTTGAAAGCGAAAGCGTATCAGATAAATGTGTATGCTGTGGAAAAGAAGCAAAAGAATTGGTTTATTGGGCAAGAGCTTATTAATGAAACAAAGAAAACAGATTGAGTATACATCGATATCTCAATCTGTTTTCTTATGGAAAATTATCAGAAAATAGATTATTTATCGTGGTTCTTGAATATCTTTGCAAAAATATGTTATAAATATACATATTGATTAATATATATACATTAAATGAGGGAAGAATAATGAAAGCAAATTTAAAAAAGGAATTAGATAAAATTATCCATGATTTAACCAGTTTGAGCGGTACCATTTTTAATAATCCAGAATTGGGTGATCAAGAATATGAATCAATGAAGCTGTTAACCGATTATTTAACAGCTCACCAATTTGATGTTGAAAAAGGAATTGTAGACCGTGATACTGCCTTTAAAGCAACCTATACAAGCGGAAAGCCTGGACCGGCGATTGCCTATTTGGCTGAATATGATGCACTTCCAGGAATTGGGCACGGCTGCGGGCATAATTTAATTGGAACAATGAGCGTCGGCGCCGGCATCGTGTTAAGTAAAGTCATAGATGAAATTGGCGGTACTGTTCATGTATTTGGTACACCAGCTGAAGAAACAAATGGAGCAAAAGTACCAATGAGTGAGCAGGGCGTACTTGATGGTCTCGATGCGGCGATGATTTTACATCCCAGTGATGTTTCGCAGGAAAGCGGCGATTCCTTAGCTATGGATGCGATTCAATTCGAATATCACGGGAAAACAGCACATGCTGCAGCTTCTCCAGAAGAGGGAATCAATGCATTGGACAGTGTGCTGCAGTTATTTAACGGCATTAATGCATTAAGACAGCATGTTAAATCAGATGTCCGTATCCATGGTGTGATTCCGGAGGGCGGAGAAGCGGCGAATGTCGTTCCTGATAAAGCAGTGGCCCAATTTTATGTCCGAGCAGCGGATCGTTCGTATCTGAATGAAGTAGTAGAGAAGGTTAAAAATATTGCAGAAGGTGCTGCTTCCATGACAGGTGCAACGCTCGACATATCCAATTATGAATTAAGTTATGATGATATGACGACAAATAAAGTGTTATCCGATTTATTTACCGCAAATTTAAAAGAGACCAGCAGACTTCCTGTGTACAGTTCAAAAGAAAGCTATGGATCAATTGATATGGGGAATGTCAGCCAAGTGGTTCCGGCCATCCATCCGTATATCGGTTTAAATAAAGAGGGTATCATCCCGCATACGAAAGAGTTTGCAGACCAAACGATAACCGAAGATGGACACGCAGCTTTATATGAAGGTGCATTATCAATGGCCAAAACAGGCTATGATTTATTGGCAAATGAAGATGTGCTGCAGGCAATGAAAGAAGCATTTAACAAAGATACAGAAAAGGCGTCTGTTTAATAACAAACGCCTTTTGTGCCTAAGAATAAGCATATAAACCGTGCTGTTCTTGCATGCCCTCTATTATCATGCTTGTTTTGAGTTAAAGTGTCCTGCTATTTTTTTGAACAGGGTATGGTGTACAGCTCCCGCTCCGGCCGACCACTCCGCTTTCCATGGGGACGGCTTCAGCTAACTTGAAAAGAAGACCGCTTTTCAAGTGGATCTTCAGCTCGCCCTGTTCCCATAGGAGTCTCCGTGGTTGGCCTGCGCTCTAATAGGATTCTACAGCGCTTGTAAGAAATAACATTTTGATGAAGTTAGATGAAATAATCGCTTTTTAACCTCAATAATCTATCATTATGTTGTTACCAATGGTTCGCTTAACAGTTCAAATCATAACAACATGGATCGTTCATATCGAGAAAGGCTTCCATGCACAGAAAGAAACGATTGCTGAACATTTTACCATGCACCACGAGAAATGTGTTTTGTCTGATCTATTTGTATTTGTTCAGCTATGTCAATCGTATAGAACATCCCACTAGCGAAGGCGGACCGTTTTGACTCCTGAAAGGAAAGCGGAAAGCGTCGTTTAAAAACGTAACAACTGCGCCCCCGATCTTTGGGGGTGGTTCGACCTTGGTCGAACTTCCATCACTTATGAGATAAAGGAATCACCGTGAGTTTACGAACGGATGATGACTTTCACCCGCGGGGCACGACGGACACGACGTCCTAGTATCGACGTTGGTCACAGGACGTGACCGTTCTTAGTCGATGAAAGTGCGACTTTAGCTCTGTCTGCGCCTGTCGGCTTGCCAATCGCTAAGTCTTCTTTATCGTAGGGCGCTCTCGGGAAGTTGTCTAGTTTTTGACGCTTGTAGCTGGACGAGGGATCAGCACCATCTGAAGATGCCCTTTTGCCAAGCGCTCTTCTTGGCAAAAGTTAGCTGAAGAGCGTGCCCCTAGGCAGACTAAAGTCGCAACGTCCTGGGGTTGCGCTTACTCACCCCATCAAAACCGTTGTTGCAACGTCTGCACTAGTGCAGAACGGCTGAATTCACTCCCCCTTCCATGTTATTCTTGACTTGTAAAAAATAACCAAGGGGATGAATGGAAATGGTTAAGCAAGCTGTCGAGATAAAACTAAGTGAAAAACAACATAAAATACTTGAAAAAATGTTTAGGGGTAGCCACACGCCCCTCCATTTTA